>LMZS01000106.1 GCA_001567085.1 Chloroflexi bacterium OLB15
ATTGCCGCTAGAACTTGCTTCCCACAGCCAGCCCCTGAGTGAAAAATTCTGAGCGGTTGAACCGGATATAAGATGTCTAAAATGAGACCGCCGAGGCGAACCCCGGCGGTCTTTTCAAGCGGTGCATTTGGGAGCGGCGCTCCCGGGTGTAGAGTCACCCGTAAAGCTCACTCACCGAAGGGAGGATCAGTCGGCGCACACTCCCAAAAGACTGCGACTACCCACAGATCACCTCCTCTCGTTTAGTTGGCCGATAGAATAAATTTAGCACAGATTTGCGATCTGGCAAGTAATGAAAGCTTAATGTTGGATAATGGTTGAAATTTTCGTATCATGCCCATGCTTAGGCGAGCATGATATTCACGGTGCTTCCGCCGCCAATCTCTCTCTGACCTGCTTCGGCATCAGCGGGGCAAGGCGCGCCCATTCGTCCGGCGTCAAGGCTTTCAGCGCAACCCACAATCCGGCATAGGCGATGATGCCAGCAGGCAGCGCCAGCAGCATGTGCAGCGGCCACAACAGCAGCATCACCGCGATCATGGCGATGGTGGCTATTACAGGCCGCCATAACATGCTGAACCACGGCATAGTTCCCAAAACCGGGCGCAGCAGCAAATAGAACGGCACAAACAGCACCGCCTCGCTCAAAATGGTGGTGAAAGCGGCTGCCTGATAGCCGTACTGCGGAATCAGCAGCAGGTTGCTGATCAGGTTAAAGCCCACCGCTACCACGAATGCCCGCATGATCTTTCGCTGCAAATCCAGCGCCACCAGCATGTACTGGCCGAAGCTGTTCATCCAGCCAATCGGGATGCTCCAGATCATGATCTGGGTGGCAATCGCGCCATCCGGCAGATACTGTGATCCGCCTAATAACGCGGTTAGCGGCACGGCGAAGAAGGTGAAGATCACGGCTGTGGGCAGCGCCACGCTCACCAGCAGTTTGATCGCCAGAATGTAATTGCGCTTCAGCCCGGCTTTGTCGCCCTGCGCCTGCCGGCTCATGCGCGGCAGCATGGCCTGTGTGAAAAAGGCGGGGATGATATTCAGCGCTGTCACCCATTTATAGGCGATCTGGTATTGCCCAACCATCAGCGTGCCGTGCATCGCTTCAATTAGAATCACGTCAATCTGGAAGAAGATGGTCGCCAGAAAATGATTCAGCATCAGCGGCCAACTTGTGCCTGCCATCCGCTTCATCAGCCTGAAATCGGGGCGGGCGGGGGCGGTTCCGGCGAACATCGGGCGGGCATTCCACCATAAAAATGCCAGCGTGATGAAATTGGTGAAAATGCTGACCGCCGCCAGCCCGACGATGCCCCAGCCCAGCAGCAGGGCGATCAAGCCGCCGATGGTCTTGGAGAGCGTGGCTACGGTTGCCACCAAAGCGGGCATTTCGGCGCGTTCAAAGGCGTAATACAGAGAGGATAAGCCGTTGCTCAGGCTGTTGGGCAGTAAGCCGACGTAGAGCAGGCCAATCGCCAGCAGGGTGGTCGGGTCTAGCGGCGGGGTGATGGTATTCTGGCGGATGCCTAAAAACAGCGCCAGCATCGGCACGCCGATCCCCGCCAGCCCGATACGCATGGCGCTGGTGTTGAAGAAATAAGCGCGGGCTTTGCTGTGATCGCGGGCGACTTCGCGGGTTAGAAATAAATTCAGCCCGAAATTGGTGAAGATATCGAACCAGACGAAGATCACGCCTGCATAGAAATACGCGCCCGCCTGCTCTGGCCCCAGAATACGCAGCATCACGAAGGCGAAAGCGAAATCAATGCCGCGATTGAACAGATTCAGCAAAATGGGCGCCACGCTGTTTCGGGCGATGATGCTTAGCCCGCTGGCGTCGCCCTGTGCGGTTCGGGCGATCAACATGCGCCAGGCATAGATGCCGCCGATCAGCAGCAGCACGATGAAGCTGATGAACGAGGTGAATAAACCTACCTGAAAACTTTGCGGGCTGTAGACGATGCGAATCTGGAAATTTCCGGCTTCTGGAATTTCGACGCCGATGAAATTGGCGTTCACCAGCCGCAGCGGCAGTTCGGTTTCTTCAGCCGTCGGGTTATTGACCTGATCTAAAGGCAGGCTGTAGGCGCGCCAGCCGGGCAGGAAGGTTTCGCTGATCACCAGTTCGGCGGGCTGCTGCGTGCGCACGTTGTAGAACGATTCGCGGGAAGTGCCGCCGGCGCGCTCAACGGCCACCGGTTCAAGATCGCCGGTGATGAGCAGCGCGCGTGGATTAGCGTCAGTATTTTCCCAGATGGCGACGGCATTATCGCGGTACACCTGTTGAAAATCTGGCAGATCGCTGAGATCGGTAGAGAGGTGGGTGATCACGTAGCGGATATTCAATTGATCCAGCAGCGGCGATTCCAGCGCGGATCGGGGATCGAAATTCAGCGACGGATCGTAGACGGTGTACAGCGGCGCGGCGCGGTTATAGTCTAGCTGTACCTGTGGGGCAAGCTGCTGCATGAAGTCAATATATTGTTTGGGGATGATGCTCTCGTAACCACGCGCATCGTCCAGCCCGTATTGCAGGGTCATGTTGGCCTGAAACAGCGGGCGCTGATTCGGATCATCCAGCGTGATATAGCGCCACTCGCCCGGCTGTGCCTGCAACCAGGCAATCGCGGGCGGCGTGTAATTCAGCCATGCCGGATCGCTTGCCGGATTGAATCCCCATGAGGCGATCAGCAGATCGGCGGCGATCAGCAGCACGGCGAAAGCCTGCCAGACGAATTTTCGCCTTGAAGGGGAAGGGGCTTGATTTCGCGCCGCCCACAAAAACACCAGCCCACTTAGCACGAGAATTACGCCGAGAAGCAGCACATTCGGAAACTGCACGCTGTAGAACATAGCGGGATCGGAAAAGATGCTGCTGGCGGGCGCGCCCGAAGCGGTCACCATATTGTCTAACAACTGCTGGATGATCGGCGCGATCTGCGCGAACAGCAGGCGCGAAATCAGCAGCCCGGCCAGCAGCAGCACGCCGCTAAATTCCAGCGCCCAGCCGAAAATGCGCGCCCAACGGCGGTTACGCGGGGCATCCAGATAGCGCAGCTTCGCCAGCGCATCTAACCCGAAAGCCGCCAGCGCCGCCGCGCACAGCGTGAGCGCGAATATCCAGCGGAAAGGCGAATGAAGCTGGTTGATTCCTGGCAGCAGATACAGCAGCGCGTAGGTGGGCAACCCGAACATGAACGTTAGCGAGAGCAGCGCCAGCGCCGCGAAGATCGGGCGGTAGGGGGGCGCTGCCAGCATTTGCCCCCCGTTGTGAGGGGATGGCGAGGGATGCGCGTCGCGCTTCGCAACCAGCGCGTACAGGCTTAGCGCCAGCGGCAAAATGCCCACATACAGCGCCGCTTCAACGTAATTTTTCATGCCCCATTCGGTGTTGGTGATCGCGTTCTGGAGCAGCGAAACGTTTTGCCCGCTGAAGACGTCCAGATAGCTGTGCTGCGCGGGGCTGCCGTAAAAGTTTGGCAGGGCGAATTGAATGATGTCGCGCAGCGGATGCGCCCAACTGTAGATTTGCTCCAGTGAGGCTGAACCGCTGCGAAAGTTGATGCTGGCTAACTCGAACAGCGGGATGAACTGAACCGCGCCCAGCCCGATGCCCAGCGCGACCATCGCCAGCAGCCAGCCCGCAGAGATCGCCGTTGTTCGGATGGGGATATGGGTTTTCCCCTGCCATATTTCCCAAAGCAGCCTGCACGCGGCGTAATATCCAGCGATGATCAGCGTGTAATACAGGATTTCGACATGCCCCGCCAGCACGCAAAAGCCGACTGCCACCGCCCCGATCACCACCCAGGGCGCGGCGGAAGCATACCCCCGCAGCAGCGGCTTGCGGCGGATCACGAACTCGATCATCAGCAAAATCAGCGGCAGCCACACCGCCGCGCCAATGATCATCGGGAATACCGCGCTGATCACGAAGAAGGCGCTGAGCTGATAAGTTACGCCGCCCGCTGCCGCGCCAGTTTTGCCAACGCCCAGCCCGCGAATGAAGGCGAACATCAACGCGCCTGCCAGCCACAATTGCAGCACCGTGAACCAGCCATACGCAGATGGCAGCGGCAGCACGTAATACAACAGGCTAAACGGGTAAAGCGCGCTTTGCTGCCCGGCGGCTAGAAAGGGGATGCCTGAAAACTGATGCGGATTCCACAGCGGGATTTCGCCTTCGCGCAGGTTTTCAAGGATGAAGGATTTCCACTGATAATTTTCCAGCACCAGATCGGAAAGCAGGTGATTGTGCGGGATTTCAGGCGGCGATTGTTCAGCGCCAGTCTCATCCCGATAGCTGGCATAAGGCTCATATTGATATAAGTTTTCAGCGGGCAGCAGGGTTTTGCCGCCGATGGTTTGCGAGAAGAAGGCGATCAGCGGCAGCACTAGAAACAGCGTGAGGATGGCGAAAGTTTGCCAGTGACGGCGCAGGAAATGCTTAAAGAAGGTCATAGATTCTATTCTAGCGTCTGGCGCACAGGATTAGCGTCTCGCAAAATAACTGTTCGCAACTATACTGATTTGCATTGTGCCTGTCTATTCACGATTGGACGCCGCTATGCCTACCCCGCTGGATGATCAACTGCTGGAAAACGCGATTGAGCAAACGCTGCCGATGCTGACGCAGCTTTTGAACACGCCAAGCCCTACAGGTTACACACGTGAAGCCATTCGCTTCTGCCGCGAGTCATTTACAGCGTTGGATTTGCCGCTTTCGGTATTTGAGACGCGAAAAGGCGCGTTGATGATGCCGCTCAAAGGCAAAAGCGCACAGATACACCGCGCTGTGACCGCGCACGTGGATACGCTGGGCGCGATGGTGAAAGATGTGAAGCCCAGCGGACGGCTCAAGTTTGCCATGCTTGGCGGCTCGCCATGGACAGCGGTGGAATATGAAGGGGTGACGGTACGTACCGCCAAAGATGAGCGTATTCGCGGCACGATTGTGCCAGTTAACGGCAGCACCCACGTGAATAAAGATGCGGCTACCATGCCGCGTAATGAAAACACGCTGGAAATTCGGCTGGATGCGCGCACCCGAAGCGGCGCGGAAACGGTGGCGTTGGGCATCGCGCCGGGGGATTTCATCTTCTTTGATCCGCGCGTGGAGCTAGGCGAAGCAGGCTTCATCCGTTCGCGCCATCTGGATGATAAGCTGTGCGTTGCTGCGATTTACGCCGCGCTGATCGCCCTCAAAGATGGCGGGCTGATCGGGCAGATTGCTTACGATACCCTGCTGAATATCAGCAATTATGAGGAAGTTGGGCATGGCGGCCGCGCTGATTGGCCGGACGAGATGGATGAGCTGTTGGTTGTGGACATGGCGGCGATGGGCGACGGCCAATGGTCAGATGAATTTAGCGTGACGCTGTGTATTCGCGACAGCGGCGGTCCCTACAGCTTTGAGATGAATGAGAATCTGCGGCGGCTGGCGGCAGAGGCGGGGATTCCCCTCAAGACCGACCTTTACCCGAATTACAGCTCTGATGGCACAGCTTACTGGGGCGCGGGCGGCGCGGCGCGGGTGGCGTTGATCGGCATGGGGGTTGATTCTTCACATGGCTACGAACGCAGCCACCGCGACGGGCTGAAACATACGACGCACCTGATCGCGCAGTATTTGTTGGGGGAATAAAAGCAAAGTTAGCCTTCATGTTGGCGGGAATATTGACCCTCTGGAAAGTCGCAAAAAGCAGTAGGTTATAAGAGTTCGGAATACTGTTCCAACTCGGCAGCGGTGATCACTAATCCCGCCTTTGCCAGTGTTGCAAGATATTCTTCAACAGTTTTGGGCGGGGTCACTAATCGAGCGCGCACTTTGCGCACAGCGCCACAAAATTTGCCAGGCGCCAGGCTAAGGTGGTTTACAAGAAATTGATCGGGGCGCTGCACTTCAATCCTGTATCGCTTTAGGGTGGTGACGGGAAAATCACGCAGGTTCTCGGTCACGATTACGTCGCACCTTCCCACGATGGCAGCAGCCAGAACGTGGCGGTCATTGGGGTCTGGCAGATTAAGGCTTGGGATAATTTCTTCATAGCCGGTTATGAGCGCATCGCGAACATGGCTATCCATAAGATCGCGCGTGTTTTCTAGCTTAGCACGCTCGCGATGCGGCTCCTTTCTTAGGATGGCTTCAATCCATTCACGATGAATGTCTGCTGTCCACTTAGCACGGAACATATCGGCAACAGCCAATTGCATCACTAAGTCTCGCGTCGGGGCAGGATATAGAACGTTGGCATCCAATAGAGCCGTGTAAGTTCGCATATTAGTCGTAACCCATTCCTTGTTCTTGAGCATCTGCTACAAGCTGATCGAGAATCGCCTCACGCTGTTGATCAACAGCGCGTTTGAAAGCCATCACATCTTCCATGCGAATCCGGCGATGTTTACCGACCAAGCGATACGGAATCTTTTGCTCCTCAAGCAGCTTGATCAGGAATGGGCGGGATACATTGAGGATCTCGGCAGCTTGCACAGTGGTTAGCTCGGCGTTGTTGGGAATGAGTGTCACGCCGCGACCTGACGCAAATGCCTCCAGAATCCGCATCAGTAGTTCTACAGCTTCCGCTGGCAATTCAATTGTTTCATTTGTCTCCTCCTTGCGCTCCTCTTTACGCAGCTTTGTGACCTGGAATGTTAGCGGCTTATTTTTCTGGGCTAATCGAGCTAATTGCTGCCCGGAGACCCTGGCAACTTCAGCCTCTTCGGTGCTTAGAGGTGGCTGCTGATAGGGATACACTGTTTACTCCTCCTAGAAACCTGGCGGACAAAACAAGCGTAGCATAAACGGCGATGTAAATGCAATAAGTGAAACAAATGAAACAAGTGAAATGACAGGGATTGATGATTGGAACAAGACCCTTGCCGTTGCTCTGGATGGACGGTAGCCTCATACATAAGAATTCATCGCTCAATGATTTAAGGATGGGCATCCCATGACCATTGACCGGGTAACCTTGTTCGGCTTGATCGCCAGCGTGGGCGGGCTGATTCTGATCATTGAACTGGTGCGGCGGGGCAAACTGCGTGAAGATTATTCGCTGCTGTGGCTGGCAACGGGCGTAGTGCTGATCGCGCTCACGGTGTCGCGCCCGCTGCTGGATCAACTGGCGTCCATGCTAGGCGTGATCACCTACCCGCCTGCCGCGATCTTTCTGGTCGCCATCATCTTTATGCTGCTGATCTTGCTGCATTTTTCTACCGCGCTGACCAAACTGGCGCGTGAAAATAAGAAGATCGCGCAGGAAATGGCGCTGCTGCGGCAGGAATTGGAAGTGGCGCGCGGCGATCTATCCGTTCAGCGTCAGCCGGGCGATGATCAAGGCGATCAACAGGGCGCAAAAATAGAGTGAGACAGCCCCGTAACGCCCACGCAGCGGGTTGATATCTTCGGCTTGTAATTCGTTGGGGTGCTCAGGGTGACGGCGCAGGTTGAAGAACGGGCCGATGAACCATGTGAGCGCCGCTCCGCCAACTGCCCCACCAATATGCGCGAAGTTATCAATACGCATGGCCGCACCGTTGACGGTGCTGAGCAGCCCAAAGACCAAATTGATGGCGAGCAGGATCACCGTATTTTGCAACCGCTGGCGCCCCATTTCGCCAAATAAGCGGCGGTGGCGGTACAGGAACACCATTTCCGCGCCCAGAATTGCAAAGACTGCGCCCGATGCCCCGATGGAAAACACCCGCGGATCGCTTAATATGGCGCTGAATACTGAGCCGGTGAGGCCGCCCAGAATATAGATCAAGGCGAAACGTACATGCCCGAAGAAGCGTTCCACTTCGGTGCCGATGCTGTACAGCGCCAGCATGTTGAACAGCAAATGCAGCATATTTTGCGCCACGAACTGCCCGGCTGAATTGAAGGCGCTGGCGTGTAAAAACATCGAGGTGAACAGCCGGTAGAACTCGCCGTTTTGCAGCACAGCCACCGGATTATTTGCGCCCCATGCGACCAATGAACGGTCAATTTCCAGCGAAACCAAGCGTAGAACGAAAACTGCGATATTGATGCCGATCAGGATATAGGTCAGCGTTGGGCGAACGGTTTGAATACGCAAATTGATTCGCTTTGTGGAAGGGGCTGGCCCACCCGTTCCCGGCGGCGGGGACGGCTGTTGTGGCACGCGCTCTAGAGGGTGACGGCGCGGCTCGGAGGCGGCGGGTTGTTGTGGTGATGGCTGAGAAGCAGGGGAATCCGGCGCATCATTTGAGGATGGCTGCTCTGTAGGATCGCTATCGTTGAGCATTCGGGAAAAGAGTCCTAAAATGCGGGTAGAATGGTGCGCCTAAAGCGCGAAGGACAAGTATGCCAGTTTACGATTACCGCTGCAATTCCTGTGGGCGGCGTTCAGCGCTGTTCTACAAAAATTACGCCGACTATGATCGCGCCAGAAGCGAGGGGCTTCACTGCCCGAACTGCGGCAGCGCCGAAATGATCCGCCTGATCAGCCGGGTGGCGGTGGCGAAACCGGGGCGCGATTACGCCAGTATGTCATCGAATGAAATGCTCTCTGTTTTAGAGGGTGGCGACAGCCGTGAAGTTGGCGAGATGATGCAGCAGGTTGGACAAGACGAAGTGATGAGCGACCCGGTGACCCGCGAGGTGACCGAACGCCTGATCAAAGGCGATAAGCCCGAAAAAATCGAAAAGGATATAGGCCCCGATTTAACCTGACCCGATTATGTGGGCTATAAAGCATCGCCGCGCGGGGGCGCGTTAGCACGTCGCTTTCAATCACTCTCTGTTTGACCCGTCCAAAGCTGGCGCACACGGTGAGCGGCCATTTTCGGGCGACGGTCACGGGTGAAAATGCCTTTGTAATTGTACGATCCCATGCGAATCACCCCTTGCGCGGTTTTGAAATCACACAGATTCCAGATGTGCTGCCCGACCACGAAGGGCTTGCTGTTTAGCATGGCGATGTACTGACTCAGCAATTCCGCCTGATATTCTTCGCTGAACATTTCCGGCGGATCGGCATGATGACCGGGGATTGTGTCTGCGCCAAATTCGGACATGATGAACGGCCCCGGAAAACGCGCATGGATCACGTCAATTTCATGAGAAAGGCGCTGAACACCTGTTTCAATGCGCCCTGACTGCTGATACCAACCGTTGTAGCGGTTAAAACAGATCACATCTACAAACTGCCACGATTCTTCAACAGCGCCTTCCCAACTGACCAGCGTGATCGGGCGCGTTGGGTCAAGCGCGCGCGCTAATGCCGCCTGTTCGCGAAAGGCTTCTACTGCGGCTGGCTGGCTGGAATGTTCGATCACTGTGAAATTGGGGCTGTCGTAGGCGCGGCGCGCTTCCGGCGTGGAAGTGTGCGGCTCATTTGCCAGCGACCACATAATAACGCTGGGGTGGTTCTTGTCGCGGTCAATCAATTCGCGAATATACTGCTGGCACAACTGGCTGCGCCGATCTAAGCCCGGCTCCTGAAAGAACAGCCCAACGGCGGGCGTCTCGTCAATCACTAAAAAGCCAAGCTGATCGGCAAGCTGCATCATCTGCTCGGAATATGGATAGTGAGAGGTGCGGAACGAGTTCGCGCCGATCCAGCGCATTAGCCCATAATCCTTGATGATCAACGCGGGCATCAAGCCTCTGCCAATCACCGGAAAATCTTCATGGCGACCGAATCCCAGCAGTTTGACCGGTTCGCCATTTAACAGCAGGCGATCCCCATCTACTTTGATGGTGCGAATGCCGATCTCCAGCGTATAACTATCAACCGGAGCGCCGTCATACATCAGCTCAACCGTCAGCGCGTACAAATTTGGCGCCTGGGGCGACCACAGCGCCGCGTTGGGGATGCTAAGCGTGGTGCTGCCGTTTTCGCCTTCTCCAGTTTGAAACGTGCTGTGCCCCTGAATTGTGCAGCGCGTGGTGAAGCCTTCTCCCGGCGTATGCGCTGTTTGGACGCTGACGATGCCAGCGGTGCCATCAATTTCCGTCACCACCGTGATATCGGTGATCGCTGTTTGCGGGATGCAGTAGAGCAGAACGGGGCGTTGAATGCCGCAGAACGGGAAGAAATCAAAGGTGGTATCGGGGAAATTAGCCGCGCCAAAGGTGATATTTTCTTTGCCAGCGATTTGGCCGGGCGGAACCCTGTCTGCGGCCAGCTCGCCATCCACGCGCAGCACCAACGTATTGCCCTGATCGCGCACATGATCTGTGATCTCAAAGATGAACGGAAGATGGCCGCCTTCATGTTCGCCCAACCGCACGCCGTTCAGCCATACTTCAGCCAGATAGTTCACCGAATTGAAGCGGATGAAGATGCGCTGCCCGCGCCATCCCCAGGGCAGCGCGAATTCGGTTTGATACCAGGCGATGCCGAGATAATCCCGCCGCCCCGCGATCTGGTCATTCCAACTGGCTGGCACAGCGATCATTTCGCCGCCTTCAAAGCCCGCTTCAAACCTGCCTGATTGGGTTTCGTCAAAGTGAATTTGCCAGAAGCCAGAGAGGTCAACCATCCGGCGGGTGAGGCTGTTTTGTGGATATAACATGCGTTGATACCCTGTCGTCAACTCGTCACAGGATAAGCAGCGGCGATTACCCTGTGAAATTGTGGATGGGGAGCGCGATCAGGGATACTACTTCGCCAGCACCGTATCCCAGTCAATATCTTTGGTGATCCCTGGTTCCAGAGATTCAATGAAGCCGATGGCTTCTTCAGGGGTGGTGTGCATTTCATTGCGCGATTCGGATCTGGCGGAAAGCGCTTTGAAACTGTTCAGCAGGATTTTGGAAACCGGGTCTTTGCTGAAGGCTGTGCTGCCCGCCCAGTTTTTGTGCGCTGTAAATTCGCTCAATTTTTGAATCGAGCGCATGCCGATAATCCGCCCCTTGCGAATATCAGAGATGAAATAGCCGGGCTTCTCTGATGCATCCAGCAGTTCACCCAGTTGTTTCAGGTAGTCTTCTTCAGCAGTCTTATCAGGCGTTCGTGTCCAGGTGATGAGAACAAGCCTGTCGGAAAGCCTGGTGAACACGAAAGGGCTAGACATTGACAGCACTCCGCATCTTAATCAGGTTGTATAAGTTTAATTTAGATTGTAGCGTGAAAGCACGCGGGAAACGATAACCTTCCATATGCCGATTGGGGGGAAATAAAAAGAGGCGCAACCGCGCCTCTTCCACGACTTGCAAGCTGAAATCTTACTTGATTTCGATGACGGCGCCTTCGGCTTCCATCACCTGCTTGGCTTCGTTTGCCTTTTCCTTGCTCACGCCTTCCAGAACAGTCTGGGGGGCAGCTTCGACCAAGTCCTTGGCTTCCTTCAGACCCAGATCGGTCACCTGGCGCACAGCCTTGATGACGTTGATCTTCTTGGGGCCAACATCCTTGAGGATGACGTTGAATTCAGTCTGCTCTTCTTCCGGTTCAGCGGGGGCGGCGGCACCGGCGGCCGGCGCTGCGCCTGCTGCAACCATCATCATGCCGCCGCCAGAGGCTGCGGTAACGCCCCACTTCTCTTCCAGCAGTTTCTTCAGTTCGCTGGCTTCGAGAATGGTCAGTGCGCTCAAATCTTCGACAATCTTGTTCAGATCGGCCATTTCAGTTTCCTCACGTTTACTCGTGTGCTCTAGATATTTCGTGCTTTTCGATTTTGCTGCTAAGTTAAAAGGCTGCGTGTAACGCGCGCCCATAACCGTTTTTATGCTGCTTCGTTTTTGTCAACGTATGCTTGCAGCACGTTAACCACCTGCGAAGTTGCCGCTTCCAGCAAGCCTGCAAGCTGTGATGCCGGCGCGACAATAATGCCCGCCAGTTGGGCGCGAATTTCATCCATCGTCGGCAGATTTGCGACCGCTTCAAGTTCCTTCGCGTTAAAGATGCTGTTGGCGATAACGCCGCCCTTAACCTTGAAAATGTCAGGCAGGTCTTTGCTAAAGGTTTGCACAGCTTTTGCTACTGCTGGCAGGTTGCCGTTGCCAAAAACTACGCCGTTGGGGCCCAGCAGCAGGTCATCAGGAATAACCCAGCCGTTCTCTTGCAGCGCAATCTTGAACAACGTGTTCTTGGTTACGCTAAACGAACCCCCCACATCGCCAAGCTTTTTACGCAGATTGCCCACCTGCGCCACCGTCAGGCCTTTGTATTCGGCGATAATGAAACCGTCGGTTTTGCTCAGAAGTTCGCTGTAAGTAGCGACCAGCTCTTCTTTGCGC
The DNA here is from genome assembly GCA_001567085.1 of Chloroflexi bacterium OLB15. Taxonomy (GTDB): domain Bacteria; phylum Chloroflexota; class Anaerolineae; order Aggregatilineales; family Phototrophicaceae; genus Flexifilum. The sequence goes on from LMZS01000106.1 coordinate 12,215, forward strand.
TCACGTGTGATTGCCAAGCGCTTTTCCTCCTTTCCGTCAGGATTTTGGTTTGCGACAGGCACGCAGCCGAAGCGCGCGCCCCCATTGAAACACAACAAAAAAAGCGACCCGCAGCATGCAAGGGTCGCTTTTGTTCGCGAATGAACCGTCATCAAAGACTGAGTTCGTGCCCTCACCTCGGCGCGGCTTA
>LMZS01000107.1 GCA_001567085.1 Chloroflexi bacterium OLB15
GGCCTCGCCACGCCGGAACCCGTGCTGCTCACCGATGCCGCGCTCAAAGTTTTGCCAGAACCGCAGCCCGAAGCCGCTGGCGCCGGTTAGGCGCTGTTCCGCCGCAGGACGCCGCAAAGGGCATGTGCTGTCCCCGCTGTTTATATGCTGAAATACTGGGCGCGAGAGTTCGCGCCCGCTTCTTTTTTTTAACCCCTCAGAATTGGGTGCTGGATGTCATCATTTCCCCCCTCAAACTTGCGTTAGAAGATTCAAATCTGGCATAATTTTGCTGGACATTTCTGACATTTAGTGTTAGAATGAATGTTCTAAAGAGGAGATAAATTCTCCCACCGAATAACCGCCGGTGATTAGACTGTACGTGAGAGGAGACTATACGATGGCGGGTTATCAGCAGGTGATCATTGTTGGCAATCTTGGGCGCGACCCCGAACTGAAATACCTTCAAAATGGTGTCGCCGTTTGTAATTTTTCCGTTGCCGTAAGTTCATTTTCAGGTCAAGGCGAGCAGCGTCAGGAAAAGACAACCTGGTTCCGCGTGGCTGCATGGCGTGAACTGGGCGAACGCTGTAACCAGTATCTGGCGAAAGGCCGTCAGGTGATGGTCGTTGGCACAGTAGATGTGCGCGCCTACACTGATAACAGTGGTCAGCCGCAGGCTACGCTGGAATTGACCGCCCGTGATGTGCGCTTCCTCGGCTCCCGCGAAGGCAGCGGTGAAGGCAGCGGCGGCAGCTTTGAGGATGGCGGCTATTCTGGCGGCAGCGAGAATTTCGACCAGATTCCGTTCTAAACACTTCGTTCTCTCATCCTACTAACCAGTTATATCGGGGGTAAGCAGTGTTGCCTACCCTTATGACCCCATTCCTGTTCGCTTTTAGTTAAACGGACAAAATGATGAATCGTGTTGACCGGCTTTTCGCCACCCTGCTGGCATTGAAAGAAGGTCGTCTGCCTCGTGCCAGCGAATTGGCGCAGGAATTTGATGTTAGCGAGCGCACCATCTACCGTGATCTGCGCGATCTGGAAGCGTTGGGCATTCATACCGTCACCGTTCATGGTGAAGGCTACGCCCTCAGCGAAGGCTTCCATCTGCCGCCTGTCATGCTAAGCGCGAAAGAGGCGCTGGCGCTCTATCTAAGCGGGCTGCTGTTTGGCAAGCGTGCAGGCCAAAATCTCAGCAGCGATGTTGAAGCTGCGCTCTCCAAGATCGGCGCGGCGCTGCCCCCGTTAACCCGTGAAACCGCCGAACAATTGGTGCGCGTGCTGGAGTTTTTCCCGCCGCATGCCCGTTTCGATGCCCGTGAACCTTATATGCGCGAGATTCTTGAGGCGCTAGAGCATCATCAGGTGCTTCACATTGGCTACCGCCGCCCAACTGATAACATCAGTATCGAGCGCGATTTTGAGCCGCATCAGCTTCACTACTCTGCATCCGGATCGTGGTATGTAACCGGCTATGATCGCCTGCGCAAAGATATTCGCAGTTTCCGCCTCTCGCGCATCCAATCATTGCGGGCTTCCGGCGAAACCTTCGAGCCGCGTATCATGCTGCTTGCCCCGGGACGGCATATTGAAGTTCGCGTCCGCTTCCACCCGTTTGTGATCGCCCATGTGCGCGAACGCCAGCATTACACCTATCATCACGATGAACCCGGCGGCGTGATGGTCTATCGCGTGGGCGAGCTTCGCGAAATTCAAAGCTGGATTTTCGGCTTCGGCGCTCATGCTGAAGTGCTTTCCCCGCGCGAACTGCGCGACAGCCTGAAGCAGGAAGCTGAACGCTTGCTCCAGAAGCTGGCATAAAACGAAGTCATGAGCGGCGGGTGATGCGCTAAAACAACCGCGACTTTTCGGCAGGTTTTAATGCTTCATCTGCTGCTCATCCCTTTCTTTTCCAAACATTCCTCTGACAACCGCAAACCAAACATAACGTTTCACATATCCTATGCCGTGCTATATTCTCATTAGTAGAATCCGACGGAGCGATAGATATCGTGGATAGTGATTTCGGCGATTTCTTCTCACAGATACCGCCGTCTGTTTTCCTGATTTTTTGTGGATCACTTTTACTGCTGGTCATCGTCGTGGCGCTGTTGGTTTGGGATCGCCGCCGCAAAGCCGCGCGCAGGTTGGCCGCCAGCGCTGCCCCTCCGGCACAGGTGGCAGTCGCACACACCTTAGCCTATGATGCCAATCTGCCTGAGCTGGATGCGCTGGCGCCTTCTGCCGCCCCCGTTGTACGTGGCAGCGGAGTCTCATCACGCCTGAAATTGACCGCGCGGCGAAGAGATTGAGGCTGCTGAAGTCATGACCATTTATCGTGACGTGGCGGAAGGTGGCCTTGTCGTGCAGGTGGGAAGCTCCATTTATCGCCACCCGCTGGTGAATGCCGACCCTGAATTTCGCAAACGCATGATCGGCACGCTGCGCGAACTGGACAGCGCCCCGCGTGACACCCGTCCCCAGCCCTCAACTACGCCAGAGAGGGCAGCGCCGCCGCCTGCGCCTGTTGAAGCAGCACCCACGCCACCGGTGATCGCCACCAGCGAAATGCCGCCAATGCCCCCCGGCGCGCTGCCCGGAGACCTGCCCAAATTTCGCATGCCCGATAAACCAGAGCAGCCAAAGCGTGGCCGCCGCCGCCCGCCATCTGAACCAATTCCCGAAATCAATATCGCCGAAGCGATTGAAGCCTTCCTGCAATACAAGCTGTCCTCAAACTCACAGTTTGCCGGTCGCAGCATCCATGTGAAACCTGCGCTGGATGCCGGGCTGGCGATTGAGGTGGACGGTCGCACTTTTGAGGCCGTCAGTGATGTTGACGATGAGGCGGTACGCGGCTTTCTGCAAGCCGCAATCGAAGAATGGCAAAGCCGCCAGTAAGCAAAATCAATAGCGGCAGCCTGCCAGTTTGCCCCTGTGCCAATGACACAGATAGTGTAGGGCGTAGCGTGCTGCGCCCTTTATGCAGTAGTGAGTTTTCAATCAGGGGGTGGGGTTAAACCTGCTTATCCCAGCACGATCTCGCGCCCGGCTTTGGCGCTGTTATAGGCAGTTTCAATGATCCGCGCGCGCTTCAGGCCTTCACGCCCGCTGTGCACCGCCCATTCGCCGCCCCGAATCGCGTTGATAAAATCGCGTACCGTCGCCAGATGGCCTTCACCCGGCCCGACAACAGGAATCGAAATGGTTGGTGCGCCGCCCATATCCGTATACACCCGCAGGGTTTCGTCAGTGCGCGGGTGCTTGTTGTCAATCACCGCGCCGGCATCTGAACCGAACAGCTCAACGCCGAAATCGTCATAGCGCTGGCCGAAACCCGCCCAACTGGCTTCCAGGATTAGCGTTGCCCCGCCGCTTAAGCGAATGAACGCGGTGCCAAGGTCTTCCACGTCGAAATGCCCTTGCAGCGGCACAGATGCGCCCTTGCCACGCGGCGCTAATTCCGAATAGATGGATGCCGTGACCGAGATAACTTCCGGCTCACCCATCAAATAAAGCGCCATATCCAGCATGTGCACGCCCAGATCAATCATCGGGCCGCCGCCTGCCAGCTCATGCTGCGCGAACCACCCGCCCCACGCGGGTACGCCCCGCCGCCGCATCCAGTAAGATTTGGCGTAGTAGATGCTGCCCAGCGTGCCGTCATCAATGATCCGCTTCAGCGTTTGCACGTCGCCGCGATGCCGGTGATTGAAAGCCACTTCCAGCACGCGGTTGTTTGGCTTCAGCCGCCTCCACCATCG
>LMZS01000108.1 GCA_001567085.1 Chloroflexi bacterium OLB15
TTGTGGGATGCCTGCGCGCCGTTGTTCTTCTGCCAGCGCCTGCGCCGAAGCCGTTTCCTGCTCCAGACCGCGAATCGCCGTAAGCAAATTAAACCCGATCAGAACGATACCCAGCACAGCCACCGCCTCAATTGCCAGCAGCGCGTAGTCATACCAGCGCCGGCGGCGCTTGGAAGGCAGTTGGGGAGGTTTGGGGGGTGCATCTACAAAAGTGAATTCGCCGCCCCGCGTCCCCGCGCCGCTGGTCGCCAGTGCGGGCATCGCCATCGGCGAAACCAGCATTTCGGCAGGCTCAGGCTGCGATTGCTGAAGCAGAGCTTCCAGCGCCGGTACTGTCATTGCGGGGGCAGGGGCAGCCGGGGCAATTTCGGCATCCGGCTGAATCACCCGCCCGTGCCGCTGCATTTTCTCTTTAGCTTGCTGGCGTGCCTCGCGCTTCTTGATCGCAAGGATTTGCTCAAGCTCTTCGATGCTCAATTCGTCTACGGAACGCTTGTCTCGCATTGCTTAAAACAACCAATCCCTAAATCACGAACCCGAAGCAATGGGGAAGATGGTTTCAACCTTTGGCACTTATGCCTTCGCCACCACTGCAAATACCTCGCGTTCAAAAAACCAGCGCAGCGGTGGGGTTTGAAATGCCAGATGGCGCATCGTGCCAACCACGCCGCCGCTCCACTGTTGGGGCGGGCTTTCCAGCCACACTTTCCCGCTAAAGCCAGCTTTGTTCAGCACCCGCTTCATGCTCCACATGGACTGTTCGTTGACGTGAACATGCTCGTTCACTTCCACCAGAAAATTACGCGGGTTTTTCGGATAATTCGCGCCCTGACCAATGGCCGTTCTAAAGGCGCGCACGAACGGGTAGGCATACTTGTCATACCACACATTCGGCGCCGTATGCACGATGAATAAGCCGTCTGGCTTCAAAACGCGGTGAACTTCTTTAAGCGCTTCGTCCAATTCCCAGGGATACAAATGCTCAACCACATCGAACATCAGTACCCGGTCAAAAGCGGCCGTCGGGTACGGAAGCTGTTTGGCGTCTGCCTGTGCAACAGAGGTCTTGCCGGGGGTTGCGCCGTCAATCCCTTCCAGCACCTTGCGCGAAAGGTCTACGGCGACGGCGGCGTAATCCATGCCATAAGCATCTGCGCCGCGCGCTGCGGCATGCCGCAAAATTTCGCCGCGCCCGCAGCCCACATCTAAGATTCGCATTCCGGCTTCTACCTTTGCCAGCGCAAAAGCGGAGGATAAGCGTCGCGAAAGCTGTTCGCCTTCGCTGGTATTGAATTCATCATAGCCTTCGCAGGCTGTGCGGAAATAGGCCTCATCATACAGTGATGAAGGGACGGCCTGTCGGTCTTTCTGGTTTTGCATCGAAACTCACTGAGTGCCGTGTTATCATGCTCAAGTCTACACCAACGCAGCGCACCTCATCAAGCAGATAACGCCTGCGGGAGTCTGTGATTTCCCTGTGATCGCCCAAAATTCATTCCTCAATGTCTGGATGATCAGTTTTGACCCGCCGCTGGCTTCTGCGCCAGAAGGCGACGCGCGCAAGCGCCATCTCGAATATGCATCGCTGGCCGGCAAGCTGACCGTGATCACTACTTCGCCGTCTGGCCTTCCCGCCGAAATACCCGCGTCTGAGGCTTTAACGATTCTGCCAACCAATACCCGTTCGGCGCTGCGTTTTGTGCCTGCGGCTTTAGCTGCTGCGGGGCGCATCTCTGGCAAGCCCGATTTAATCGTCACGCAGGATATGTTTCTGACCGGCCTTGTGGGCAGGCGGCTAAAACAGCGCTTTAATGTGCCGCTGCTGGTACAGGAACACAGCTTTGTGCTCAATAACCCGGTGTGGATGGCTGAACATCCGCTGCGTAATCGCGGCTTGCTGCTGCTCGCCCATCAGGTCTTACGCAGCGCCGATTATGTGCGCGCAGTCGCCAGCCCCAGCCGCGCCGATTTACAAGCCCTGGGCTTCCCTGAAGATCGTATCGCTATCCTGCCGTTAGCCACCGCCTCCGCCAATTTTGCCAAGCCCGTTGATCCCGCCGTTCTCGCAGAATATCGCGCCAGAGTGGGCATCCCCGAAGGCGCGCCCGTTGTCCTCTGGGTTGGCCGCCCTGTGCCAGTGAAACGAATCCCTTTGCTGCTGGCTGTATTCGCAAAGATCGCCGCGCAGGTTCCCGAAGCCTATTTCCTGATGATCGGCGATTTTCAAGAGTCCGCCGCCAGTATCAACGCCGCCGCCGCATCCTCAGGCATTTCTGATAAGCTCAAACTGTTTGGTCCTGTCCTTCTGGAGGATTTGCCGCCCTTCTATCAACTGGCGAATGTCTATCTGCTCAGTTCATCATATGAAGGCGTGCCGCGCGTATTGGGTGAAGCGGCTTCGGCAGGGCTGCCCTTAGTCGCAACGGGCGCGGGTGGCATCACCGATATTCTATTGGATGGCGAAACCGGCTTTTATGCGCCAGATGATGCCAGCGTCGCCCAGAATCTGGCTGAATATGCTGTCAGGCTGCTTCGCGATCCCGAACTAGCCCGCCAAATGGGGCAGGCTGGTCAGCGCCATGCCCTCACGCATTTCAATGCTCAGGGCTACCCCGAACGCTGGGTTAAAATCTGGCGGCAGGCTGTTGCGGCGGGCATACGATGAATCTGCTTCTTTTCAATCTTGCTACCGATACTGAAGACACTATCTTCGCCTTCACCACCGCATGGATCAACGAGCTTGCCCGTCATTATCAATATGTTGACGTGATCACCATGCGCGCGGGGCGGCTTGAAACTGCCAGTAATGTGCGCGTGTTTTCTGTTGGCAAGGAAAAGGGCTACAGCGAACCGAAGCGCGCCGCCAATTTCTATGGCATCCTGAACCGCCTGCTGCGTGAGCGCCGCTATGACGCCTGTTTTGCTCACATGATGCCGCTGTTTGCCATCATGGGCGCGCCCTTGCTGGCGGCGTATCGCGTGCCGATCACCATCTGGTACAACCACAAAAGCCGCCATTGGACGGCGCGTTATGGCCGTTATATCGCCCGTCGCATTGTCACCAGCGCGCCCGACAGTTTCCCCTTCCCAACGCCGAAACTGCGTGTAGTTGGGCAGGCCGCTGACACCGATTTTTACACCCCGTCAGGCTCACGCGCGGGCAGCAGCATCGCCTATGTCGCCCGCTTAAGTCCGGTGAAATATCATGAAACCCTGCTGCGCGCGCTGGTCGAACTGCCCGATGCCCGCGCGGTTCTGGTGGGCGGAACGCCGCCGGGGCAGGATAGCACCTATGAGCAGTACCTTCGTGACCTCACCGCTGAACTTGGCCTTGTGGATCGCATCGAGTTTATGGGTGGCAAACGCCGGAAGGTGTGCGCGCCGCCTATGCCCGCGCCGCCGTTTCCGTCAACCTCAGTCCGCGTGGGCTGTTCGATAAGACCGCGCTGGAGGCCATGTCCTGCGGTGTGCCTACCATCGTCAGCAATCCCGGCTTTGAATCCGTGCTGGCAGGCGAATCCGATCTTTTGCTGATGGACTCTGAAACAGACCCCCATCTTCTGGCTGAAAAATTGCGCGGCATCTTCGCCCTGTCTGCTGAAGAGCGCGAGCGCATCGGTTTATTGCAGCGTCAGGCAGTGATCGATCACTTCAGCCTGCACGTGCTCATTCCCCGCCTCGTCAGCGTGATCAATACCGGCGAACTGCCTGTAGAAGCGGATGAAGGGCGGTGATGACCATGCGCCTGCTGTATATCGCCAATGTGCGCCTGCCCACCGAAAAAGCGCACGGCTTGCAGATTATGCAAAACTGCGAAGCCTTCGCGGAAAATGGCGCGCAGGTCACGCTGTGGGCGGCGCGGCGGGTGAATACGCTCGAATTACGCGGCGTAGATGCCTTTGATCATTATGGCGTAAATCGCGCGTTTCAGTTAAAGCGCCTGCCTACGCTCGATCTGGTCATGTTGGCTTCTGGCCAAACCGGCATCTTTGCGCGCCTGTTCTTTGCCCTACAAACCATCACTTTTATCATTTCCGCCTTCATTGGCGTGCTCTTTCATCGCGCTGAGATCATTTACAGCCGTGATGCGCTGGTGCTCTTGCTCTTGCTTCCGTTTCTTCGCCTGAAACGGGCAGTCATTGGCTATGAGGCGCACACGCTGGCTAAAGGCCGCTTCGGGCGCTGGGCGCAGAAACAGGTGGTCAGGCGCGTAAACACTTTCGCTACCACCCGTAAGTTAGCCGATGAACTCGTCACTCTTGGCGCGAATCCAGCCCGTACTTTCGTGGCGCATGACGGCATCCGCGCCGCTCGTTTTCAAAACTTGCCAGCGCAAGATACCGCGCGCCGTGAAATCGGTTGGCCTGAAAATGCTTTCATCGTTGGCTATGTTGGGCGCTTGCAAACGCTGGCGATGGATAAGGGCGTTGGCACAGTCATTGAAGCATTGGCGCAGATTCCTGATGCCTATCTGGCGCTGGTTGGCGGGCCGGATGAGATCGCCGAGTCCTATCGCCGCCAATGGCTTGAACTGGGCTTGCCGGAAAGCCACTTTCTCTACGCAGGGCAGGTCAAAGCAGATCGCGTGCCCGTTTACCTGCGCGCTTTTGACATCGGCACGCTGCCGCTGCCCTTCACAGAGCATTTCGCCTATTACGCCTCGCCCATCAAACTTTTTGAATATATGGCCGCTGGTTGTGTGGTGGCCGCCAGCGATTTGCCTTCAATTCGTGAAGTGATCACAAATGGCGAAAACGGCTTGCTCACTCCCCCTTCCGCCACAGACGCGCTGGCAGAGGCGATTCGCCGCCTGGAAGCCGATCCATCTTTGCGAGCGAATTTGGCTCACAATGCGCGCCAGTTGGTTTTTGAGCAGTATACGTGGTCAGCGCGTGCCGCCGCGATATTATCTGCGCTTGCTGCGCCTACTGAACATTCGGTGAATTAAAAATATGGCTACATCAGCAGACTTTGAAAAATTACTTCGGTTTGAATCGGGCGATATTCCCTATAACCGTCGTGGCGAGCTTTCCCCCCGCCAGCGTCAGGCGATGCATTCAGATTCACGCGGCTGTTTAATCCGCCTGCTGTCTGCTGTTGCCGCTTCCATCGTGCTGTTGATAATCGGCTTTTTCCTGATCAAAGGCGAAGCGGGGGAGTGTGTTGGCGGGATAGGCATCACCGGCCTGTTTCTCACCGTGCCTTTTCTGATCATTACCCTGATGCCCACGCCTAAAACTGCTTATCAGGTATTGACGACGGATGGCACCGCCCAACGCAATATGGGCTATTCCAAAGGCACCAATAAATATTACATGGTGGTCATCAACGGTGTGGATTTTCGCGTCGGGTTAGACGTGTACGACAAGTTTGAAGAAGGCGCGCGCTACCTTGTGTATTACACCCGTTCCGGCAGCACCAACAGCATCGTTTCGATGGAGCAGTGGGTGTAGGGTAGCTGCTATTTAAGTGGCGTCAGGCTGACTGACCATGAATCTCCAGGCTTTGTATCGAGCTTGATTTTTAGGACGAATCTGCCCGTTTTCTTGTTGTTGTAGAGTGTTGATCCGCTGTGTTCCTCATCATCAAGTAAATCATCAGTTAACTCTATATTGCAGCGCTACTTTTCCCTTCCCACGCCCGCGCCAGTGCCGCCCATTCGGCTAATGTAAGCGTTTCTGGTCTGCGCTGTGGGTCTATGCCCGCTGTGATACACAAAGCCGCTGCTTCCGCCGTTTCGATGTGCAAGCCGCTGCCCAGCGAATTTTTCAACTGTTTGCGCTTCTGGCTAAATCCGGCTCTGGCAACCTGAAAAAACACAGCTTCCGGCGCGTCTACAGGCGGCGTCTCAAACACATCTAACCGCACCACCGCGCTGTACACATCGGGGCGCGGGAAAAACACGGCAGGCGGAAATTTCGCCGCGATCTGCGCTTTCGCGTAATACTGCACGCTCACTGTCAGCAGGCTCATATCGCCCGGTTTGGCGATCAGCTTTTCCGCCACTTCCATCTGCATCATGATCGTCAACCGGCGCGGCTTTGCGCTGCTTTCCAGCAAATGCCGCAGAATCGCGCTGGTGATGTAATACGGTACATTGGCGGCAACCACGTAATTTTTGGCATCCGCGCCCATCACCGCCGCCGGGTCTTGCTTCAAAATATCGCCATACACAATTTCAACGTTGGCATACGGCTTCAGCCGATCATGCAGGATCGGCGTCAGGCTCTCATCCAGTTCTACCGCCACTACCCGCCGCGCTCGTTTTGCCAGCGCTTCGGTCAGCGCCCCCACGCCCGGCCCGATCTCCAGCACCGCTTCATCTGCCGATTGCACGCCAATTGAAGCAATTTTCTCTACAGCGTTCGGATCATGTAGAAAGTTCTGCCCCAAAGCCTTTTTCGGGGATAGCCCATACGCAGTCAGCATTTCACGGGGATTAGTCATCTGTTTATCGTTAGTGGCGATATGCTTGAAAAACCCGAATGTAAAGGATGCCGCACAAAATATTTTTGTGTGGGCAAGGCACGCCTTGCCCGAAGCAGGATGAAAGTATGGTTGGCGAAGCCTTCCCCTTTCCCGCAGGGAGATAGACTGGGGTCAGGTTTCCCTACCACGAATAACGCATCCGGTATTCCACCACCGCGATATCCTGCGGCGGCACGGTGATCGTATATAACAGCGTGCTGGCGTCCAGCTTCTCGTAAGGCTGGCTGCTTTGCATCACTTTCCACTCGTTGAAGCGGTATAGTTTTTGCACTACGCGTATTTCAACCGTCTCAGCATCTTTGCGGTTGGTCAGCTTAATTTTCCACGCTTCTTCAACGGTGTTCCGGCTGATCACGCGATAATCGGTCTGCGTGCGATCGCCCACCAGATCAAACGGGCTGCCCAGCTTTAGGCGCACAGTTTCACCTTTGGGCGTGTGTTTAATCCTGTCTTCACCGATCAGCAGCGCCGCTTCATCCGTATCGCGCTGGTAAACCCGCACCCGCCCCTCAGGCAGATCGGCTTCCAGCCCACCGTCACGCCCGGTTGAAAACTCCAGATATTGCGAAATTTCCAGCGGCTCGCCGGTTATATAGGCGGGATTTTCTCTCGGCGGGTTGAAATAGCGGCTGGCTTCAGCAGTGTAAATCAGCTTGCCTTTTACACCTGCCCCGCGCACAAACTCCACCTGCTTTTGCTCGTTATCAGCCACCGTTACCGGACGCCCGATTTCATACAACTGATATTCAAAAAACTCGCGCTGTTCCACCTGTTTAGGTGCCGCTGCTGCCGCGCGCGGTAACGCTTCCATCGCCAAATACGCTGTTTCCGGCTTAATACGATGTACATCGCCTGCAACCAGTTTCACTTGTGCCTGTTCGTAGGCTGCCCCGCTGTGGTTGTCCAGCGTCACCCATCCGTTCAAATCCAGCGCATTTTTTCCGCCCGAAAGCAGCACCACATAATCGGCTGTCCAGTTCAGCCCGCCTGTCAGGTAGGTTAGCTCCAGTTCCTGATCGCCGCCTGCTTCGCTTTCCAGCAGCCAGCGCAGGGTGGGGCGGGTGATCAACCCACCCGGCAGATCAGGAAAACGCAGGTCACGCACCTTATCACGTGCAATGACCACAATTTGCCCGTTGTCAGCGCGCAGAATAATCTCGTCGCGTCCGCTTAATAGGATGCCGCTGTACAGCGTTCCGTCTTCAGTGATGATCTCTACGTGCTGATCAATGTAGCGTCGCAGCAAAGCAAACAGGTTCACCAGATCGTAGGCGTAATTCTGCTCTAGCACCCCTGTGCCAGCGGGATCAGTACGCGAGATGAATTGTACTGAGGTCGCGTCAATCTGTTCGGCTACATCCGTAAAGCTGAGATGGTTCGCGCCTTTTTCCAGCGCGAACAGCCGCCGATCTTGCACCAGCGAAGTGCCCTCATTGTAAATTGTGATCGCAACGTGACGGCGTTCGCCGCCTGTAACTTCGTGCATTGTGAAATACCTTAACTTAAGCCGCTAATGGTATCGTTTTATACGTATTTATGTCAGAAAAGGACACACAATCGCGCCCTTTTCTGACTCATGATGGCATTTGTAGGGGCAAGGCATTCCACCTTCGCCCCTTTTGGCCGAAGCCCTACTGCCACGAATACCGAACCGTATAGGTGATCACGGTTTCGCCCTGCGGCGGCACTTCTACCCGGAACTCGATGGTGTTTGCGTCTAGCTGCGTATACTCATGTGAAGCGTTCAGAATTTCCCAGTTCGTCCAGCGGAACAGATGCTCTGGCACGCGGATTTCTACAGCCTCATCATCCTTCTGGTTACGCAGGCGAATCTCGTAAGTTTCCTCGATCACATTCTGTGCTATCTGGCGGAAACTGGTCTGAGTGCGTTCGCCAACCAGATCAAATGCGTTGCCGAGGAACAACTGAATCTCTTCGCCCTGCGGCGTATGCTCAATGGTGTTTTCACCGATCAGCAGCGCGGTGCCATCAATATCTTCCTGATACACGCGCACCCGTCCAGCAGGCAAATCTGCGCCCAACCCCTCTTCTTCGTCAGTTGTGAATTCCAGCCAGCTTTGTACGTTCGTGATGCTGTTTTGCCCGTAAAACGGATCCGCAATCAGATAACCATAGTACAGCGGGCTGGAGTCGTAAACGTAGAAGGTGCTCGCTGGCACATCGCCGCCGCTGACAAACTCTACCTGCTTGGTTTCGTTGTCCGCCACCGTCACCGGGCGCTCAATCTCATAAAGCTGGTACTCGAAGAATTCACGCTGGGAAACCTGAGGCGCTGAAGTAGCCATCGGAACAGCGGCATCTTCCATCATCAGCTCACCCCGCGCCATCTGGTTATAGTCCGGCAAACGGTTCACATCGCCTGCCACCAGTTTAACCGTCGCATTTTCAAAACTCGCGCCGCTGGTGTTATTCAGCGTGATCCAGCCGTTCAGATCAAGTGATGCGCTGTCCTGTGCCAGCAGTAACACATAGTCTGCTGTCCAGTTCATGCCGCTGGTCAGGTACGTCAATTCTAATTCTTGCTCGCCTTCGCTTCCGGTTTCCAGCAGCCAGCGCAGGGTAGGCCGCGTGATTAATCCCCCCGGCAGATCAGGGAAACGCAGATCACGCACATTTGCCAGCCCGATTACCAGCACCTGACCATCCGTGCTTTGCAGGATGATTTCGCTGTTGCGCCCGCTCAAAAGCGTGCCGGTGAAGGTTTCGCCATCCATCGTCACCACTTGAATTTCCTGATCGATGTAACGGTTGATCAGCGCCGAGCTGTTCACCAGATCGTAAACGTAATTCTGCTCCAGCACCCGCGTGCCTGTCGGGTCAGTCAGCGAGTTGAACTGTACCGAGGTTGGGTCAATGCCGGAAGCCACATCCGTAAAGTTGAGCAGGTTCACGCCCGACGACAGGGTATAGGTGCGGCGATCTTGCACGAGGGCGGTGCCGAGATTATAGATGGTCAATGCTACGCCTTCTCGTTCCCCGCCTGTTGCTGGAACAGGATCGTCGGTGGTCTGTGCGAATGCCGCCGTCCCGGTTGCCAGTGCGACCGCTAAAGCAGTCGCCAGTATCATGATACGTGTTTTCATCGCCACACCTACTTCCTTTCTAGTTATTCAACGCCGAGTGGTAAAGGTTCAACTGCAAAGCCATTCACGGTGATATTGAAAGTGTCGCCCCAGAAATCGCCATCCAAACGGATATGTTCTTCATAGGGGACAATCATCATCGGGCAGGCCTGATCTTCTGGAACAATCTGGACGATCTCCACGTTCACGTTTGCCCCGTCACGCGCTTGCGTCACTTCAATCGGCAGATCGGCGCATCCAGTCTGAAGCGTGCCAGTGACGATCAGCACAATTTGAGCGGGGATCGAGCGGGTGGTCAGGGGCAGCACATTTTCGACAAAAATTGGCATACGAGTATCGGTGCCGGTCTGTGTTTCTCCATCAGATGCGCCGGTTTCGGCCACGCCGTTCACGGTGACTGTTGGAATTGTGTCGAAAGCCCCCCACAGCGGGATCAACACCTGATACGGCACAATCATGGCTATACAGGCGGCATTTTCCGCCGTGATCTGGTTGATGGTGATGGCAACCGTATCGTCTTCAATCCGCTGTGAAATTTCAATCGGGAAGCCGGTGCAGCCCGTCGGCAGCGTTCCAGTAACGCTCACCCGTACCTGTGCCGGGATAGACAGGGTGGCGATAGAGAATACTTCGTCCACCTGAATCGGCATCGCGGGGCCGTTCGCCGGAATGGCGACTTCAGGGAATGGCGTGGCTTCGGAAGGATCGCCAACCTGTACTTCTGCGGTGGCGCCGTTCAAATCAACCGTATACAGGCCGGGCGCAAAATCTCCAGCGATCAAAATCTGCCCTTCAAAAAAGCGCAGCATCATCGGGCAGGGTTGCAGCGGCGCTACTTCTTGCGTCAGTTCAACCGTGATACGATCCCGATCAACAGTTTGTGTTAGCACAACCGGTAAATCCTGGCAGCCCGTCGGCCATGTCGCCACTACATCCAGCATAATGTTGGAATCGATGGATGATGCCGTCACCGACTCGATGTTAAAAGGCAGCGCGTTGGTTCCTTCCGGCGCATCTTCCTGGGCGAATGCTGCCGGGATGGTGAACAGACTCAGAACTGTAAAAACAAGCAGTGAAACTTTCCTGAACATGCTGGAACTTCTCCTCTCTGAACATAAGACGATGGATCTTCCAAATTGGTTCCAGAAGATTTAAATCTTCTTCCATACCTCAACATCGGGATCTCCAACCCGCACCACGTAGCGATAATCGCCCCAATCCACCCATGACACGCCATAACGCGCCAGTCGGGTCTCAATTTCAGCCATACACTCGCGGATCAGCGCCTCTGCCAGCGCGTTAGCGCGGCGAAATTGCGGGAAGAATAGGCGCCTTATTTTTCCCTCAAAATCCAGCGGGTGGTTTAGGGAACTAGCGCCCAAAGGGCGGGTTGGAATATTCAACGAATAATGCAGCGTGCGCTCGATAACCTGCTTCAGGTCTTGACGGCTAAAGACTGGTGGGGATTGCCGGTAAATGCTCTGATCCTTGATCCACAAGGCTCGCGCGCAGAAGCCGCAGTCGCGCAGCGCCCGGTCAATTTCCTTGTCATCTTCCCATACTTTTTGCGACACGATCCCCAGCAGCGGCGCGCACATCGCGAAAGGTGTCATATTCATTTTGCCCCAGAAGGCTTGAACATCGTCGTGCCGTATCTTTCGGTGCATATTTGAATCGCGTGCAAAAGCGGCGTTCATTGCCGCGCTCACGCCGTCTTCGTAATTCGCGCCCGCAACCGGTGTATGTTGATTCGGCGCAAACGGGCTGACTGAAGCTGGAATGCCATCGCAAGCGAAATACAATGCGGTTTTTTCCAATCGCTCCAAAAGCTCGCGCCCGTAGGCCGCATCGTGCGCGGGCATCATCAGCATTCCCGCGTTCGTTTTGCTGATTGCCGCCGCTGCGCGCAGCGCAAAATCAATTCGCGCCCAGCGATCGCTGGTTTTGAAGATCATCCAGTGTCCCGGGGCATCCCATTCCCATTGGCGGGGGAGATCGGGCTTGTAATGTCCGAGTGGCCTGGGGTTAACGATGGCTGCAAACCAGCGGGGCTGCGGGTAGGTTTCAGGGAATACTCGTAAACTTTCCAGCGTTTTGGCATCGTTCACGATCAGCAGTACCCCGTCCCGCTGATTTAGCGCTTCCAGCCGCGCCCGAAAGGTTGCATCAAAGACGAACCGTTCAGCCGGCTTCTCTGGGCGGGGCTTGTACATCATTTCCGCCGCCAGAAAGTGAGCGCCTGCTAATCCCTGCGCCGCTTCTTCGGGTGAGGTAACCATTTCAATTTGCATGACGAATACTCTAACGTATTTGCCGCCATGCGGTCAGGTGATTTCCCTATGCCCGCCCTCAGAGGGACTTTTTACCCATATCGGGCATGGCAAGGGGATCAGGGTGAGGGTGCCCTATGGCAAATCAAACTCGCAGACCCCATCATCTGCTATACAGGTCGCAACCGTTACTTCATTCATCAGCACCACAAAATCGGATCGCCACAGCGCTTGAGTC
This sequence comes from Chloroflexi bacterium OLB15, assembly GCA_001567085.1. Taxonomy (GTDB): domain Bacteria; phylum Chloroflexota; class Anaerolineae; order Aggregatilineales; family Phototrophicaceae; genus Flexifilum. The sequence goes on from LMZS01000108.1 coordinate 12,102, forward strand.
GGCAGCACCAGCGTCAGGCTGCTGTACCTGCATTCGGTGGGCGTGCTCACATTTTTATCCAGCAACGCAGCTTGTACACAGTTCCACGGGGGAAGCGCGTTCAGGCTTCCGCGAATAAACCCTGCGTTCCACTCGCGTACTGCCAGCCGCTGCGTCCCATCCGGGCTTGCCAGCACCAACCGCGAAACATTGGCGTTGGTGTTCACGGTATTGACCAGCGTTAGCGAGTTTCGATTATAGGTTAGCCGGATATGCGGTGTCGGCGGCGGGGTAGGGGTTGCTGTTGGCGCAGGTGTGGCTGTTGGCCCCATGCTTATAATCAGCGCGGTTTGCCACGCTGTTTCATAAGCGGGCAGCGGTATATTCGCCGGGTTCAAACTGGTTTCAGTTAAAGCCTGCCGGTCGCCATTGGCATACAATACATATAGCGATCCGCTGCCTGTTGGCAGGGGGATTTGTGGCTGCCAGGGCTGCCAGTCGCTGATCATCCGTCCCTGCTGATCAAACAGCCGAAATTGTTCGGCAGAGAAGCCATTGCTGCCGCGCGGGTATCTTTCATTTGTCAGATATAAAACGCCGCGCTCTGGATCGGCCATTGCCGGTAGTACCTCTGGCTCCGCGCCCAGCACCACCACGATCACATAGCCGCGCCCATCGCGCTTAGGTACAGCCGCCACGCCAACTTCCCGGTACCAGGCGTTGGTTGCAGTTTGCCGGTGAATGGCAGACTCATGCCAGAAGTTGATCGCATCTTCTTGCGTCCCTATCCACGTGATCTCGCCGATCACAATTTGCTGGGCATTTCCGAATGTCGGCCATTGATAGGTGTCATACAGCGCTCGCACGCGGGGGCCTTCTCCGTTGCGCCCGGCATGGATGTTATCTGGCACATGGCGCAGCGATGCCACATAGGCCGCCTGATCCAGCGCCATGCGCGTTAGCGTATCATTCAGCGTTAACGGCGCTAAGTCTAACCCGATGCGCCATTCGTTGATCTGGGCATGAATCCAGCGGGCGGTCGGGTTGTTTGCCAGCTGCGCTTCAGCCTGTGGCGCGGAAGCTGCCCACAGGAACAGAATGGCGAACGAGATGGTGATGAACGTTGCGAAAGCCCTGACCGGTTTCATGGGCAACCATTCTATGTGCGATTTATCTGGACGCTATGAAAGCAGGCGCTCTGCTGATAAGACTTGTTTTGAAAACGCCGCACGATACACGCAGTATACGCCGTGATCTTCAAAAGCGTTGAAAACCGGCTTGTTTACCCGTATTTCCTGCCCGTTGATGCTCACAAAATAGGCGGCGCTTCGGGCGCGCTCGTTGATCTTCAGCGTGCGTGAGGCTGTGCCTTCAAGTTTGGTGACTGATCCATCTTTTGTATCGCCGCGATACCGCAGATATGTCTGCGCTAGCAGCCCCACCACCGCCGCGTTAAAGAAGGTCAGCGTGATGCCCACCAGCGTTAGCACCACCATCTCCATGCGCCAGCCAATGAACAGGAATATCGTCGCCGCCAATACCCCAAACGCCACCAACCCGAAGCTAATCCCCATCCCGCGATACCAGTTTCGCCTTAGCCGCTCAAGTTGGCTTGCGCTCAATCGGCCTTCGCGGTTCGCCGCCAGATCGCTTTCGTCAAATTGCAGCGCTTCCGCCAATGTCATAAGCTGGCCTGCCGATTCTGCTTCAGGGTGTTCGCTTTTGGGTGTCATAGGGGTATTTCTTGGGCGGTCTTTATAGCCGGTCACTGCGCCCAATTACACCGGATCAGCCCCGTATTTGCAACACAGGGCTTGTTCACTGGATGGCTTCAGCTTCCGGTAGTCGTTTCCGGCCTCGCAGGTGAATCGCGGGTGATGCCCGGCACTTGCATCCCGATCTGGAAGCTGCGCTCGCCTTCGCCGTACAGCGTAGTATAGGGCAGCGAGTGCAGCATCCGCCATAGCTCAGTCACGGTTTGTCCGCTTACCCACTGCGGCTGAGTAGCATGATCCGCCAGCGTTGCAAGGCTAAGGCCTTCATGCTCATCAGGATTCCAGTACACGTATGGCGCATCAGAAACCATCGCAACTTCGCGCACCGTCAGCCATGCTTCAGTAGGCTCGAAGCGTATCGGCGTATTGCTGATGGATTTGCAGGCCGCCACGATCCGATCATAAAACCCGCGATCCCACCCCCCATAGTTATCCGCGCTGTGCCGTCGCCCGCCTATATCCATCGTGATCGTTTCAATGACCGGCGCGATTGCGCCTTCAGGCGGTTCTGTTGCGCGGGCATCCTGAGCGTAGAAGTTCTCGTCGAAGGCCACATAATCAATGAACTGCTGTATCCGCGCTTCCGGCACAATGTCAAACAGCACTTCGGTATTGAAGGCGTCCAGTTCATTCACCCACAGCACCCGCCCATCGCCGTACACTGTGCAGGGTGCCGTTTCGCTCATTCTCGCCAGTTCTGGCAGCGATCCGCCGGTGATATCGGCGCGAAAGATGATGGTGCTTGCATCGGGGTTCCACAGCCTGTCAATCGCGATATTTGTCTCTGCTGCTGTGGTGTTTGGCTGGCACGCAGACAGCGTTGTTACGGCCAGCAGGATCGCCAATGCATTAGCAGGGATAAGGCATGCCTTGCCTGTTTTTGGGCGAAGTACACTTCGCAGCATCTGAAAAAATCCGTGATCGTGTCCTGATATCCAGCCGATTGTATCACGTCCCATCCCGTAGCTGAGGCGTAAGGTTCGCCGCCGTCTACCTGCCGCCCTCAATGCGCTATCTCCCTATCCGCTGCCCTCCGTGCTAGACTTACGCGTTGTTTGCACGAATGAGGCGCTCGCGCTTTGACCAACCTTCAGCCTGTACCGGCAGATATCGAATCCTCGCCGCCGGAAAACGCAGCTCAGACCCCCGCCCAGTCTGAAACCACGCCCGTGTTGCCCGCGCAACCGGCGTGCTGGCGCTGGGTAATATCGGCAGCCGCGCTTTAGGCATGGCGCGTGAGGTGATGATCACCACGCTGTTTGGCGCATCGTCATCGGTAGATGCTTTTTACACCGCGACCATCGTCCCTAAAACCATCTACGATCTGCTGGTGGCCGGTCATGTCAACAGCGCCATCGTGCCCGTTCTCAGCGAAAGTGAAGCCAAAAACGGCCTCAAAGCCTTCTGGCAAACCGTGTCCGTGCTGGTCACGCTGCTCACGGCTATGCTTGCCACGCTTACGCTGGTATTGATCGCCTTCGCCCCGCAGATCATCGGCTTTGTCGGCAGCGGCTATAATGCGGCAACCACCAATTTAGCCGCTTCTCTGTTACAGCTCACCGCGCCCGCCCTGATCTTTCTCGGCCTGTTTTCAGCGATCAGCGGCGCGCTGTACGCCCTGCATCAATTCACCTTGCCAGCGTTGGCCGGCGTGGTCTTTAACGGCTGTATTGTGCTGATTACCCTGTTTGCCGTGCCATCGGTGCAGGTGCTGCCCACCTTGCTGCCTAATGGACTGGTGGCGCTTACTGCTGGCCGCCCACCGGGCGCGATACAGGCGGCGGCGCTCGGTTGGTTAGTCGGCTCGGTTGCCCAGTTTTTGCTGCTGCTGCCCGGCTTGCGCGGCGCGAAGCTGCGCCCATCCTTTAATTGGCGCCATCCGGCTGTTCGCCAGATCGCCCGGCTGTACGCGCCGGTCATGTTCACCCTGATCATTGATACGCTGGTCGTGCGTACCTTCAGCTATAACCTTGCCAGCAACACCATCCCCGGCGCGCTCGGTTACATGAATTGGGCCACTACGCTGATCCAGTTCCCGCAGGCTTAGTCTCCACCGCGATCAGCATCGCCATTCTGCCTACGCTCTCCCGCTTCGCCGCCCTGATCGCCTTGGATACCACGCCCGATATAGAGGTTGATGATGCCGCCGCTGGCCTGTTTGCCCATGTCAGCGAAAACACGCAGGCTTTCAAAGACACGCTTGGACTCGGCTTGCGGCTGACGATCACCCTGATTCTGCCTGCCGCTGTTGGCTTGTTTGTGTTAGCCACGCCCATTGTCATCCTGCTCTTTCAGCACGGCCAGTTTACGCCAGAGGCATCCACCATCACCGCCGCCGCCCTGCGCCTGTATCTGATCGGCCTGCCCTTCGCCGCCGTTGATTTATTGCTGGTCTACGCATTCTATGCCAGACAGGACACGCTTACGCCTGCGCTGATCGGCATCGCCAGTTTCAGCGTGTATATGGTCGTAGCTATTTTGCTGTTGCCCTCCATCGGCCTGTTCAGCCTGATGGTTGCCGACAGCCTGAAACACATCACCCATGCCTTGATCAGCGCCGTTTTGCTGCGCCGTCGCATCGGCGGGTATGGGCACCAGCGCATTCTGATCACGCTGCTCAAGGCTGGCCTTGCCGCTGCTGTCATGGGGCTGGTCGCCTACCTGACTGAACCGATCTTCGAGCAGTTGATCGGAACCTCATCTTTCTTGCGTGAACTGCTGCTGGTCGCTATTGCTTCCATCGCTGGCGGCGCGGTATACATCGGCATGGCGGCTTTGCTGCGTCTTGACGAACTCCGCTGGGTGGTGGGCATGGTGCGCGGGCGGTTGGGAATTTAGCAGGGGCTCGCCTTCAGGTAGAAGACGGCCCCCAATTTCACGGCTGATTTTTGCTTTTTTTACGCCGCGCCGAAAAATTTAGAAAATAAAACAAGGTGAACGGATGAAAATCCCCTTTCGATGAGCGAGAGGGGCAGGGTGAGGATTAAAAAATTTATGCCAAAAATTCTTTCGCAGCTCCGCACATCCGATCCTGCATTCAGCGCCAATGATGCCCACAACCGCGCTTTGGCCGCCGAACTGCGTGAACGCCTCGCTGTTATTCGGCAGGGTGGCGGCGCCAAGTATCTGGATCGCCACCGCGCGCAGGGCAAGCTCTTCGCTCGTGATCGTATTGATCGCCTGCTCGATACCGGATCGCCGTTTCTCGAAATCGCGCCGCTTGCCGGTTGGGAGCTGTACGACGATCCCACGCCCGGCGCGGGCATCGTCACCGGCATTGGGCGGGTTAGCGGCGTTGAATGTTTAATTCTCGCCAACGATGCTACCGTCAAAGGCGGCACCTATTACCCGATCACCGTCAAAAAGCACCTGCGCGCCCAGCAAATCGCTCTCGAAAATAATCTGCCCTGCCTGTATCTGGTGGATAGCGGCGGCGCCTTCCTGCCCATGCAGGATGAAGTATTCCCCGATGCCGATGATTTTGGCCGCATTTTCTATAATCAGGCCACCATGAGCGCAGCGGGCATCCCCCAGATTGCCGCCGTGATGGGGAGCTGTACCGCTGGCGGCGCTTACGTCCCCGCCATGAGCGATGAAACCGTGATCGTGCAGGGTACCGGCACTATTTTTCTTGGCGGCCCGCCGCTGGTCAAAGCCGCCACCGGTGAAGATGTATCTGCCGAAGACCTGGGCGGCGCTTACGTCCACACCCATAAAAGCGGCGTCGCCGATCATTTCGCTCAGGATGATGATCACGCCCTCGAAATCCTGCGCGGCATTGTCGCTTCGCTGAACCGCCGCAAACACAACCCGTTGAATATGCTTTCGCCAGAACCGCCCGCTTATGATCCCGCTGAACTATACGGAGTGCTGCCCGTCTCGTTCCGCGAAAGCTATGACAGCCGTGAGGTCATCGCCCGGATTGTGGATGGCAGCCGTTTTCAGGAATTTAAGGCCAATTACGGGGCGACTCTGGTCACTGGTTTCGCCCATATCGAAGGTATGCCCGTCGGCATCATTGCCAATAACGGCGTGCTGTTTAGCGATTCGTCGGTGAAAGGCGCGCATTTTGTCGAATTGTGCTGCGCGCGCGGCATCCCGCTGATCTTCCTGCAAAATATCACGGGCTTTATGGTTGGGCGTGAGGCTGAATCCGGCGGTATCGCCAAAGATGGCGCTAAGATGGTGCATGCCGTCGCCAATGCCGCTGTGCCTAAGCTGACGGTGATCATCGGCGGCAGCTTTGGCGCGGGGAACTATGGCATGTGTGGCCGCGCCTATGGGCCGCGCTTTCTGTTCATGTACCCGAACAGCCGCATCAGCGTGATGGGTGGTGAGCAGGCGTCTAATGTGCTGCTCACTGTGAAGCGGGATCAGCTTGCCCGCGAAGCCAAACCCGACCTCACCCCCGCCGAACAGGACGCCTTCCGCGCGCCCATTCTGGAGAAGTACGAGCGTGAAGGCAGCCCTTATTACTCCACCGCCCGCCTGTGGGATGATGGCATCCTCGATCCGCCCGAAACCCGCCGCGTGCTGGCGTTAGCGTTAA
>LMZS01000109.1 GCA_001567085.1 Chloroflexi bacterium OLB15
GCGGTAGGGCGCAATCGCCGTCAGGTGCTCGCTGGTTGCAGCCAGCGCAATTTGCGTTTCTTGTACCTCAGCCGCCCATTCAGGGTGGCAATAGTGCCGCAGGCCGACGCCAGTATGGCAGCCGTGCCGAGGCCGGAAACGAGGATAAGACGCACAAAATTCGCGCGCATAGGCGTCATTCTCCAAAGGTCAAGCAGATAGGCTTGTGCAATTCAGAACAATGGTCTGAGTATAGCGCACACGCTCCCGCTTTCCAATGCCCGGTAGAACCATAACTACGGAAGGCGTGGGGTATATTTAATGGCGCTGTTTTCCCTTTTACCGGCAGTGCTGCGGCTCATAATTTGTTGTTTATGCCAATCCGCGCCTTGTTTAGAGGCCAATTTCGGGTTAAGTTAATATCCGCAAACCATGCGAGAGGACTCTCTTTAGATGGGTACGCTGAACCCTGATCTGGTTACAAAAGACCTCGACGCCGTGATGAACGACGCCGTTGCGATCAAAGACAAATATCACAAAACCACGCTGACGCCTGAAGTGATTTTACTGGCGCTGCTGCGGCGTAAAGACGCCGCCTCTTCCCGGCTGCTGGAAACCTTTCGCCTGACGCGCGGGGTAGATATTGGCAAGCTGGAACGGCAGACCGAGTTGGCCGCTGAAAGCCGCCGCGATCCCGATGGTAATTTGGATTACATCGCGCGTGGCAACCGGCAGGTGCCGCTTTCGCGCAGCGCCATCATTTTGATTGATGATGCGCTCACGCTGGCAAATTCCCGCGATGAAGTGCGCGTAGATACCGACCACATTTTGAGTGTGATGGCCGAGAGCGCGCAAAGCACCAGCGGGCTGCTGCGCCAGCAGGGCATCACCCCCAAAGCCATCAGCGATGTGCTGGCCGATAATTCGCAGTTGGTGCGTAAAGATACCACCACGCAGGATTTTGTGGCTGGCGCGAAAACCGGCAATCTGAAAGCCGTGTATTTCCGCGAAAACCTGCTGCGCGATATGAACAACATCCTCGCCCAATCAGTGAACCGGCATATCATCCTGATCGGGCCGGATGGCGTGGGCAAGCGCACATTGGCTTACAGCCTTGCCCTGCTGATGTCTGAAGGCAAAGGCCCGAAAGGGCTTTCCAGCCTTGTCCAGATTGATGAAACCGCCCTGTTGGACAACGATCAGAAGGCCATGCGCGCGGGCATGAATCAGGCGCGCGGCGGTATTCTGTTCATCCCGCATATCCATCGCTTTTTTGGCGGCGCGCTAAAGGCTGAGTTTGCCAAAGCCACCCCCATGATCCAGCGCGCATTTCTTGAAAATGATCCGGTGATCATCGGCTCAACCACCGAGCAGGAATACCAGCAGCGGCTTTTGCCTGTCACCGCCGTTTCTGAACATGCGCAGGTGCTGCGCGTGCCAGAGGCCACGCCTGAAGAGACGCTCGAAATCCTGAAGGTGATCCGCCCGCACCTGCAGAACGATTATGATCTGAGCATCACTGACGATGCGCTGGTGGTCACGGCGCGGCTGGCGAAGCGTTATCTGGGCACCATGCCCTTGCCCCGCAGCGCCGAACATTTATTGCACCGCGCGGCGGCAATGGTCACCATGAGCCGCCAGAATCCGGCCAGCTTTAAGGATGAATCGGCTGCGCCTGAAAATCCTGCCGATAATACGCTGGACTCGGAAGATATCACGCTGGCCGCCAGCCAGATGACGGGCGTTCCGGTGAATAAGCTGGGTGAAGATGAACGCGCCCGTTATGCCAGCATGGTCGAGCATTTGCGCGAACGCCTCATCGGGCAGGACGCGGCGGTAATCGCCGTCAGCCGCGCCATCAAAACCGCGCGCGTTGGCTTAAAAGACCCGCGCCGCCCGATTGGTGCTTTCCTGTTCTTAGGCCCAACCGGTGTTGGCAAAACCGAACTGGCGAAGGCGCTGGCTGAATTTATGTTCGGCAGTGAAGATGCTATGCTGCCGCTGGATATGAGCGAGTTCAAGGACGAGTCCAGCCTAAACCGCCTCGTCGGTTCGCCCAGCGGCTACGTAGATAGCGAAGCGGGCGGCCAGCTGACCGAGCGCGTGAAGCAGCAGCCCTACATCATCGTGCTATTCGATGAGGTTGAGAAAGCCCACCCGCGTATCATGGATATTCTGCTGCAAATGGTCGAAGAAGGGCGGCTCACCGACGGGCGCGGCAACACGGTCAGCTTCAGCGAGACGGTGATCATCCTGACCAGCAATCTTGGCTCAGAAGAACTGGCTGTCCCCGTGATCACTGACGAAATCCGTGAAGCGGCGATGGAAGATGTGCGCTCGTGGTTCCGCCCTGAATTCCTGAACCGCCTTGACGAAGTGATCATGTTCAACGCGCTTTCGCAGGAAGACCTGTATAACATCCTCAAGTTGATGCTGAAAAAAGAAGCGCAAATGGGCGCCGAACGCGGCTTAAAACTTGAATTTACCGAAGAGGCCATTCAGTGGATGCTGCGCCAGAATGATGAGCCGGAATATGGCGCGCGCCCGCTGCGCCGCATTATTCGCCGTTCGGTGCGCGAGCCGTTGGCTGACTTTTTGCTGCGCGCCAATCCGCCTGCCGGAACCATTGTGCATATTGACGCGCCCGACGGTAAGGAATTGTCCTTTGCCGCTGTGGTAGACGGCAAAGAGGTCAGCGTTTAAGCAGGTTAAGAAAATCTACCGGGGCAGCCTGTCAGGTTGCCCTATAAGTTGGCGAATCCCTTTGCCCAGTGAAAACGAGAAAACACCATGACCAAAATTAACCGCACCATTTTTCGCAAGTACGATATTCGCGGCACAGCAACGGGTGATGATGCCCAGTTGACGCCGGCGGTAGCGCTGCTGGTGGGCAAGGCGTTAGGCACTTACCTGCCGCGAGCGTTCGGCACCGAGCGCGTGTTTGTAGGTATGGATAACCGCCTGACCTCGCCCGCGCTGCATGATGCGCTGATCGAAGGCTTGCTCTCGACTGGTATGAATGTCACTGACATTGGGCAGGTGATCACCCCGACAGTGTATTTTGCGGCGGCCAGCTTTCCCGGAAAAGCCGCTGGCGTGCAAATTACCGGCAGCCACCTGACCACCAGATACAACGGCATCAAAATGGCCTACGGCGCGCTGGCGTTGTTCGATCAGCAAATTCTCGATCTGCTGGAAATTATTGAAGCAGATACATTCTTCATTGGTGAAGGCCAGCTTAATACCAACTTTGACATGAAGAACCAGCACATGGCGCACATTCAGCGTATGGTCACGCTGGCAAAGCCGATGAAAGTGGTGCTGGATGCCGGAAACGGTCTTGTAGGCAGCATTTTCCCGCAGGTGCTGCGTAATCTGGGCTGCGAAGTGGTTGAGTTGTTCTGCGAAAGCGACGGCACCTATCCCAACCACCTTCCGAACCCTGAAGACCCCGAAATGACCAAAGACCTTGAAGCTAAAGTGATCGAAACTTCGGCAGATATTGGCCTCGCGTTTGACGGCGACAGCGACCGCTGCGGTTTCATTGATGAACACGGGCATCATATTGCCGCAGACCGCTTGCTGGCAATTCTGGCGCGTGATTTGTTAGTGCGTATGCCGGGCGCTTCCATCGTGTTCGACGTGAAATCGTCGCAGGCGCTGCCAGATATCATCCGCGAAGCGGGTGGTGTGCCGGTGATGTGGAAAACCGGTCACAGCCTGATGAAGCAGAAGATGGCGGAAATCGGCTCGCCGTTGGGCGGCGAAGTTAGTGGGCATCTATTCACAGGCGAGAATTACTACGGCTTTGATGACGCGCCGTTAATTGCCCTGCGCGCGTTGGAAATTTTCTCAAAGAGCGATAAAACCGTCTCCGAAATCTTCGATGAGCTGCCGAAACTATATGCCACGCCGGAAATCATTCTGCCTGCGCCTGATAATCTGAAGTTTGCCATCATTGACTCGATCACCGCCGCGCTGGATAAAGATTATGAGGTGTTCACGCTGGATGGCGCGCGGGTGCAGTTCAAAAGCGGGTGGGGCGTGGTACGCGCCAGCAATACGCAGCCTGCCGTGACCCTGCGTTTTGAGGCCTACACTGCGCCTGAAATTGTCGCTTATATGAAGCTGTTCAAGGCCGAACTGGATAAATATCCTGAAGTGGATACCACCATCTTGCAAGGGCATATCGCCGCCTTCAGCGCGATGTAAATAACCGGGTTCGCTTAAGCCCCTCACCCGCTGCGCTTAGCGCCCTTTCCGTCACACAGGGGAGCGCACGACCATCAGGCCGGGGTGAGGGGGTTAACTGCTGCGCGCCCGTTTGTACACACTCATAATCGCATCAGCCGATTGCGCAAGCGTGTAGCGCGCTTCAATTGCATTTCTGGCGCGCCCCCCGTATTCGGCTGCCTGCGGCTGCATCTCTAAAATCGCCTCAGCCAGCGCGGCTGCATCGCCAACAGGAACAGCTATGCCCAGATCGGCGTCATCTGCCAGAATGCCTACCGCTGTGCCTACCGTTGGCGTGCCGCAGGCTGCCGCCTCCAGCGTGACCATGCCTTCACCTTCATGCCGTGAAGTTTGTACGTGTATGGCTGCCTGACGGTAAAATGCTGGCAGGTCATCATGGGCAACTTTGCCGCAAAACTGCACGCGCTTCGTAATCCCTAACGCCTTTGCCAGCATCTCCAAATTCGCTTGTTCCCGGCCTTCGCCAACGATTTGTGCATGAAATGGCGTGGGCAGCAGCGCCAATGCCCGCAGCAGTAGCTGCTGATCCTTAACCGGAATGACTGAACCGACGTTGATGAGCAGGTATGGATCGCGCTGAACGGCTTCAGTAGGTTTGAGCCACATTTCGCCAACTCCAAAGGGGATGATATGCGGTCTGGCTGTTCCCCGCGCTTCCAGCATCCGCGCTTGATATGCGCTGATGGCGATGAGGTGTTCAGCGCGCAGCGCCTGCCGCACGATCCAGCGGCTAAACCTGCTGCGCTGCAAGCCATAGGCAATATCTGTCAACCCGACCAATTCCCCGCCCACCACCGAAACCACGCTGGGGATGCCCAGTTTTCGCGCTGTTCGCGCGGCGATCAACCCGGTTTCATCTGCCCATGTGGCATGCAGTAGATCAAAAGGCTGCTGGCGGTGTAATTCGGTGATAGCGCGTATTGCCCGCCGCCACAATTGCAGCCGCCGCCAACCGCGCGCTGTCCCGCCGTTCAGCGGATATACGCCGATGCCATGCCAGTTGTAATACGTTTGATGATGCGGGTAACGCAGCGGGATGATCTGCAAGTCACAGCGCTGCGCCAGTTCTCGTACCAGCGCATCTTGTACTGGAATTGCCTGATCATTTTCATCGGCGCTGAAGCCGGGCAGCAAATATCCTATTCTCATCGGATCACGTACAGGGTGTATAGCCCGTGTCTGCCAATTTGATACAGACCGCGGTTATAACGCAGGTAATTAAAAGAGTCGTAAACTGGCTGCCCCGCCCACTGGTTTTCCAACTGCCACACGTTCACCAGCAGGTAATCGCCCGGCTGTAGCTGTGCCTCAAGCTGTTCCGGCGTGAAATAGTACAGTTCTTCAACCGGCTGGTTTGCGTAGTGTTCCAGCGTCAGGGTGATACCAAAGGCGTAGATTGTGGCATCCGGGTTGGCGATCCGGCTTGCCCACAATGCTGACTGCTTGCTTTCATTCTGAATCCGCAGGAAAGCATCAATGGTCGGATCGGCGGTCTGGATCACCCACACCAGCGCAAGGCATACCGCCGCACAGGTCAGCACGCCGCGCACAGGGTACAGCCGCGATCCTTTGAAAACCGAGAATATTTTACTGATCCCCGCCCCCGTAAGCAGGGCGACAGCAGGCATCGCGATCAGCGGAAAGCGAATGTTCTGATAGGGGATACCGATCAAAAAGATCAGCGGCAAAAGCAGCCATCCATACCAGAACAGGCTGTTACGCCGCCGCAGACTAAAAATTCCGAGTAGGGTGAACGGCAGCAGCGCCGGAGCAAAATAATACGGATCGATCAGCGGTGCGCTGTAGAACAGAAAATTTGGCTGGGCGTAATGGAATTCACCATCTACATTGATGAAATCCTGCGCCACTGCGTTGATCGGCGTCCAGCCAGCAACCCAGGCGTGATTGAACACCGGAAATGGATTGTTCAGGCTAAATATGGCTTGCGGCAGGACAAGGATGCTGGCAGCCGCCAGCGCGTAGATCAGATGCCTGAATGGTTGGCGTAGAGCAAGCCAGTATCCGAAGAACGGGAGCAGCAGCACGCCGTACAGCCAGCGCGACAAAATCGCCATTGTCAGGCAGAGCGCGCAGGCAATCAGAGGCAGAGGCTTCCGGCTTTCGCTGTAGATCAGCAGCAGCAAAGCCGCGCACACTGACCAGAACAGCGCCGGAATATCGGCCATCACCACCAGTGAAGACTGTATCGCCTGCCCGCACGCCGCCAGAATCAGCCCGGCCGTAAGCGCGCCAATCGGTCGTAGGCTCAATTTGAGCGCGATCACGCTGATTATTGCCGGGATCGCCGCGCCCATCAGGATGCTGGCAGCCTGCGCGATTCCGGCCGCTGCGCCCCCACTGACAATGAACAACCCTGCCAGCATTGTCGGGTAACCCAATCCCCAGAAGAAGGTTCCTGGCTTTCGCCAGTGAGCAGCATATTCCTGATCGCTGCCGCGAAATCGAAATAGGCATATGCATCCTGACCATACAGGCCGTCAAATGGTTGGTAAAGCAGGGGAATCAGGCGCAGCAGCAGCGCGATGATGAAAACCGCGAAGGGAATCAGCCAGCTACGGTTGGTGTACTGGCGCATAGTGTTTGGGGTGGCGGTTCGCTAACGGCAAATGCCAGCGCCGCCAAAGCGCGATCATGCCAAAGAATTCTGCTGCCAGATATGCCGCTGCGCCGCCGCTGGCTCCCCAACGCGGAATCAGCAGCAGGCTGAAGCCAATCTGCACCAGCAGCACCAGCAGGTTGCACACATTGATGTAATGATCGTAGCCCAGCGCGTACCAGTACAGCGTTTTTGCGCCGCGCTGCAAGCTAAACAGCAGCGCCCAGCCGAGCAGGATCAGCGCGGGCGCGTCGGCGTAAAATCTGCGCCATAGATCATTTCAATGATTGGCGCGGCAAAGAGCGTGCAAACCAGCGCGAATCCAGCCCCATACAGCAGCAGCCCGAACTGTACGCGCCGGAAGGTGCTGTTCATCATGATATGGCTGGCCGTTAGCGCGGCTAGTGAGGGCAGCAGCGCGCCAAACAGCGCGTTCGGTGCCAGCCGCGCTGCTTCCACCACGCGTGATGACGCTGCGTAGTAGCCTGCTTCAGCAATCGGCGCGCTGGCTTCCAGAATGATCAGGTTGACGCGTAATTGCAGCGCCGCAAAAATCGCCGCCAGCGCAAATGGCGCCGCGCGGCGCAGAAGGGTTTTCAGCGCAGATCGTTTTCCGCCGTCCCCAGCCGTACCCTGCCGGTAGCGCCGCCGCCAGATCAGCCATGCCGCCGCAAGCTGCCCGGCTGAAGTCAGCACGTTCAACGTGATCGCGGCCATCACGCCATAGCCGCTGGCAAAAGCCCATGCGGTCAGCGCGACCTGTGTTGCCAGCATGCCCACGTTTAGCCATAAAATTGGCTGCATCGAGCCACGCGCTTTGAACACCGAAGTAAAACTGCTGAACATCGGCAGGATGATCACCATCGGCGCGGATATGCGTAACCCGGCGACGGCAAGCGGATCATTGGTTAGCAGCGGCGCAAAAAGCCACAGCGCAGCCATGACCGCGCCGCCAATCACCAGCCGTTCGATCAGCGAAAGCCGCAGTAAATGGTCACTTTGTTCTGGGTGCTGCGATAGATCGCGGGTCAGCAGCATGCTCAGCCCGAAATCCACAATCAGCGAAAGCGGAAAAATCCACGCCCCAATCGCCGCGTAAACGCCTAGTCCCTCAGCGCCAGCCGCCCGCCCGATCAGCGCCGACAGCACAAAGGACAGGGCAGCGCCAGCAAGGTTGCTGATCAGTAGAGTAGCGGCGGCGCGGGAAAGACGGCTCATCGTCAGCTTTCTACGCGCTGAAATTCGATCCAGTAATGGTCAGCATAATTTGCCAGCCAGCCGCTTGATCGAAAAGTGTTTTCCATATCAGAGAGTCTGCGATACAGGCGCTTGCGCTTCTCCACCACCCCGAAGATATCGCTTGGCGGCAGGAACAAGCCCAAAGGCATTACCTTTCGCTTTTCAAAGTAGGGTGAAAAGGCGCGTTTCAACTGCTTTACGGTAGGGTATTGCAGGGCAATAGCGCCGCTGTCAGTTTCAAAGGTGATAGGCGCGCGTCGCCATCTGCGGCCTGCGGTTTTGAATTCCCCATGCAGCGCATGCCATGAAGTTTCCCATATACAGTAACGGCTCATGATGGCGAAGGCGGCATAACCGCCGGGGCGGACACGTTCGGCCAGCCAGCCTGCCAATACCACCAGATCGTTAGCGCAGTTCATCACGCCAAAATTGGCGAAAACCAGATCGAATAGCCCGTTCAACTGCGGCGTATCAGCAGGCAGCTCATTCAGATTAAGCGCAGCAAGCGTGACGTTAGGCGACGCGCTAAGTCGTTCTGCCGCTATGTGCAGCATTTTGGGGCTGGCGTCGGTTGCCAGTACGTTTACCCCGCGCTCGCTCAAATATTTCGCGTCCACGCCGGTGCCGCAGCCAAACTCAAGCGCCTGATCGCCGGAACGAACCAGCGTATCCAGCCTGCTGTGCACAGTTTGGCGCAAAAATTCAGCCGTTCGCGAACCTGTGAAATCAACATCGTAGGTTTCAGCCAGCGCATCAAAGGCACTCGCAGGGTTAGTTTCCTGAGGCGTGGATGGCATGGTAATTTTTCCCTGCCTGAACCCGTTCACCCTGCGTCAGCAGCATGCCGGCTTTTCCGATAGCCGCATTCGCCGCTAATCGAAGTTTTCGTTGGGGGCTTGCGCCGCCGTTGGTGCGGGCGTGATGCAGCGCCACTTCGCTCACCATCCAGCGGGTAGCAAATTTGAAGAAGCGCTTAGATCGCCGCCCGGCGACCACCAGATCGCGATCGCTGCGCTGTTCCCATGCGCTGTCGCTCAGAATCCGATCTTCAACCTGCGCGTAATATGGCGTCCCCTTGATCGGATATGCCACAGTGGTCAGGAAAATATCAGGATTCGCCTCTTTAAGATGCGCCACCGTTTCTTCAAGATCGTGCAGTTCTTCGCCTTCATAGCCCAGCATGATGAACATGCCAGTTTCAATGCCGTGTTTTTGCAGCAGTTGGGTTTTGGCGCGTACATCTGCCGCTTCCACCTTGCGGTTCATAGCATCCAGAATCCGCTGCGACCCACTTTCAGAGCCGTTCCACAGCCGGAAACAGCCCATTTCCGCGAGTGCCTCAACAACCTGCTCATTCAACCGGTCTGCCCGCGAAATGCACTCAAAGGGGATGCGCACATTTCGATTTTTCAATTCTTTCTGATACTCGAAAAACCAGCGGTGGTTGATGGTAAACACATCATCTGCGTACCAGATCAGGTCGGGATGATAGGTTTCCTTGATCCACAGAAGTTCCTCAGCAGCATCGGCGGGGGTGCGGCGGCGGTGGGTGCTGCCATACACTGAATGGCTGCACCAGGTGCAGGTATACGGGCATCCGCGCGCATGGATAACCGAAACCGAGCTTTTACCGTGATGGGTTTTCCACACCTGCATATAGGCAGGCAGGTCAATCGCTTCTCTATCCGGCCAGGGGTGCTGGCTTAGATCGCTGATGAAGCCTCGCGGCGTCGTTTCGATCACCTTGCCGTTGTCGTCAAGGAAGGCGATGCCATCAACCTGATCCAGCGCGGTCAGCCTATATTGCGCCAGATGCGGCAGCAAACTGGCAAGCGTCAGTTCGCCTTCGCCGCGCACTATGATATCCGCGCCGTGCCGCAGATATTCGCTGGCGTAATGCGGTGGTTCCGGCCCGCCCAACACCACGATTGCCCCGGCATCTTTAGCAATGCGGATCATCTTCAGAATGTTGAACTTAGTCATCAGGTTAACGTATAGCCCGACCACCTGCGGGCGCTCTTTGGCTATCGCTTCCGCAAATGCTGTCAGGTTTTGAAATGTCGAGTCGAAAACGCCGACGGAAAAACCCTGAGACTTCAGATAGGACGACAGGTATAAAATTCCCAGCGGGGGATAAGGCTTCATCACCTTGCGTTCATGGGCATCTTCGAGCAGAAAATAGCCGTGTGCAAGTAGAATATCCATAAGCTTCCCCGTGAAAAAATCCTATTCGAAGGTGTGTCCGGTTACGCTGCGTATGTAATCCATCACTGCCTGATAGGCTTCCAGGTCTACACTGCGCATAATGTGAAACTTGTCGCCCTGCACTTCAAAGGTGACCTGAGATTCATCGCCCTTTGAAGTCAGACGGAAGTAATGTGCCTGGTCGAGGTTATAGATTTCAACCGTCTGTTCGCCAACGCGATACTTGACCCAGTTGATAGAAGCCATTCGTAGATTTTCCTTACTTGTACATAATCAAAAGGCCTGACTGATCATCAGGCCTTTTGATTATAACGCCGTCAAAACTTACGAGCGTACCAGCGATACTGTGTACGAGCCGCTGGCTGCGTCGTTGTTGGGGTCGCCAATCACGATGTAATAGGTGCCAGCAGCGGGCAGCGCGAAAGCCGTCACCATTGACAGCGCCTGGCCGCTGCTTTGACCGATGCTGAGCGAGTTGAACTGGCTGTCAAGCAGTACTACGCCTGCGTTAAAGCCATTGGCGGTGACCACGACATTGACTACATCACCCTGCAATCCCTCGAAAGAGTAAACGCCCAAACTGCCCGAAGCCAGTTGTCCGATTTTGGTTTCGCCATAGACGATGGAAATCGCGTCGGTGTTGCTGTTCTGGTTGACTTCTGGCGTTGTAGCCGGGGCTTGCGTCGGTTGGGTTGTATTGGTATTCGTGCCGGTGCCCCGGTTGCTTAGTGAGATGGAATACGGTTGTCCAGCGGCGGTAGCCGGGTTGAAAGCGTCCACTATCACGGCGTAAGCGCCATTTTGCGGCAGGCGGAAGTTCTGAATCAAGGCGTTTAGGCCGTCACCGCTGTCATCATCACGCGCCACTTCTGCGCCATCCGGGCCTAACAGCGTAACGCGTGGGTCAAAGCTGCTGCTGTTGACCGCAATAGTGACCACATCGCCTACCGCGCCCTGAAAGCTGTAGCGATCCGTGCCCTGGCTGGAAAGCGAAGCTTGGTTGGTCGCGCCATAGCTCAGCACGCTGCCTGAAGCCGTATTGGTATTGGTGTTGGTGTTGGTGTTGGTATTCGTGTTTGTGTTGGTATTCGTATTCGTGTTGGTGTTGGTATTCGTATTTGGTTGCGGGGTCGGAATAGCAATCCCCAGCGTTGTCGGGTCGCCAATACCGGCATGGATTGCCAGCACATAATCACCAACGCCAGTTTGCCCGTAGCTGCTGATCAGATAGTTGAAATACGAAAACTCAAGATCAACAGTCGGATCAAGTCCCGCTACTTCGATGGTTAGAAGCGAATCCAGATTATCGGCACTCAACTGCCCATCCTGATTGCCGAGGAATGAGCCGGTCAGCGGAGTGCTGCTGCCCGCGCCATAGCACAGGCTGGAGCTGCCAGCATCATCGCAGGATACTTCGGTGCCGCTGCTGGTGCTGATCGGGTTATTATCGCTGTCAACCAGCAAAATCTTGGGGTCGAGATCCGAGCTTGCGCCGATCAGGTAAACCGAGAGCGGTACGCCAGACGCAATCATGGTGGGGCCGGCCAGTACGTTGATGGGATCGCCTGCGCCATCATCACTGGAGAGCGCCATGCCTTCAAGAACGAGTAGGAATTCCCCGGTTGAGCCGCCTAGCCCGCCAACATACAGGGTAATATCCATATAATCGGTTGTGGTGTTTTCAAAAACAACGGCTGAATTGAAGTTGTTGGCCTGAATCTGACCGGTGGTGGGCAGGTTGCCAAAGTAAGAAGCTGCATAAGTGTCATCGTCGTTGCACAGCGCCTCGTTTGAATCTGGGGCATACACCGCAAGCACCGGATCAAAGCCTTTCAAGCCGACAACGGTTGCCATAAACGTTCCGGGCGGAACACTGGTATTGAATTCGATCCCGTTGATGATAACCGGGCCATTTTCAGGGCATTGGAAGCTGGATTGCGCTGCCACACTTGTGAAGGGGATTGCAGCGGAAAACAGGACAACAAGGATCAAGATGAATAGGCTGGTACGGCGGATGCTCATTGACTCCCTCTCCTTCAAAAGAGTTAACTCTAAACACATTAAAGCATGGATTTAACAAATTCACTTGCAAAAAAGTTGAAAAATCGTATTTTCCTTGAAATTATGGCGCGTAACTTCCTGCGGGCAATCCCTCCCCTAAATTTACTGCCAGTCGCCCTTGCGCTGGCGCGGCTCCAAAAAGAATATCGCATACCGCCGGAACTGCTGGTCGGGCAGGGCTATAAGTGGCGAGATAGCTGCTCACGTTCGGGTAAGTTTGCCAGTCGTAAGGCGACCAGAGCGCAACCGCCACCGTTTTATTTTGCGGCAGCGCGTTCACCAGCGCCTGTTGTGCCGGGTTGCTGATGGCGTTCTGCGTGAACACAATGGCCGTATCCGCGTTTCGTGCTGCCGAAACCGCCCAATTGATCTCGTCCTGACCCGGCGCGTCGCTAATTCCAACCCACTGGGTTAATTCTGGATCGGTATAGGGTAGGCAGGCATCGCGTATCTGATAGCGGGTTGCCAGAAAAATGATCGCCACCCGCTGTGATGTGTCTACCGGCACAAGATCAAAGTGGTCGCTGGCGACGGTGACCCCTGCGCGGAATAGGTTGGCGACCGCTTGCGCATGATTTTCGCTGCGCATCCGTGTTGCTGTGGTTTCCACATCCAGCGGTTGCCAGTTGGTGAGGCCATACATGCGTTTGGCTTCAAGGATGCGCCGCACCGAGTCATCAATGCGTGATTCGGGAATACGCCCCTCGCGAACCGCAGTCGCCACCGTTTGGATCGCCTGAATTGCAACATCTGGCCCGGTGCTGGGGCCAAGCGCCAGCATATCTACGCCTGCCTCAATCGCCATCAAAACCGCATCGTAAAAATTGTAAGTCAAATCAACAGCATTCATGTCCATCGCATCGGTCATGATGATGCCGTTGAAACCTAGCTCGTTTCGCAATAAGCCCGTTACCACCGGCGCCGAAAGTGAGGCCGGCATATTGGCCGTTGGGTCAAGCGCGGTATACCACAGGTGGCCGACCATCACCGCCGCCACGCCCGCCCGTATCGCATCTCTAAAGGGAACCAACTCCACGCTGTCAATGCGTTCGCGATCCAGATCAAGGCGCGGCAGCTCAGCGTGAGAATCGGCGCTGGTTTCGCCATGACCCGGAAAATGCTTGGCCGTTGCCATGATATTCATGATCTGCATGCCGCTGATGTAGCCGCTGATCGCTTCCCCGACTATTTCCGGATCGCTGCCAAATGCGCGGCGGAAGATGATCGGGTTATCAGGGTTGGTCTCCAGATCGGCCACAGGCGCTAAATTCATGTTCACGCCAACTGCGCGTAATTCTTCAGCGACTGCAATCGCCATTTGCTGGGCGGCGTTGCGGCCTGCCGCACCCATCAACAGCGGGGTAGGCATCAGCGTAAACCCGGCTTCCGGGGTCAACCGCGAAACTACGCCGCCTTCCTGGTCGGTGGCGATGATCAGCGGTGGCGCGCCCACATCCTGCATTGCTGCTTGCATCGCGTTTGTCAGCGCCGTCACGCCTTCAGGGCTGGTTACGTTATCTGAAAAGAGGCTGACAGCGCCGGGCTGCCATTGGCGTAAAAATTCCTGCGAAGGCTGGTTGAGTACGCCGCCGTGCAGCGTGACCATGAACATCTGCGCGATTTTCTGCTCAAGCGTCATTTGCTCAAGCAGGGCATCCACAGAGTCATCGCCAGCAGCAGGGGAGGGCCGCAAAAACAGGATGAAGATAGACACAAATACCAGCGCTGCCGGTAGCCAGCGCAGCATCGTCGGCTTCGTTTGAGGCCGAGAACTGCTATTTAATTTGGGAGGGGGCATAGGCTGAGTTTATTCCGATTGTTCGTTCAAACGATACCCGATGCCGCGCACATTCACGATCAAATCTTCGTCCAAACCCATTTGCTTGAGCTTGCGGCGTAAGTTGCTCACGTGCGGGCGAATCACTTCGCGGGCTTCCGCTTCATCAACCGAATAGCCGCGCACTTCGCGCACCAGTTCGTGGCAGGAAACCACACGCCCCCGATGCGCTGCCAGATATAGCAGCAGGTCAAATTCGGTGGGGGTTAAGTCAATAGGGTGATCGCCAACGGCAATCTGGTAGCGACCGGGATAAATGGTGAGCGGCCCAAGCTGCATCACGCTGGAAAGCGGCGGTTCAACCATCGGCATCTCGCCCGTGATCGAGCGCGCTTCAACGAAGGGATCGCGCATCGGCGTAGCGAGCGCTGTTTCTTCTGGTGCCCGGCTCAATTCCTGCACATTGGCGCGAATCGCTTCCAGCAAAGCGCGGCGGCGTTTCAACGCCCGCGAACGCTCAATGCCCTGGGCTACGCTGTGGCGAATGTCCTGGCTCGAACTGGGCTTAATCAGGTAATCGTGCGCGCCCAGTCGCAAGGCCTCTACTGCCGTCCCCAGGCTGGGATAGGCGGTCATCAGAATGACCACAATATCCGAATCCTGATCCTTAATGCGGCGTACAAGCTCCACGCCGTCTAAACCGGGGGGCATACGAATATCAGTTAAAATCACGTCAAAAGTCTGATTTTTAAGCACTTCCATCGCGTCATCACCGCTGGAAGCTTCACGCACGTTATAGCCGACACGTTGCAGCGTCTTGCTGACGGAATAGCGGATCGCCGCCTCATCGTCAACAACCAGCACCGATGCCGAGTCATAAGTATCGGCTGCCATAAATCCTCTATTAAGGTGTGATCTGGACGTATAATTCTATAGACAATTAAGAATACCTTGTGCTGAGTATTTTGCAACCTTGTCGCCATGTTATTAAGTCAAAACGTAAGGTTAGCCGTCCACACGCCGAATTATCGTGATTTCTTCTCGCTCCAGCCGTGCGCTTAACCCACCCGGAAACTCAATAATTGCGCCAGTTTCAGCGGTTGCCAGCACTTCAACAGCCGCCAGAATATGTTCGTGACCAATTTCTTCATTCATGCCCAATTCTCTGATCGTTTTACGCAGGAAGCGCCGCTGTAATGCTAGATCAAGCGCCCGAAAATGCTGGCGGGAAATCGTAATCTTGCCCGATAGTCGTCGTGTATGCGCCGCTGTTTGCACCTCCAGCATCGCTTCAATGAACGCATTATCAACAGCCGCGCTTTCGGCAAGCTGCGCCAATGCGCGGGCTGCGCCGGGGAAGCGTGTCTCAATTTCTGGCAGCAGGCTTTGCCGAAGATAGTTGCGGGTATAGGCTTGATCATCATTGCTAGCGTCGTGTCGCGGGGCGATCCCCTGTGCGCTGGCATAGGCTTCAATCTGCCTGCGGGTCACGTTCAGTAATGGGCGAATGACCGTATATTCAGGCGTGTAGGGCATCGGTGCTTCATAGCCCATCCCCGCCAAACCCGCAACGCCTGTCCCTCGCAGCAGCCGCATCAACACTGTTTCCGCCTGATCATCGGCGTGATGCGCGGTAGCAATTCTGTCCGCGCCTGTATCCTGCGCCACTTTTGCCAGAAAGCGATAGCGGGCAAACCGTGCGGCTTCTTCAATTCCTAGTTTGCGTGAACTGACCAGCGCCAGCGTATCAGCGCTGCCAGTCACACACGGCACCTGCCAGCGCTCGCATTGCTCAAGGACATAGGCAGCATCTGCCGCGCCTTCTGCCCCGCGCAGCCCGTGATCCAGCGATGCTGCCGTGATCTGCACCTTGAGCGTTTTCTGGTCACGCAGCGCGGCTAAGGCGTGCAGCAGCGCCATTGAATCGGTTCCGCCAGAGACAGCGACCACCAGATTAGCCCCTAGTGCAACCAGATTGTGCCGTCGAATTGCGCGTCTGGTCGCTTCTTGAACATCCATTTCGCCTACGTCTCCCTGACTGCTTTTTTGTTGCATACTAGCGCATGTTATAATCCAACGTTGGTTACTTCCTTTGAGGAAAGCGTTGTGCTTAGCCCGCTTGATTATTTTTTCGGACTATTCTCCCTCGACATAGGTATAGACCTCGGGACAGCCAACACGCTGGTGAGTGTACGCGGCAAAGGCATTGTCATCAACGAGCCGTCCTTTGTTGCGCTGGAAAAGAAAACCCGCCGCCCGATAGAAGTCGGCGCGCGCGCGAAAGAAATGTGGAGCAAAAACCCGAAGGATATCCTGATTGTGCGCCCGCTGCGTGATGGCGTGATCAGCGAATTCGACGTGACCGAGGCGATGTTGAATCACCTCATCCACAAAGCCCACGAGCAAAGTTGGGTGCCGATTCCGCGCCCTCGTGTGGTGGTTGGCATTCCCAGTGGTGTTACCGAGGTCGAAAAACGCGCGGTATACGATGCTGCCTTAAGCGCAGGCGCGCGTGAAGTTTATCTTATCGAGGAACCTGTTGCTGCTGCGGTTGGCGCTGGTTTGCCGGTGCAGGAAACACGCGGCAGCATGATCATTGATATTGGTGGCGGCACCACTGAGGTCGCTATCTTCTCACTGGGTGGCATCGTCATCAGCCGCTCAATTCGCGTTGCTGGTGACGAAATGGACGAAGATATCGTTCAATACATGCGCACCAAGCATAATCTGCTGATCGGTGAACCGACCGCCGAACGCATCAAGATTGATATTGGCTCAACCTACCCGCGCCCGCAGGAACGTACTATGCTGGTGAAAGGTCGAAATCTGGTCACCGGCTTGCCCAATACGGTTGAGGTCAGTTCTATCGAAATCCGTGAGGCCATCAGCGGATCGGTGAACATTATTATTGATACCGTCAAAGATGCGTTAGATGCTACGCCGCCTGAACTGGTCGGCGATCTGATGGAAAGCGGTATCTGTCTTGCCGGCGGCGGCGGTCAGTTAAAAGGTCTTGATGACCGGCTGGCTGAAGAGGTGAATATCCGCACATGGGTTGCCGATGATGCCATGACCTGCGTCGCGCGTGGAGCCGGGCGCGTGCTGGAAGATTACAACAACCTGCGCCGTCTGCTCGTTGGCCTCGAACGCGGTAGCACCAAACATTAAGTTTATCGCCCCGGGCGCGCCTGCGTCCGGGCGGTTCAAAATCTCCCTTATGCCGCGTTACGCCATACTTCGCCCCTACGATTCATGGATTATCAACCCGTGAATAAAACCCTCTGTTATAATGACTCCGGAGGGCTAAATGAACCAGGGTTCCCGGCGCGGCCTGCGCGCCAATAAAGCGGTCTATTTTACGACGCTGCTGGTCATCGCTATCGCCTTGATCGGCGCCAGTCAGAGCGGGCTGCTTTCCCCAATTGAGAGCGTGATCTCGATTCCGTTAAACGCGGTATCGCAGGTCTTTAATACGCTGGCGATGCGGCTTAGCGGCGGCGCTGTAGACCTTGCTGAAATTCAATCGTTGCAGGAACGCAATGCTGAGCTTGAATCAGCTTTAGCGCGGTTGCAAGCCGAAGTCGTTGAACTGCGTGAAGTTAGCAGCGACTATCAACGCCTTGCCGATCTGGTGGATTATTCCAGCGCCGCGCGTACCCAGCAGTTTGTCTCTGCCGATGTGATCGCTTCTGAAGAAACCCCGCTGCGTACTGTAACCATTAATCGCGGCACCCGCGACGGCCTGCAAGTAGGTATGCCGGTAGTGACCGCGCAGGGGTTGGTCGGGCGTATCATCGAAGCGCAGTCGAATGCCGCGCGTGTGCTGCTGGTCACTGACCCTTCGAGCGCCATCAGCGCGCGTTTGCAAACCACCCGCGCCGAAGGCACGGTTGCCGGTCTGGTTTCGGGAAATCTGGAAATGTCCTTCATCCCATTGGGCGAAACGATCCCCAATGGCGACCTTGTAATTACATCCGGTTTGGGCGGAAATCTGCCGCCCGATTTGGTCATCGGGCAGGTGACCAGCAGCCGTCAGGGTCTAGACCTCTATCAGGTGGCGCAGGTACGCAGCTTGATTGACTTTGATGAGCTGGAAATCGTGCTGGTGATGACCAACTTCCAGCCGGTAGACCTGTCTGAATTTGCGCGGTAGGGCGGGAACTGAAGCGAATCGCCATTCATGGGGAACTGGTTTGGCCTGCCACTGCTGGTGCTGGCGGCAATTATTCAAGTCACTTTCGTGCCGCAAATCCGCTTGCTCGGTGGCGAGCCGAATTTCGTCATGCTGCTGGTCATTTCCTATGCCGTTCGCGCGCGTCTTGAAGAATCAGTGGTTTGGGCGTTCATTGGCGGCCTTCTGCTTGACCTGATGACTTCGCTGCCAACCGGCGCATCCGTTGTTAGCCTGTTATTGATTGTGTTCCTGATTGATCAAATTCGATCTCAACTGGCGGGCGTAGGTTTTCTGGCGATTATCGGGCTAGTGATCGCCGGAACCCTGACGATGCAGTTTGTTGCCCTCGCATTAACGATATTAAGCGGCTATAACGTACGCTTGTTTGAAACGCTGTCGTATGTAGTGCTGCCTTCGATTGCGTACAATCTGGTTTTGGTCTGGCCAGTTTACTTTTTTGTGCGGCGTTTCTGCCGCCCGCCGGTACCTGTTCTGTAATTTCACGGTTGTTTATTGAGTTGAACGCGCATCTTTTATGCATCGGCTAATTCCATTTCAAGGCTGGCGGTTAACGTTCCTTCAGGGAATCATCTTTGCCGTCTTTTTGATCTTCGGCGTGCGTATGTTTCAGCTTCAGGTGGTCGAATATTCAACCTATCAGGCGGCTGCGAACGAGAATCGCTTGAGCGAGCTTCCTCTCGCGTCGGCGCGCGGCGTTTTGAGCGACCGTTTTGGCCGCGCGCTGGCGCTGAATGTGCCTGCGTTTAACGTCACCGTGATTCCCGCAGCGCTGCCCGATGGGCAGGATGAGGTGCTGCGTATTTATAACCGGCTTTCTGCGTTGACCGGTGTGCCGCCAACGCGCAGCATCGCCAACGCCAGCGGTAATCAGGTGCGCAGCATTGAAGAAATGGTGGATGAGGGCGAAGGTATTGCCCCTTATCGCCCCGTCGTAATCGCGCAGGACGTTGCTCAGCAGGCGGCGATGCAAATTTTGGAAGAGCGGATTTCGCTGCCCGGCGTAGATGTGGACGTGGCTTCTGTGCGTCAGTACCCGACGGGCGAACTGACTTCTAGCCTGATCGGTTATATGGGGCCTATTCCGCCCGAACAGCAGCTTGCGTTGATGGAGTTAGGCTACGACCCTGCCTATGACCGCGTGGGGTATTCCGGCCTTGAGCTTTCACTCGAATCGATACTTTCCGGGCAGCGCGGGCGTGTTGTGCGTGAAGTGGACGTTGCCGGGCAGGTGCTTCAGGAATTGGAACAGATCGATCCAGTTGCCGGGTTAAACGTGCAGCTAACGATTGATACCGAACTGCAAGCCGCCGCCGAAGAGGCGCTGAGTAATCGCATCAACCAATTGAACGCTGAGGAAGGCCGGGTGGTCAGCGAAACCGGTGTTGTGATTGCAATGGATCCCGATACTGGCGAGATTCTGTCGCTGGTCAGCTACCCGTCTTACGACAACTCGCGTTTTGCCCGCAACATTGATGTTGACTATTACCTTGATGTGGCGGCAAACCCGCAGCTTCCGTTGGTCAATCACGCCACGCAGTCGTTATATCCGCCCGGATCGATCTGGAAAGTGCTCACCTCGATAGGGGTGCTTCAGGAAGATGTAATTGATCCGTACTCGCTCTTGAACGATCCCGGCGATTTAATTCTGCCGAATCGCTACGCGCCAAACGACTCAACACTTGGTCAGCGCTTCGTATGCTGGCTGGATCAGGGGCATGGTAACCTTGATATTCGTGGCGCGATTGCCCAAAGCTGTGACGTTTATTTCTATCAGGTTGGCGGTGGCAACCCCGAAGTTTCGCCGCAGGTACTGCGCCCGAACGGGTTAGGCATCACCGATCTTTACCGCTATGCCACTGCTTTTGGCATCGGCTCGTCGCTGGGCATTGAGCTGCCCTTTGAAAATCGCGGGTTTATGCCACAGCCAGACTGGAAACGCCGCACGCAGGGTGAAAACTGGTCTACAGGGGATACCTATAACGCCGCGTTTGGGCAGGGGTATGTGAACGTGACCCCGCTGCAATTGATCAGTTCTGTAGCCGCAATTGCTAATGGCGGCACGCTTTACCAGCCCACAGTGGTGCGCGAGTATTCGGATGAAGATGGCAACGTGATAACGCCATTTGAACCGCATATTTTACGCACCCTCAACCTTGATGAGATTGAGGCTGGAGCGCCGATCCGGTTATTGATGCTTGAAGACATGATGATGTACGGGCAAAGCAGCCTTGCCTGCACCTGCGAGCCAACCAGTGAATGGTATAACCCGTCTCGCTGCCATCCAGATACCTATAGCAATGAAGTTAACATCAACCCCGATGAGCTTGGCGTGCCAGATATGCGCCCGTATACGGTGTTGGTGCCGTTGAATTACACGTTCAACGATGGTTATTGCAGCCCCTTGATGTTTGATCCTAACTACCTGCCGCCGTTCGTGCGCAGTGAGCATTTCCAAACCGTTGAAGAGGGGATGCGCCTGACGATCACCAACGGCACCGGGCAGGCTGCAAACTTGCCTTACGTCGCTGTGGCTGGTAAAACAGGGACAGCTGAATACTGCGATGAGATTGCCCGGCCGCTGGGGTTATGTCGCCCCGGTAACTGGCCTGCCCATGCGTGGTTTACCGCTTACGCGCCTTACGAAGACCCTGAGATCATTGTGATTGCCTTTGTCTATAATGGTGGTGAAGGTTCGGCGGTGGCGCTGCCCGTAGTGGTGCAAACGATGGAAGCCTATTTCCGGTTGCAAAATGAGCGTAACCAGAGTTCCGGCGCGCAGCCTTTAGCGAACCCGACAGTAACGCCGTCCACGCTGCCGCTGGAAGCCAATGTGCCGCAGCAGCCAACAATTGAGCCTATCGCGCCAGATGCTGCCACTGCGGGCAGCGCATAGAGGTCTATGGCAATTTTCACGCTTCCAGAGCAGTACAAGCAGCAGTCTCGGTATTGGATACCGCCGCTGGCCGCTGGTGCTGCCTCATGGGGGGCGTTCATGATTATCGGCCAAACCCCGCTGATCCGCGCTTCTGGCTTGGCGCTGGTAATTATCGGCATGGCATTGGCGCTGCGTCCATTTGGCGCGGTGTTTGCTTTCATCGGGGCAATGGCGCTGGCATTTTGCCCCGCTTTCTGGGCGCAAACTGGCGGCGTTGAATTGCTGCGCCCGCCAGAGGTGATCGCTGCGCTGGCGGCGGCGCTGATCGGCGGAATTGCGCTGTTAATCTGGCGGCGCAAAGCGCTGTGGGGCATAGGCATCGGCGTCCTGATTTTCGGGGCGCTGTTTTTATTATTTGTGGGGACGCCGCGCAGCCTGCGCTTAACCACCTTGCTTTCGGCGTGGCTGCTGTATTTGATGATTGATGGTCTGCTTGCGGCAAACCCGCGCCCTGACTCGCCGCCAACGGGGCAGCTTGGCGCGCAGCATACATGGGGCGTGCTGCTGCTCATCACCCTCGGCGTGCTAAACGATCCCCTTTTGCCCTGATTTGCCCGGCGGTATTTTCTCGGTTTGTTCCTGACCGGAAAACGAATGCCTGTGATTTACTGGGTGTTACTGGTGGGGATTTCCATATGGGGATTCTACGGCATCTTCTCGCTGTATGCTGATTCGGCGTGGTGGGGCGTGAACGTTAATCTTGCGGAAGCCAATGGCGTTCAGGTTCCATTCTTACTCTCTGGTGGCTGGCGCGAGCGTCGCGCTGGATTTACCTGATCGAGCTGGTGATCTATCAGTTCACGGCAGTCGGGTTGGTGCTTGGCGTGATTGGGCTGGCGCGGCTGTCGCGCTGGTATCCGCCTGTAGGCGTGGTCACCATGATCGCCTATGGCACCTATGCGCTGTTCGGCCTGGCTTATTTCGGCGCTGATGCTTCCGTGCTTTTGATGCCGATGCTCATGATTCAGGTCGTATGGATGACTTATGCCGTGTATGCCTTCAATCAATGGATCACGCGGTTTTCACCCTCGAACGCGGCGGTGCTGCGCTGGCTGGCGCCCGGCATGTTTGCGCTGCTGCCGTTGATCTTGTTCACCCGCATTTCTGGACTGCTCTAATTTCCCTGGCGTTCGGCGTTGTAATCATCCGGCAGCTTAAGGCCGCGCGCTTCGCTCCCTCATTTAACCGCTCTGGCTATTTTATTAAGTTTTCGGGTATAGTTATGCCAGTACTGTCACCTGCATAAATCCTGCTTTGAGTGCTTAATGCCAGACTCAACCGTTGCGATCAAAGGCGTCAATGACGGGTTGCTTATCACGCTCGATTCTGTTGAAGAATGGGGCATGGTGACGGCTAATCTAGCGGCGCATATTGACGAAAAAGGCGAATTTTTTAGCGGTGCTGCTGTTACCCTTGAGGTCGGCGCGCGGCCTGTGCGTAAGGACGAACTTAGCTCCGTAAAGGCGCTGCTGGAACGCCGGGGTATGACTTTATTCGCAGTTTCCAGCGAGAGTGATACTACGTTAGAATCAGCTATCGCGCTGGATTTACGTGTTCGCGCAAATAATCAGCCGCAGATCGGCTCCGCCTACGAGCCAGATACGCCGACCTTTAATTCTGAAGAGGACGGCACTATCGGCGTCATGATCCGCCGTACCATGCGTTCGGGGCGTAGTGTTCATAGTCAGGGGCATGTGGTGATTTACGGGGATGTGAACGCGGGGGCTGAAATTTTGGCCGCGGGGGATGTCATCGTTTGGGGGAAACTGCGCGGCATTGTTCATGCGGGTGCCGATGGTGACGAAACGGCTGTTGTGTGTGCGCTGGATATGCAGCCCACCCAACTGCGTATCGCTGGTTATATTGCGATTTCTCCGCCCGAAAAACGGCGCAAGCCAAAGCCAGAAGTTGCCCTGATACGTAATGATCGCATCGTTGTCGAAGATTGGGACGGCTAGTCGCACAGGAAAGGAATTCAACACAGATGGGGGTTAATGGAGGGGCAGCAGGCACAAGACCCCAGCCACCGAAAAAATCTGCAACTGGCGCGAAGGTCGTCACTGTTACTTCGGGTAAAGGTGGCGTTGGCAAAACCACCACCGCTGCCAATATCGGCGTGGCGCTAGCTCGCCTGGATCAGCGTGTCGTTCTGATTGATGCGGATATCGGCCTGCGTAATCTTGACATTATCATGGGTCTGGAAAACCGCATCGTTTACGATCTTGTAGATGTGGTGGAAGGCCGCTGTAAGCTGCGTCAGGCGATGATCAAGCACAAGCAGCTTCCAGAGTTGTATTTGATCCCTGCGGCGCAAACGCGCGATAAAACTGCTGTTAGCCCGGCAGATATGGTGAAGATTGCCGACCAGCTTCGCCCTGAATTTGACTTCATCCTGATTGACTGCCCGGCAGGCATTGAGCGCGGTTTCCGCAACGCGGTTGCCCCTGCTGATGAAGTCCTGATTGTAACCAACCCGGAAGTATCTGCGGTGCGTGACGCTGACCGTATCATCGGCTTGCTGGAAGCTGAAGGTAAGAACGCGCCCCATTTGATTTTGAATCGCGTCAAGACTGAAATGATTCGTAAAGGCGAAATGTTGTCGCCGGAAGATGTGACCGATATCCTCGCGATCAAGCTTATCGGTATCGTCCCTGAAGATGAGAGTGTAGTTTCAGCTTCTAACAGCGGAACTCCGCTTGCTTTTCTGGACGGTTCTCGCGCTGGCACCGCATATCGGAATATTGCCCTCCGTTTGATGGGCGAAAATGTTCCCTTTATGCAGTTGGAAGATAACAGCGGGTTTTTGAAACGTATTCAGCGGTTGTTTGGCGGCCAGAACGGGTAGTAGGGGGCAGGGGGGATGCCAAGCTTAATAGATCGCATGCTGGGCCGCACGTCGAAAACGGGAACGGGATCGAAGGCAAAAGAGCGACTTCAGTTCATTCTGATCCATGATCGCATCAATTTGCCGCCGGAACGTCTTGAGGCGATGAAGGCTGAAATTTTGCAGGTCATTTCTAAGTACGTTTCGGTAGACAGCAGCAATGTTGATATTGCGCTGCAAAATCGTGAGCGGACTCCGGCCATTGTTGCCGAAATCCCGTTTAACAAAACTGTTGAGGGCGACGATCCGGATGAAGATGAACCGCCTAAACCTCCGAAAAGCCCTCTGAAAGACGCCGAGAAGAAGCCGTAATAGAGAACGCTGGCTAACTTTTGTATAATGCGCCGGGATTTTGGAATCGGTAGCGTTGTATGAGACCAACCGGCAGCTTCTGGCGACAGTTCGACTTCATCCTATTCGGCGCGGCAATTTTGCTGACCGTCATAGGTGTGTTGATGATTCGCAGCGCCACTCTCGGCGCTATTGACCCCGATTTGATTAATCGCGTTCCTGACCAGATTCGCTTTGCGATTCTCGGCTTTGGCTTGCTGCTGGTGTTGGCCGCGCTCGATTACAAGCTGCTCGGTGGCTTGCACTGGTGGCTTTATGGCTTGATGATCATCCTGCTGGTGTTGGTTAAGCTGTTCGGCGTTGAAGGCGATGGCGGCGCGCAAAGCTGGCTGAACGTGGGTATCCGCATTCAGCCGTCAGAAATTGCCAAAGTGCTGATCATTATCACGCTGGGCATGATGCTGGCGCGTAATTACGAAAGCATTGGCAAATTAAGCACGCTCGGCAAGTCAATGATTCATATTGGCATTCCGGCGATCTTGATCTTCAGCCAACCAGACCTCGGCATGACCATCGTTTTTGCTGTGTTGTGGCTGACAATGGTATGGGCGGCAGGGCTGCGTCTGAAGCATATCGCCATCGCTGGATTGGCCGCCCTGTTAGTTGCCCCTATCGCTGTGCCGGTTGCATGGTCGCAAATGGAGCCTTATCAGCGCTCGCGCATCACTTCCTTCATCTTCCCCGAAAGTGACCGTGATGCCTACTACAACATTTTACAGGCGCGCATCAGCATCGGCTCTGGGGGGCTGTTGGGTAAGGGCTACGCCAACGGGCCGCAGAACACAGGCCGCTTTTTACGGGTGCGCCATACAGACTTTATTTTCAGCGTGATCAGTGAAGAGTTTGGCTTTGTCGGCAGCGTGGCGGTGATGGCCTTGCTGGGGTTGGTCATTTTCCGCATTTTGCGCGGCGCGCGCCGTGCGGCTGACCCGTTTGGCGCTTTGGTTTGCTATGGCGTGGCCGCATTCATTTTCTTCCAAACCTTTGTGTCTATCGGCATGAACCTGAGTTTGATGCCCGTAACCGGATTGACTCTACCCTTTATTAGTTCTGGTGGTACTAGTTTATTATCTACGCTGGCGGGAATCGGTCTTGCGGAAAGCGTGATCATGCGCGGGCGTAAAGCCTGACCCTGCCCTGTATTTATTGAGGCGAAAACACAATATGACCGATCATCAGGCGTTAGCCGCGCTGCTTTTCCCTGACGTAACCACAACGCCCCGGGACTGGCTGGAACGTTATCCGCCGCGTCCCCTGCCAGAAGGCGCGCAAGTTACCCGTTTTGCCCCTAGCCCAACTGGCTTTGTCCATATCGGCAGCATCATGGCCTCGCTTGTATCGCGCCGTGTAGCACATCAAACCGGCGGCGTGTTCATCCTGCGTATTGAAGATACGGATAAGAAGCGCGAACAGGATGGCAGCGTTGAAATGATCGTGCGCAGCCTGCTCAATTTCGACCTCGCGCCAGACGAAGGCATTATCTCGATTGACCCTGAAGTTGAGGCTGGCAGTTACGCGCCTTATACCCAGAGCGAACGCGGCGAAATGTACTGGGCGTTCGCTAAATATCTGGTCGAAAAGGGGTTGGCGTATCCCGCCTTTGATACCGAAGCAGAACTCGATCAGACCCGTAAATTGCAGGAAGCCCAGCGTGTGAAGCCCGGTTATTACGGCCGTTGGGCGCGCTGGCGTGATGCTTCGCTGGACGATGTACAGGCACGTTTAGCTGCTGGCGAACAGCCAGTCATCCGCGTGCGTGCGCCATTTCCGGCGGAAGGCCGCGCCAAATTTGTAGATGCGATCAAAGGCCCGTTGGATCTGCCCGAAAACGATCAGGATGCGGTGCTGCTCAAATCCAGCAACCGCCTGCCCACGTATCACTTCGCGCACGTGGTAGATGATACCCTCATGCGCGTAAATCTGGTCATTCGCGGTGATGAATGGCTCCCGTCTGCGCCGCTGCACGTGCAGTTATTTGACTTTATTGATCAACCGCTGCCTACTTATGCCCACGTCGCCCCTATCGCCAAGATGGACGGTAGTTCTAAGCGGAAAATTAGCAAGCGCAAAGACCCTGAAGCCAACGTTGCCTACTACTACGAACAGGGGTATCCGGTACAGGCGGTCACCGAATACTTGCTTAATCTCGCCAATTCTGACTTTTATGACTGGCGTAAAGCGAACCCAACCGCGCCTAACAGCGAATTTGAAGTCAAGCTGGATCGCATGGGGGTTGCTAGCCCACTCTTTGATCCGGTGAAGCTAAATGACATCAGCAAAGACATCATCGCCACCTATACCGCTGAACAGGTTTTTGACTATGCCATCAACTGGGCGGGGCAGTATAACCCGCGCCTTGTCGCTATTCTGAACTTGGATCGCGCTTACAGCCTGAAAGTATTCAACGTTGAGCGTACCGGCGAAGCGCCGCGCAAAGACATCGTGAACTGGTCAGATATTGAGCGTGCCTGCGGCCTGTTCTTTGACGATCTGTTCAACGAAGCAATTGCTGCTAATGGCTACCCGTTCCCCAATGTGGAAGCCGCTGCCATCGAGAAGATTTTGGGGCGTGGCATGAGTTTTGACCCGGCACAGCCTAAGGAAGAATGGCTTGCCGCTATGCGCGCCTATGCCGAAGAACTGGGTTTTGCCCGTGACGTTAAGACCTTCAAGAAAGACCCGACCGCCTTTAAGGGGCATTTCGGAGATATGATGATGGTGCTGCGCGTTGGGCTGTCGGGCAAGACCAACACCCCTGATCTTTACGAGATGCAGCAAACGCTCGGCGTTGACCGCGTTCAGCAGCGCCTTAAGCGGGCGGCGGAATACGTGCGCGAACGCGCCCTTTGAGCGAACGTTCAGCCTTGATTGCATGGATCGGCTCTGATATACTGCCGACCACCTTTGAGGGATAGTTCAACGGTAGAACAGTGGACTCTGGATCCATTAATCCTGGTTCGAATCCAGGTCCCTCAGCCTCAAGAAGCGGCGGGCAAATCCCCGTCGCTTTTT
>LMZS01000110.1 GCA_001567085.1 Chloroflexi bacterium OLB15
GGCGTCGGTGGAACGCGGGTCATATGAATGACATGCTAACCCGCACGCAGGCGGCAATCGCGCGGGATCGTGAAGCGTTTGCGCTTGATATTCGGGCTGGGGCATACGCCATGCTTTCTTTTGCGCATGGGGGTTTCTATCAAAACGAACTCGCTATTCAATCTGCCGAGATCGCGCTGACGCTGGCGAAGCAGGCTGGAAGCCCGTACTGGACGGCGCGCGCATTGGTGGCGCTCATCGCCTGCAACCCTTTGCCCGGCGGCAATGAGCGCAGGCTTCAGCTAGCAAAAGAAGCGCTGGCGCTGTTGCCGCAGCTTGATCACCCCAGCACTGAAATTCCCATACTGGAAAGCTATATCTTCGCGCTGGAGGCTGCGGGAGAGATGGAACAGGCAGCCAAAATGTATGATCGCATCCTGATGCTGGCAAAACGGCATAACGATTACCGAATACTCAATTTTCTTCTACAGCGCCGGGTTATCGAACTCAGAAATTTGCAGGATTATGAGGGATCGTATGCGGCCGCCGTTGAAGGGCTTGAAACCGCCCGGCGTTCAGAAGATAAGCGGATCATATTGAGCTTTCTGCGGCTGCACGCCGACGCCGCAGTGAAAGCTGAGCGGCTGAATGATGCGCGCCAGTCAACAAATGAGCTGTTAAAACTGGCAGCACATATGAACATTCTTGCAGAGTTAAGCAACGCCTATCAAACGGATTGTTTTGTGGCGCACAAAGAGGGGAATATCGCGCAGGCCAGAACTGCCTTACGAATGGCGCTGGAGAGCAGCAAAGAAGTAGACCTGCTTGATTTCAGGCTGGGATCGCTGCTGCGCTTCGCTGAAGCATTCATCAATCTGGGCGATTTTGAAACTGCTGCGCGCTTGTATGGCGCTGCCGGGCAGTTATGCCAGAAGCATCGCGTTGATCGGAGCTTGGTTTTCTCAGCCTATACCGATACCATGATGGAAGCCGTAAAAGCCGCGATTGAGGCTGAACGCTTCAACTGTCTGCATGAGGAAGGCGCGGCTATGTCAGCCGAAGCAGCGTGGGCGCTGGCATTGGAGCGCGTGGAACACCTGTGACGGCTCATCGCTGCCCTTACGCCGCCGCTCAAACTTGCCTACCCACATCGGCGAATGAAGTTTTTAATATCCGGTTTGAAGAGGGCTTGAACCGCGTAAAGCGGCATTTTATCTGGCGCAGTTTACAGGACTAAGCATGATACAAATCAATTCGTGTATGGCAGCAGCCTGCGGCTCAATCCAGACCTGGAGCGAAGCGGGCAGTCAGGTTATTTATGCTCATCGTTGATGCTCATCTCGATCTGGCATGGAACGCTTTACAGTGGAACCGCGACCTGACCTGTTCGGTGAATACGATCGCACGTGAGAGGCGGAAGTCGCGGGCAAGGGGCGCGGGCAGAATACCGTCGCCCTGCCAGAGCTGCGCGCGGGGCGGGTGGCGCTGTGCTTTGGCACGCTGCTGGCGCGTTCTACCGGAAACCCGGTCGCCCACATTGATTTCGCCACGCCAGAACAAGCCTATGGCACCGCGCGGGGGCAGTTAGCCTATTACCGCGCGCTTGAAGCGGCAGCACAGGTGAAGATCATCACTGATGCGGCGGCGCTGAACGCACATCTTCAGGCATGGGCGGAATGGGACGCGGCGGGCGTGGGGGATGAGCCGCCGATTGGAATCGTGATCAGCATGGAAAGCGCCGATCCTATCCGCTCGCCTGATCAATTGGATGACTGGTGGGCGCAGGGGATACGTTTAATCGGGCCTGCGCACTATGGCATGGGGCGTTATGCTGGCGGAACCAGCGTCGAAGCTGGGCTAACGTCTTTGGGGCGCGATTTAGTTCGCCGGATGGCTGAACTGGGGATCATCCTTGATTCAACCCATTTTTCGGATCGCGCCTTCTGGGAAGCGCTGGAGATTTACCCCGGCATCGTCATCGCCAGCCACAACAACTGCCGGAAGCTGGTGCCGCATCAGCGCCAATTCAGCGACGACCAAATTCGCGCGATTGCCGAACGCGGCGGCGTGCTTGGCGTGGCGCTGGATGTGTGGATGCTTCAGCCCGGTTTTATCAAAGATGTCAGCAGCAATACAGGCATCACCCTGAGCGCGGCTGCCGACCACATTGACTACATCTGCCAGTTAACCGGCAGTTCACGCCATGCCGGCATCGGCTCTGATCTGGATGGCGGGTTCGGGCGCGAGCAATCGCCTGGCGATCTCGATACTATCGCTGACCTGCAAAAACTAGCCGAACTGCTGGCCAGGCGCGGGTATACT
>LMZS01000111.1 GCA_001567085.1 Chloroflexi bacterium OLB15
CTAAGCCAGCCGCGTACAGTCCAATTGTCACTACTGCCGGGCGACTCGGATCAATCCGGCCGAGCGCGAATGCCCTGCAGCGCATTGATGACCTGTCCCAACAGATAAATCGGGTCTACGCCCTGATCGGGGTGCGCGCCATGTGCCCCCTGACCGATGATGGTGGCAAAGAAGTTATCCACATTGGCGGTCATATAGCCTGAAGGGGTAAACAACTTCCCGGCCGGTAGGTCGCTATCTACGTGCAGCGCAATGACCCGATCTACGCCCTCTAAAGCCCCGTCATCAATCATCCGCTGCGCCCCGCTTTTGCCTTCAGCATCGTTGGTTTCTTCGCAGGGTTGAAACAGGAAACGAAGTTCTCCTGCTGGGCGATCAGGCATTTCAGTGAGCATTTTGGCAACAGCGAGCAAGATCGCGGTATGGCTATCATGACCGCAAGCGTGCATGACACCGGGGTTAACCGAAGTATAGGACACTTCGTTAGCCTCCAGAATTGGCAGCGCATCCATATCTGCGCGTATCGCAACAACCGGTTTGCCTTCTCCCAGATGTGCGACCACGCCAGTTTTGCCAACGCCGGTAGATACTTCCAACCCCATCGCGCGCAGTTTGTCGGCCACAAGCCCCGCAGTCCGAAACTCCTGAAATCCCAGTTCCGGATGCTGATGAATATCGCGGCGAACCGCCGTCATTTCAGGTGCTAGCGCCCGTGCGCTTTCGAGCATGGTGGTCATATACCAATCCTTTGACCGGGCTTTGCCCATACGGTCTATTTGATGCACATTTACGTGTAATCGAGCCGGTTATTATACTGAAGAAGGCGGCGGCGCTCATGTCCCAATACGATATTATCATCATCGGCGCTGGCGCATTAGGCAGCGCAACTGCTTACCATGCCGCCCGGCAGGGTTTACGGGTTCTGCTGCTTGAGCAATTCGAATTTGATCATGGGCGCGGTAGTTCGCACGGCGCGTCACGCATCATCAGGTACGCCTATAACCGCGAAATTTATGTGCAGATGGCGGCGTTGGCTTTTGCCGGTTGGCGGAACTTCGAGCAGGAATCCGGGCAAAAGTTGATGCATCCTACGGGTGGCCTCGATTTTGGGCCACGTGGCGAGCCACATTTTGAAGCCATGCTCACTGCGCTTACAGCCCAACAAATTCCGTTTGAGTTGATGAGCGCTGATGAGGGCATGAAACGTTTCCCTCAATTTCGCTTTGATGATGATTTTGCGGTGTTATATCAGGCTGACGCTTCCGTATTAGAAGCATCTAAATGCGTGCTCACACACCTAAATATAGCTGAGACATATGGCGCAGCACTCGTACAGAATGCGGCAGTAACTTACTTAAATGCCACCCCTTCATCGGTCACGGTGGTAGCAAATGGCGTTACCTATTCAGCAGATCGTTTGATCGTGACCGCTGGCGCGTGGGCAAATCAGGTGCTGGCGCATCTCAATCTTCAACTACCATTGCAACCCGTGCGCTGCCAGGAAAATTATTATGATTTCGGGCATCCAAAAGCCTTTGAGGTTGGCAATTTTCCGGTGTTCATCGCCCATCTGCTTTCTGAATATGGCTATATGTATATGCCTTACGGACTGCCGAGCGTGAATGGCTCTGGCGTGAAGCTTTCACTGCATGGCGGCCCGCCTTATGATCCGGAAACAGCCGACCGTACGCCCGATACTCAGCTTATCGAAACTATGCTGGCCTTTGCCGCGCGTTATTTTTCCAAGCCAGCGATTCGGCATATTAATTCGCGATTGTGTCTGTACACGATGACTCCTGATGAGGACTTCATCATTGACCGCCATCCTGAATTTAGCAACGTGATCATTGGCGCGTGCTGTTCCGGCCACGCATTCAAGTTCTCTCATCTCATTGGCGACTTCCTCACTAAGATGGCTACTGATCAAACGCTTGATTTCAACCTTGATGCCTTCAAATTGTCCAGATTTGACACCTCCGAATACAGGTAAAACATGCCTCTCTTACCGAAATCAGATTTTCTGCTTGATCCAACGGTTACATTTCTGAATCATGGCTCATTTGGCGCATGCCCGCGCGAAGTGTTCGCTGCTTATCAGGCCTGGCAGCTTGAACTTGAACGCCAACCTGTTTTATTCCTAGGCAGGCGCATTGAAGGCTTGCTGCGTGACGCTATGAGGCCGCTGGCAGCTTATCTCGGCGCTGATGCTGACGATCTGGCTTTTGTGCCAAATGCGACGGCCGGGGTAAATATGATCGCCCGCAGCCTTTCGCTTGAAGCAGGCGACGAAATTCTTGCTACAGAACACGAGTATGGCGCGTGCAGCTATGGGTGGGAGGAAGTTTGTAAGCAAACTGGCGCTATCTATAAACAGCAAAAGATCGCGCTTCCGCTTTCAACACCTGAAACCTTTGTAGAGCAGCTATGGCAGGGAGTAACGCCGCGCACGAGGGTCGTTTATATCAGCCATATCTCTTCGCCTACCGCCTTGATTTTTCCGATTGAACAGATTGTGAAGCGCGCACAGGCTGAAGGCTTGATCACCGTGATTGATGGCGCGCACGGCCCGGCCCAGGCAGCTATTGACCTGGCGAAACTGGGCGCCGATTTTTACACCGGCAACTGTCATAAATGGATGTGCGCGCCCAAAGGCGCGGCTTTTCTGTATGCTGGAAAACCGTATCAAGCAGCCATGCAACCCGCGTTCATCAGTTGGGGCTATCACGATAAGCGGTTTGGCGAGCGGTTAGAGATGCAGGGGACGCGCGACCCGGCAGCGCCGCTTACCGTACCCGCAGCGCTGCAATATATTGCGGAACATAATTGGCCTGCAATGCAAGCCGAGTGCCACGCGCTGATTGAACAGGTGTGGCATGAGATGCACGAGATTACCGGTCAACCCCCTATCGCTAACCCGGAATGGTTCGGGCAGATGGTAGCGGTTCCTCTGCCTCCCTCAACAGATACCGACGCTTTGAAAACGCGCCTGTACGACGAATATCACATTGAAGTTCCTGTGCATCGCTGGCAGAACATTCCGCTGATTCGGGTTTCCATTCAGGGCTACAACACCCGGACGGATGTAGAGCGTTTGTATACCGCATTAAGCGAAATTCTGGCAGACAAATCTTAGCAATAAGCGGGCGCGCAGCCGCGCACCCGCTTAGGTATTTTGCGGCAGAAGCCAGCGCTTATTCGCCTACGACAAACACGGCTGTAGTGAATGCCGGAACAGTGAACATGCCCGATTCGGCATCAAAGGCGGCATCCTGCACAACAGAATCAACCGAATTAGCCTGAATTGGATGCAAGGCAAAAGCTAGCCCGGTCAATTCTTCACCGCCTACTGTCTGAGAATCAGGCGATGCATTGATGACGACGACAATTTCGCTGTAATTCTCATCCAGATTTTCGCCTACGCTATCGCTAATGCGCATAACAATAACGCCGGGAATCTGCTCTGTCCCGGTATTCAGGAAGGTCACGCGCTGCTGAACATCTTCGCCAGTGCGCAGGCGGAATAGGGGAGAGCTTTGGCGAATTTGCAGCCATTCCATGAATATGGATTGGCTGAAGGCGATGTCTTCCGGTGAAACGGCCAGATCTGGATTTGCCAGCAGCGGCTGCATGATCGGCCAGCGTTCGCCATTATCGCCTTCAAGCGGCAGGCCGTGCCCCCAATTGTTCGATTGGCCTGACCAGTCAATAGCGTTATACCAATCGCCGCTGTTGTAACTGTTACGATCCAGAGATTTTGAGCGCAGCCACTCGTCTCCGGCATGGAAGAAGGGGACACCCTGAGAGAACATGACAATACTATTGGCTAAGTTCTGCATGCGCGCCCGGATTTCGGCAGTAGCAATCAGCGGCGCCTTGAGTTGAATGGCATCAAAGATTGTTTCGTTGTCGTGCGCAGAGACGTAGACGATATTTTCCTGCGGATCGAGCGTGTACCCGGCAGGTTGACCATTATAATCCACCTCGGCGCCAGTGACGGTGTTCCCCTGTCCATCTACCAGCACATAATCGGCCAGATTACCGGCCATGCCCAGGCGAATGGTATCGGTCAGATGCGCCAACAGGACTAATAAGTCTTCGTCTAACCGTGTATCTACTTCGTTGGGATACGTGTACAGGCCGTTGACAAAGCCCTGTTCCTGCCAGCCGCCAAATGGTGATCCACCACGCGCAGCGTCACGCAGACGATCATTGAAAGTGCCGATGCCTGTGCCGGCCATGTTCAACTGGGTAGCATTGATCCCGCG
Source organism: Chloroflexi bacterium OLB15 (assembly GCA_001567085.1). Classification (GTDB taxonomy): domain Bacteria; phylum Chloroflexota; class Anaerolineae; order Aggregatilineales; family Phototrophicaceae; genus Flexifilum. The sequence goes on from LMZS01000111.1 coordinate 4,266, forward strand.
CGCATTACCCGCCACTTCACCAAAATCCCAACCTTCGCCATAAACCCAGATTTGGCTGCCATTCACGCCATCATCTTCCAGCGTGAGGCTATCCAGCATTTCACGCACTTCAAGCATGTTGTCGCGCATGTGATGCCCCATCAGGTCAAAACGGAAGCCGGTCACGCCGTATTCTGTCGCCCATGTTCGCAGCGAATCGAGCATCAGGCGCTGCATCATCGCGTGTTCAGTGGCGGTATTCTGGCAGCACGTCGAAGTTTCCACGCGACCATCGGCGTTCAAGCGATGGTAGTAACCGGGGACGATGCGATCCAGCACGGAACGGTCATTCTGCCCGCTGGAATTGGTGTGGTTATAGACGACATCCATAACCACATTGAGACCGGCGTTATTCAATGATTCCACCATTTCGCGGAATTCAAGAATGCGCTGCGTGCTGTCTGGATCGGTTGAATAGCTGCCTTCTGGAACAGTGTAGTGATACGGGTCATAGCCCCAGTTGAAGGCATCGAGATCGCGCACTTCACTTACAATTGCCTGTTGTTCTTCGCTATCCGGCGGTAGAGCTTCCAGTTGAGCGCGGTCAGGTTCCTGCCGTTCAGCCGCATTTTCGTTAATGGTGGCAATATCGAAAGAGGGCAGCAGATGAATATGGGTTAATCCAGCATCAGCTAACGCGCTCAAATGCTGCATACCTTCCGAATCAGCGACGGTGAAGGCGGCAAAAGTGCCGCGCAAGGCTTCAGGCACACTTTGATCATTCGCGCTGAAATCGCGCACATGCAGTTCGTAAAGCACAATATCTTCAGGCGCTTCCACATCAGGGCGATTGCGGTCTGGCCAGCCCTCAGGCATAAGCGCGGGATCATCTAGCTGAACGATCTGGCTGCGAGCGCTGTTCTGGCTCAGGCTGTAGGAATACGGGTCAGTCACTAGATTGGTCACTATAGCCCCAGCGTCTGGCGCGTATACCGTGACTTCAAACAGGTAATACTGCCCGTTCCAATCAGCATCACCTTCGGCTGACCAGACGCCAGTCGCATCGTCTCGAAGCATATCTACTATGTGCGCTTCGGCATCTGGATCGGAACTTTCGAACAGATGCAGTCGAACGTTTTGGGCAGTCGGCGCCCACACCGACACAGTGGGGATATCTTCGTCCCAGTTCACGCCCAGAGGCGAATCATTGGCAAATAAGTCATCCAGAACGCCCCAGATTTGCACGCCAGTCGCATCGCCAAGCTGCGAATCGTTGTTATAGGTTACAGAAAGCGCTAGCTGCCCCTGAAGAATTTCAGGCACCAGCGGCAAATCTTCAGCGCCTATTTTGAGGGCGACATAGTCGGCAAGCTGGGGATTTGTCGCTAGTACATCCTCCGGCAAACCTGCGCGATCTGCGGTAAGTTCGATGCTGTCACCTCCGACAATGCCCGCGTCGGTCAGTTGAAGCTCTGCTGTCGGGCTATAATGTAAGCGGTAGACTGCGCCGGGAATGCGCGAAATAGCCCATGCCAGCGTGTCTGCATTCACCCAGACGCCCCGCGACAGATACAGGTTTCCTACTGCTGGCGCGACTTCACCACCAACGGCAATAGTCATCACGTGGGTTGTAGAATCGTAAGTGAAGACGGTTTCAGTGCCATCGTCAGGCACGGTAAACCCGATATTTGCGCCGCCCTGCGCGCCGCCATCGCCATAGTTCAAGTCCCAGCTTTCGTTATAGGCGACCTTAGCTTCATAGTAACCTGCCGGGATCGCTGCTGTGGTATAGGTGTAAATGCCATCACCATCAGCGTCTTGCAGCAGCGTTTGTAAGCACCACGGCGCCCAATCATCAGCGCAACCGATCTCACTTTGATAGCTTCCGGGAACGTTGGCAATAATGTTGTTAACACTGTCAGCTACCCAATGGGTATCGTGGTCATAGACGAAGCGAACAGTTGTATCTGCTTCCAATACCAGCGGAATATTGGCACCGTCACGCGCGGCATTTGCGCCATAGTTTTCACCCCAACTGCCGTTGAGCGCAACTTTGTATTCGTAGTTTCCAGCAGGGAGTTCAAACTCGTTTGACCACAAGCCGTCTTCTTCATCATAAGTCAGCGCGGTGATATCACATTCGGGCATCCAATCGCCGTCACATCCCAACACTGATTGAATAGTACCGGCGATCACAACCTGCTCTGGCGTGGCAGCATCCTGCCCCGCAACAAAGCCAATCATGAGCAAGGAAAGCACGAGTGTGCATAAAAGTGTACTCAGCCGGAAATGAAATTTCATACAATACTCCCGATAAATTCACACTCTCACAAGTTGGTATTTTCGTGCTGCTACGCTAACGTTATACCATCTGCAAGATTGCGCTCAAAAACACTCAGGCGTTGTGCCCAATTGAAAGAACGGATATGCAAATTCAAGCAGCTTTACTGACCGCCCCACACACGCCGTTTCATATTGAAACGCTGGAACTTGCCCCGCCGCGCGCTGGTGAGGTTCTGGTGAAGATCGCTGCCGTTGGCGTGTGCCACAGCGATTGGCACCTCGTCAGTGGGGCGACGCAGCACCCGATGCCGGTTGTTGCAGGGCATGAGGGCGCAGGTATTGTGGAAGCGGTTGGCAAAGGCGTGCATCACCTCAAAGTTGGCGATCAGATTGTGCTTAGCTGGGCGCCAGATTGCGGCGAGTGCTTCTACTGCCTGAATGGTAAGCCTAATTTGTGCTCCACCTTCACAGAACCAATTTGGGCAGGGGTGATGCTGGACGGTACACCACGCCTAAGCTGGAATGGGCAGCCTGTGTATCATTACTGTGGACTGGCTGCATTTGCTGAATATGCAGTAGTGCCGATGCAAAGTTGTATTCGGATTCCGCAGGAAGTGCCGCCGGAAATTGCGGCTTTGGTCGGGTGCGCGGTGGCTACTGGCGTAGGCGCAGCATTATTTACCTCGCCCGTGAAGCCGGGAGAGAAGGTGGTGATATACGGCGCGGGTGGCGTCGGTCTCAGCGCAGTTCTTGGCGCGTCACTGGCGGGGGCTGGCGAAATCATCGTGGTGGATACAAATGCCGCAAAGCTGGCGCTGGCACGTGATTTCGGAGCAACGCAAACAGTTCTCGCCAATGAAGATACAACTACAGCGATTCATGAATTTACCAACGGCAGAGGGGCAGATCAGGTGTTTGAAGCAGTCGGAGCGCCTGCGGTGCAAGAAGCCGCTTTTAAAGCAGTGCGCCCCGGCGGAACGCTTACGCTCATTGGCTTGGCGCCGATGGGCAGCGGAACCAACCTGCCTGGCGCAGAAATTACCCGCAAAGAAATTGTGATCAAGGGCAGCTATTACGGCACGGTCAACGCGCATCGCGATTTCCCGATGATGATTGATTTATACCAACACGGCAAATTGCCGCTGGAACGGTTGGTCAGTAAGCGATATACCCTCCCAGAGATCAATGAAGCATATGCCGAAATGCTGAATGGCAGTAGCGCGCGCGGGGTTATTGTGTTTTAGGTTGCTCAGCCGCCCGTAGCGTAAATAGTATGGATTTGTATTATGCGCGAAGGCGATTCTTAAGCGATAACCCGTACCGGTGTTCCGACGCTGGCGAAATTGAAGAACCATTCTGCCTCATTGGTGGGTAAATTTACGCAGCCATGGCTCATCGGCCTGCCGAAATTGTTGTGCCAGTACGTGCCATGAATACCGTAGCCCTGATAAAAATACATCGTATAGGGAACATCCGGCAGATAATAATCTGGCCCGCTCATATCGGTTGCAACATATTTCACGTACACAGCGTAATCCCCCAGAACTGTTGGGGTTGCGGGCAAGCCCGTAGAAACCAGATGCGAATGCACCAGATGGCCATTTTCGTAAGCATAAATACGCTGGTGGCTTACCGATACCAAAATTGAACGCCCTGTAGCTGTTGGCGCAGGCGGCGCTTCTTCGGCGGTTGGCTCATAAACCCCGGCTGCCGGAATAATTAACTCCTGACCGGCGTAAATGAGATTGGGGTCTTCAATCTCGTTGATGGCTACAAGGTCTTCAAGCGAAACGTTGTACATCCGCGCGATCAGGCCAAGCTCTTCGCCTGTCGAGATTACATGCGAAGTCGTCGGCCCGTCATAATCTGAAACCGGAGCCGCTTCTATCACCGGCAGCTCGATCATCGGCAAATTGATCAGGCCATCAGCAACTTCCCCAGAAACGTCCAATCGCAGCCGATCCAGCAGCACCGGAATTTCAACAGCGCGCCCCGTTGTGGTCGTTGTCGGCTCGATATAAGCCTGTTCGCTGACGGTGACCAGCGCATTTTGCGTCTGGCTAAGATTGATCGTGAATTGTGGCTGTAGGATGGTGTTAGCGCTTGCGGCTTCTGCTGCCGCTACCATAAACGCAATATCGGGCGTGATTCCCAGATCGCCCAGCGAAAGATTCCATTGCCTGCCTTCGTCTGCTACGGTGATTGGGCGGCTCGCAAACGTTTCCTGGAGGGCTTGCGCGGCAGTTTCAGGGCTTTCACCGCTAAGGTCAATTCCGGCGACGGTTACGCCATCAGAAATCCGATCTGACGGCAGCATTAGGAGGGTAAATAGAATGATTAAGGCAGCAATGCTGGTGCTAGTAACAATGCCTGCGCCAATGCCCAGTAACGTCAACTGCTGCCCGTTCAAGCCAAACACAACAGCTCGCTCTTTTGAGCGAGAGTTAGCTGCTGGCGGTAATGCTTTTGAACCGGAATGTTTAGGTGTTGACATGATTTTAGTCTAACATTGACTGTAATTATTGCTTCCTGACGGCTTACCTACGCCAGATGACGATGCGCCGTCGGAGACAGAGTTAGAAGAAGGGTTACAAAATAACGTGAGCAACTTTTTACGCTACATTCTGACGGATGGCGCACCGCCGACTCTGGCTGAGATTGATCAGGGATTGAGTATGATCAATAGAGCTTACGCCATTGATGCCGATCTGGTTGAGCCGAGCTTTGGCGATCTGTATTTTGAGGATAGGCTGCTGGCCGAGATTGAATTGAATATCCCCGATGATGACGTTTTTGAAGATGATGTTGCTGACATTATTGAAGAACTGCAAAAGCAGGATGACCCAAACCGCGAAATACCGCTGCGGGTGATGGGCGATGCTACCGGGATGGTAGCTATCAATTTAAAGCGGGATGGATACGATAATTTTGGGTTAGTCAGGCCGCTGCTAGACTGGTTGTTTGACCATCGCAAAGGCTTGCTGCAGATTGATCTGGACGGTTTTTATGACCGTGATCAGCGCATTATCGCCCTGCTGTGAGGCGCTGTTTCACGCTTACAACTGCGCATCTAATTCATGCCATACCAGCGCCGCGCTGCCCAACGCACTTGAACTGGCGATTGCTGGCACGATAGTTAATGCGGAATACAAATTCGGGAAGACGCTTTGATGCAGCCTGCGAGTTGCTTCAGGCACAATCAGATCAAAACAAGCCAATCCAATCCCGCCGCCGATCACGAACAGCGCCGGGTTTAATAGCGCCGCGCACATCGCCATAACTTCGCCTAGCGCCTGCGCCGCATCAGACATGATGCGCAGGGCGATTTCATGGTGATTGCGCGCCAGTTGGATGATATCCTGCGTGGTTGGCGGTTGGTTATCTACAAATAAGCCATATTCCGCCGCGCCCGCCAGTAAACCATTGCCTGATAGATATTGTTCAGCGCAGCCATTCACGCCGCAGCGACAGGGGCGGCCATTGCGATGCACCGCGATATGCCCGATTTCCATAGCGCTGCCGCCCGCGCCTGTTATTATTCGCCCGCTGCTGACCGCGCCACCGCCTAACCCCGTTCCCGGCGCGATATACACAAAATCTGATACCCCTTTTGCTGCTCCATAGATCATTTCCCCTAAAGCCAGCGCATTCACGTCATTTTGTAAGACAATCGGCAGGCTAGGGTTGTGCAGCAAGGGGCGAAGCTGCGCGCTCAACGGATAATTTTTCCAGCCTAGATTAACGGCGTTAAGCGCAACGCCCGTGAACGGGTTGACTGGCCCCGGGCAGGATATGCCAATTCCAGATACAGGCTGCGTAGGCTCATTCAGGGTATTGATCACGTCTGCAATACGCTGGTGAATGCTCTCAGGGCTTTCATTTGCCAGCGTGGGCTGCGTCTCTTGGCGCAAAATATTTCCATTGCGATCTACGAGAGCGCCAGCGATTTTTGTGCCGCCAACATCAATGCCGATTGCGACGCGATGATCCAACGTGATTGACTCCAGTGTGACTTAAGATTTAGCGGCACGGTTTTAGGATAATTTCGCCAGTGAATCGCGCACCGCTTTTTCGCTTTCATTATCTAACGCGCTGGAGGCTTCATCCAGTATGATGATTGGCGGATTCTTCAGAAAAATACGGGTATTGCCCATCCCTTCAGGCAACTTCATGTTGTGCTGCCCAATTCATCAGCTAACATGTCTGAATATCGCTTGCTGTGCGGCAGGAATTTTCTGAATAGATCATTCGCGCCAGGCTCCCCGTAGCCAGACGTGCGGCACCTTGCCGTCAAAAAGCAGCATCGGCGGTATTCGTTGAAGTTTCAACCGCTACCAGCTTGATTAGATGTTAGTGTGAGGAACGCCGCCGCTAAGAATACACATGGGCGGCGGGCGTTCCTCGCTTTATTCATCTTCAACTTGAAAGCGGCTGTAATCGGCTTCAGTATTCAGCCGCTGTCGCGAGAAATAGCGCTTGCGTAAACGTGACATGATTGCTGCCGGATCGCACGGAATATTGCCCGCGCTGGTGACTCCCTGCCCGGCGAAATATTCGCAGATACGCTCTACATCACGCTCAAGAATACTAATTGCGCGGCTGTTGCGGTGCAGCGAAACCACCTGAGGAAAGTCAATCAAGGTGATGCGGCCTTCCCAGTACAGAATATTGAACGCTGATAGGTCACCGTGAATCACGCCGTGTTGGAGCATGATTTCGATATTGCGAAGCGTTTGCGCAAACAGCATATCGCGCTCGCTGCTTTCCAGGGTTACGCTGTTGAGCGGCGGGGCGGCCATGTATTCGTCACCGATATAATCCATGCCGATTACATTGAGCGAAGAACCGTATGGCTTTGGTACGGATGCGCCCGCATCATACAGCGTTTTCAAGGTGGTCATTTCATGCATTAACCACGATGTATGCGCTACTTGATCGCCAAAGCCTGTTTTCTTGCTCAGCGCGCGCATCACGCGATGTTCATTTTCCTTGATTTCTTTCCCCGTCTCACCGATGATTGACCGCCCTTCACGGTACATAGCATCGTTGCGCAGGTTGCGGAACATGCGTGGGCGATACACCTTGGCAGCCATAAAGCGTGCGCCGACTGCGGGGTGCGCTTCGCAGCGGTATACGCTGGCTTCCTTGCCGCCCTTCAGACGGGCAAGCACATCAATGATCAAGGCCTGCTCAAATAAGGGGCGCAGTGATTCTGTCAGCCAGCTTCTTCAAATCGCCCCGGTTGGTAGGTGGTTTCTATGCCTAATTCAACCGGGGAATCATCTACAACCGCTTCGATGATGTCTTTGTAAGCCTTCTTGGGCTGGTGCCGGGCTTTGGGTTTGCGGGATCGCCGCTGCTGGCGATTGCCGTTTTTTTGGCGAAACTGGTTTTCGTAGTGTTCGTACTGATCTTCAAACGAGTCGTAAGACACGATGTTTAATCCTCAATGAGACAAAGCAAACAATGAGCATCCAGCCAAATAGCCGGATCACGAAAGGCCGATATGCTTGTCTTTGAGGATGGGGGTATTACGTAAAGTTAGCCCAGCGTCACCAAAGGCAAGCGCGCCGTAAGAACAAGGGTTAATAATCCGGCTTGCATTTGTCGCGCTTCCTTTCACTATGATGACCGAGCCGCTAAATCCTAGCATACATTGAAATCGGTTGTCAACGGGTCACTAGCGATCAGTCCATCGCATACCACGCGCCGCAAACGCAGCAGCGTCTTGTATAATGAGCGCGCGCTTATCAATCAGGAAATAACGTGAAGAAATTAGCCGGGGAATTTACGCTAGTCACTATTACTGCCTATCTTGGTTTCATCCTCATTGGGCTTGGCGGTGGCTTATTGGGTGTGGCCTGGCCCGCGATGCAGATTTACTTTGAGCAGCCGATTGACGCGATGGCGGTCATTTTAACCGTCTCGACGACAGGCTACCTTATCGCTAGTTTTGGCAGCGGCATTGTAGTTTCGCGATTGGGCTATGGCCGTATGTTTATTCTGGCGTTGATTTTGATAGGCTGTGGCTGGCTTGGCGTTGCTCTCTCTCATTCATGGGGGATGTTAATTGTCATTACATTCATAGGCTCGCTAGGCACAGCGCTTTTGGATGCGGGCTTGAATGCATATATGGCAGCGCACCACAGCGCACGCGAGATGAACTGGTTGCATGCCTGTTATGGAATCGGCATCACAATTTCACCTCTGGTTATGACTGCTGCTGTGGCTAATGCGGGATGGCAGTACGGCTACCTTGTCGCAGCGATTGCTGCGCTGCTGCTGCTGAGCTTATTTGTGCTGAGTCGCAAAGAATGGATGCCCCCGGTTACTGCGTCATCAACCACTGGCATTGCCTTCAGCAAGCGGCAGGTGTTGATAGATACCTTACGCTCGCCATTGATCTGGTTGAGCGTTGTACTATTCCTGATTTATGCAGGTGTAGAGTCGCTTCCGGGGCATTGGGGCTACAGCCTGTTTACTGAAGTGCGCGGCATGAATGTGGAGACTGCCGGATTTTGGGTGAGTTTTTATTGGGGCAGCTTTACAATTGGCCGGCTCTTCTTTGGCGCGATCATGCCTAAGCTTTCGCCTATCGGGATGCAGCGGGGTTGTATTGCTGGCACGTTGTTAGGCGGCCTTTTGTTCTGGTGGAATCCGTCCAATACTGTGGGGGTTATCGGGCTGGTTATCCTCGGTTTTGCACAGGCGCCGCTGTTCCCATTGTTTGTGTTAAATACGCCGCGCATGTTTGGGGAAGCGCGTGCTTCTTATGCGATAGGGTTTCAACTGGCCGGCGCAGGTGTTGGTATTGCACTGCTTCCGGGCATTGTCGGCTCGCTGGCCGCGACGCGCACGCTGGTGATCATGCCGCCGTTCCTCGTGGTGATGGTGGTTGTGTTGATCATTATTAGCGAACTGCTGCTGTATTTTACGTCGGGGCGTATGCGGCAGGTGGCAGTACAAGGGGCAGGGGACTAAAGTATTCTCTGTGGGCGGCTCTCTAGCCTTGCTCTATCGCAGCGTCAAGCATCTTCGCAATTGCGCGCGCGTCTATTTCAGTGGTGTTTGAGGAAAGCGGTAAATTGATCACTTCAGCCCCCCATGCGTCGGCACACGGCGTTGGGGGCTGATTTATGTTGGGCAGCAGTGATGAAATCATGGGATGCAGTGAGGGATACCAGCAGGTAACGTTATGATGCCCATGATTCCACAGTGTATCCAGCACATCTTCCCTCAACTGTCGCGCCACGAATACGGGATATTTCCACAGCGCTGATAGGTCTGCGAACTGCGGTATTTGTACCGGGGCTGGTTTCAGGACTTCTGAATATATTTCTGCCAGCTCACGGCGGTGGGCAAGATTATTTTTGAGGTCAGCCAATGCTGCTGGTAAATCGTCCCAATAACTTGCGGGCAATTGATAGGCGGCGATTTCATGGAATTGCTGAAACAGCGCTGCATACTGGCGGTCTAGGTTTAGCCCATCGTTTTCGCAGCGGTGCAGCGCCCAGTATAGGTCATTCCATTCCCGTGTTTGCTTATAAAGGGGCGTACTCCAGAGGGGAAGGCTCTTGAGCACACGGCTAATCTCTTTTGAAAGCGGCGCGTTATCGGTTAGAACTGCGCCACCTAATTCAATATCTATGGTTTTGCCCAGTCCAAAACTCAGAATTGAGGCATCTCCCCACGCGCCGCAGGGCAGTTCGCCCGCCTGATTGCCAACTGCCAGCGCTGCATCTTCGATCACCAGTAATTGATGGGTATTTGCCCACGCACAAATCTCGGCCATTGGCGCAGGAATACCATACAGGTGGCAAGGGATAACTGCGGCTGTTGTTGGCGTGCGTGCCGATTCCAGCATTGAAGGCGTCACGTTGCCAGTCGTCGGATTGATGTCAACCAATCGGGGGCGATTGCCGCTTGCTATGACCGCCCATGCCACGATATAGCAGGTATTCGCCGGAATGAGCACATCTTTCGCCAAAAAACCAGCCGCCCGCAGTATGGCGAAAATGCCCGCCGCGCCGCGCCCTGTAAGATGAACGTGCTGGCGTTTGGTGAGTGTTTGAAGCTGGGCGGTGGCCGTTATTTGCGCTTGAGTCATGGGTATGGAACAAGCTGAACCTGTGGTAGAAAGCGCTCGACATCTAGCGGATCAAGTACGGCTGTGCCTGCCTGCTGGCATACGGCAGCGGCGTACGCCATGCCGAGGCGAATGCCCGTTTCGATGGGCTGTTGCTTTTCGATTGCGGCGGCCAAACCTGCAAGCACAGCATCCCCTGCGCCTGCGGGGCTGATCAGATTCACCTGTAAGGGCGGGATGAAGTACGCCCGATCTTTGAGCACAGCAACAGCGCCGTCCCCGCCTAACGTGACGATTGATTGCGTGCCATATGTTGCGAGAATCTCGCTTGCGGCGCTAAAGGCCGCCTGGGGTGAATCTATCGAATAGCCGGCCAGATCAGAAAGTTCATCGCGGTTTGGCTTCGCATAGTCAGGGTTAGAACATAAGCCAACCTGTAGATTTTCGCCGGATGCATCAAGGATTACGGGCACATTTGCAGATCGGGCAATGCCAATAGCCTGACTATAAAACGTTGGGGACATACCATTAGGCAAGGTGCCGCCCATAACCACGCAGGTTGCTTCGTGTAGTGCGGCCGTGAGACGGTGCAGCAATTCCGAAATATGTTTTTCTTCTGCTATCAGGGTGTTGGTGGTTATGGTTGTATCACCCGCGCCATCAGCCCGAACCATCACAACATTGATGCGGGTATCACCGCCTACTTCTACAAAATCAACGGTTACTCCCTTCGCGGCGAGCATTTCGGCGGCGCGCTGCCCAAATGCGCCGCTTGCCATGCCAATCGCCCGGCTGGGGATACCCAACGTACCCAGAATAAACGATGCATCGGTTGGCTTGCCCGCCATACTCAAAATGGTTTGGTTGGCGCGAACGGTACGATGAGGCGACAGGTCGTCAACAACCAGCGTGAGATCAAGCGATGTGTTTGCTGTAAGCGTGACGATCAATGTTTTTCGCTATGCTCAAAATCGAGGATAGTAGCTTCCATTTTGGCGCGGCTTTCAGCCAGCAGATCGCTGCTCATCAACTGCTTGCCCATCAGGATGCAGTAGGCATTGTTATCAATGCGCTCTACGGCGTCGAAGGCGGCATCAAGATCGCGCCCGATCAAAAATAGGCCATGATAGGGGGCAATGGCCGCTGCGGCATGACCTGCAATACGCGCTTGCTGCGAGGCGATTGCGGCGGCAATATTTTCTGCCAGTAAATGGCTATGCGCGGCAGCATATTTGACAACAGGAATTTCGCCAAATTTTCGCGTAGCCTCCAGAACTGGCGGCATGGGGGTTGCGGTCGCTGCAAAAACCAATACATTTCGCGCATGCGCATGGATCACGCCTGTGCCTAAATGTCCGAAATCGTGGTGCAGGCGAAAATGTACTTTTGCTTCCCGTGAAATATCGCCTTTCCCTTCAACGATATTCGCTTCCATATCGGCAACCAGCACATCTTCTGCCCGTAAATTCCACTGCCTGCGGCTGCCTGCAAAACGTGGAGTGATGCAAACTAGTGTGCCAACACGGGCTGAAACATTCCCTCCGGCGGCGTCCGTGAGGCGGCGCTCAAACATCAAATGGGCAAGGGTGGCGATTTTCGTCCTTGCAGCCCAAACTTCAGGGTCTTGAATGGAGGTTGTGGAGGTAGGGGGTTCAGCGCTCATGAGAAACTCTCTTTTATACTGCGCTCACAAATCATATTAAAGTTTAACACATACAAGGCATTTCGCCCTGACCTTCACCCGTGAATTTCCGCACATCAGCCAGTATGATAGCGGTATTCCATCCGTCAATCAGTAGAACGCTATATAGCTCATGAAACCAACAGAACCCATTCTTGTGATCGGCCACCGTAATCCGGATATGGACGCTATCGCTTCTGCGCTTGGCTATGCCTGGTTGCTTAATCAAACACGGCCTGAAGAGTATGCTGCTGGCCGCTGTGGCAACCTGAACACGCAGACCGCGTTTGCGTTGGAGCGCTTCGGGGTTGCGCCGCCTGTTTTGATTACTGATGTGCGCAGTCATGTGGAAGATGTCGTTGAAATTCTGCCAACGCTAAATCAGGATCAATCCCTACTGGAAGCCTGCCAGCTAATCGCCCGAACCCGCCGCCCTGTGCCTGTACTTGACGAAAATAGTACGCCAATCGGCCTGTTAAACGGGGCAGGGCTGTTTGCCACTTTCGCCGATGCGTTAAGTTCAACATCGGTACTGGCGCTGGCAAAAGAATTTGATCGCAGGGCAAGCACGGCGGTGGATACGACCACGCTGGTATTGCATGACGATGACTTTGTGCAGGATGTGGTGCCACAGGCGCTGCGGAATGAGCATGATGATTTTCTAGTGATTGACGCCGCCGGGCACTATGCTGGCCTATGCCGTAAATCTGCGCTGCTTTCGCCCGCGCGCCGAAAGGTGGTGCTGGTAGATCATAACGAGCTTCAGCAGGCAGTACCAGGACTTGAGGAAGCTGAAGTGATGGAAGTGCTGGATCATCACCGTTTGAGCACGGTGCCAACCTCTATTCCGATTCGCTTTCAGATCGAGCCGGTGGGGAGCTGCTCTACGCTGGTTTCGGAAGAAGCGAATGATGCAGGTCGCGAATTCCCTAAAGAAATTGCCGCGCTGCTGCTGTGCGGCATCCTTTCCGACACGCTCATTTTCCGCTCGCCCACAGCTACGGAGCGTGATAAGCAAGCGGCGCTGCGCCTCGCCCGTATGGCGAAACTAGCCTCAGATCAGGCCACTGATGATGAAGTAATGGCGGCTATTACCGAGCTTGGTAATGATTTACTGGCGGCAGGGGCAGGGTTGGGCACGCGCGCGGTTAGCGAAATCGTCAACAGCGACATCAAGTATTATGACGCTGGCGGCTCGCGGATCGGCATCGCTCAGGTAGAAGTGACCTCATTTACGGAATTGAGTGAGCGTATGACCGACCTAATGGGCGGGCTGCAATCGCTCGTTGAATCTGAAAAACTGGCAATGGCACTGTTGATGATCACCGATGTAGTGCGGGGTAACAGCCGCTTGCTGGCCGCAGGGCTGCCCAGATTTGTGAGCGCGCTTCCATATCCACATTTGGATGATGGCAGTATGGACGCGCCAAAGATCGTATCGCGGAAAAAACAGTTACTGCCTACGGTACTGGCCGCGCTAAGCCAGTTGGTTTAACTGGGAAGCGGCAGCATGGGATTGGAAATGACTGCCGCTTCTAAAATGCTTTCAACGCTAATTTCGCCATTTTCAATTTCTACACTGAACCGGCTGAGTTCGGCAGTTCGCCCGATAAAGCTATAAAGCTCAACTATCGTCTTGTTGAGTACAGCTTTCTCCGATTCAATCTCCGCGATGCCCGGCAGGTTATTCGGTAAGCGCAATCTATCGCATGGCATTTCCCGACAAATTCGCGGAATCCCTCGTAATTGGAGAGGCTGAAATAGTTGCGCCATCTTCAACGATCTGGGGCGCAGCTCTGAAAGATTTGAGTTTAATTTGTTGCCAATCTTTCGGGGCGTGTTACTGTTACCCTATGCAAACGCTACCATTCAGCTACGATTTCATCTACTACCCCGAAAATGGGGGGCAGCAGTATTTAATTTTCGAGATAATCTTTTACAGCGGAAACTTCCGGCCATTTTCACTTGCTGGGGTTCGGTGCGTGGGAGAGAGAGAATGAGACGTTACCAGTTTTTATTAACGGTGTTAGCGGTTTTGGCCGCATTTTTAGTCGCAGCTTGTAATTTAGGGGCGGAATCGCAGGCCACGGCAACCTTAACGCCGTCACGTACGCCTACAAGCTCGCCGACAACAAGCGCAACTGTGCGTATCCCAACGCAGTTGCCTACGCCGGGAGTGATCTTCCCGCCCACGACCATAATACGCACAGTTATTGTGCAAATCCCAACGGCGATTCCGACAGCGGTGCCGCCGCCGGTGCCTATCCGCATTGCGATAACCTCACCCGTTCCCGGCAGTATTGTATCGGGCACAACGCAAATTATTGGCTCAGCCCTACACCCGCAATTCTTACAATATCAGATCGAATTTGGGCCTGATCCGAATGCCAACAACCTGTGGTATCCGGTCACGTCCATGATCTTCACGCCGGTGGATAATGGCGTGCTTGGAAGCTGGAATACGACTGCTGTTCAAGACGGCACCTATCTGCTTCGCCTGCGTGTGTATTTGCGCGATGGCACTACGCTTTCAACAGTTTCAAACTTTATTCAGGTAAGGAACAGTCGCCCGACGCCGGTGCCGACCTCGACCCCCTCGATTCCGCGCCCGACGGCAGCATTCACTCAATCAGCTTCACAGGGTGAAGTGCCTATGACGGTGCAGTTTACCAATTTCTCTACGGGCAATATTACGAGCATTCAGTGGAACTTTGGTGATGGTACAACCAGTAACGTGTTCAGCCCTGCGCACACATATAACCGTGCGGGACTATTTAACGTTACGCTTACGGTAACCGGGCCCGGCGGGACATCAAACGTCTCCAGTCAGGTGCTGGTGAATACGCCATCTGCGCCGCGCGCCGCATTTGTGGCTTCCCCGGAAAGCGGTAACGCGCCGCTGACGGTGCAGTTTACAGATCAGACGACGGGCAATGTGACCAGCTACTTCTGGAATTTCGGCGATGGGCAGTCCAGCACCCAGCGCAGCCCATCACACATATTCCAGAATGTGGGAACTTATACCGTGTTTCTAACCGCATCTGGCCCCGGCGGTGTCTCCATTACTTCGCGCCAGATCACGGTGCAAAGCCCACAGATTCCAGCGCCGCAAGCGGGCTTTGCCTTCAATCCGGTCAGCGGTGTGGCGCCGCTTTCGGTACAATTCCTGAATCGCTCCAGCGGCAACATCACTGCCTATAGCTGGAACTTTGGCGATGGCTCATTAAGCACAGTTGAAGACCCGGCGCATGTATTCACCCATCCGGGAACCTATACGGTTACTCTGATTGTGACCGGACCCGGCGGGCAAAGCGCCGCTCAATCTTCGCTGGTGGTGATTGCGCCGAGCGCAACGCCGACCTTAACACCATCGCAGGTTCCGCCAACGGCGACCTTTACCAATACGACGGTGCCACCAACAGCGACGCATACCTTCACGGCAACTGAAACTTCGGTGTTGCCTTCTGCGACGTTAACCTCTACGGCAACTTCGACCGAGACTTTGCTGCCGACCGAGACGTTTACAGAGACGCCAACCTCTACGCCAACCTCGACTGAAACCTCTGCGCCGACCGAAATCGTGGTTGTGCCAACGAACACCGAGACGGCACTGCCGCCAACAGCTACATTCACGCCGACCGAGACGCTAATTCCGCCGAGCGCGACTTTCACGGAGACTCCTCCGCCTACGGAGACGGCTACGTCGACTCCGCCAATCGTTAACTTCTCGGCAACTGTGACCGATCCTGTGGGCAATCCATTGACGGTAGCCTTTACGGATCTCTCGCTAGGTGAGGGGATATTCAGCCGGGCCTGGGACTTTGGCGACGGGCAAGGCAGCAGCGAAACCAATCCTACTCACACCTATGCCGCTGG
>LMZS01000112.1 GCA_001567085.1 Chloroflexi bacterium OLB15
CGCGACAGCATGATAAATTCCTTTCGACTATATCCGCATGGTATCTGAACTCCCGCTTACAGGTAAGGAATGAATGTCACCAAAAGCGATGACAACGCTCACTTCAACAATCGCGTAGAGGATGAGCTGCTTTGCTGATCAGGTTGATTGCAATAACGACGATTCTATCGCTCTCAGGCCAGTATAAATGGATGGCTCAGGCGTTTCTATCCAACACCGTGAGGCGATCTTGAATCGGTTGGCGCGTGCCGCTACGTGCTTCTTCGTTCCGTTATTTTCCACCTGCTTTCTCAAATAAAGTGGTGTTTATGGGAAGATTCGTGATGGCGATTGCCGCGTTATTTGATTTTTCTGCCGGGTAAGGTGCAGCAACCCCTGTTGTGTAACGCGATTTGGGCAGGGAAGCGCGCTAAGGCGTTTGCTTACCACTCCGTCAGTCTCCAGATTTCCGGCTTCATCTCTTGACCATTAACACCAACCTGGGCAAACAGCGCGACTGCGTGTTTCAAATGCTCCATCGCCTGTTCAGGAAACCCCTTTTTATGAAGCAGGTCAGCGATATTGTTATGCAGGGCTGCCTCACGATGTCGGTCACCGACGCGCGCACATTTTTCCAATGCCTGCTCTAACAACTGCTGCGCCTCCTGAGGGCGTTCTAAATCTGAGAACATCAACGCAAGGTTGTTTAACGAGGCAATATGTATATTGAAATCATTCAAGGTCACGGCGATCTGATAGCTTTGCTGCAAATGAAAACCGGCTAATTGAAGATCGCCATTTTTACGGGCGAGGATGCCCAGCATATTATGCGCTTGTGCTTGAGAAACTGCTGAGCCGGTTTTTTCAGCAAGCGCAAGTGCTTCGCCTGCAAGGTGTTGGGCTTCGGTGGTTAAGCCACGAATATGCCGGGAAAGACTCCAATCAATTAACAAGCGCGCGCGTTCGCTGGTTTCTGTTGGTTCAAGATGCTTCAGCGCCGCCGCGAAATAAGATTCGGCCAATTCCCATTCACCCATCCGGTGAAAAACGTTCCCAAGCGCATGTTCCAGCGAGGCTAGATAGCCATTGTGCGCGTGGGCAATTCCAGCCTCGTAGCTATGGATAGCTGCGGGGTAATTCCCATTGATCGTGTGCAGGTCACCAATATGTTGATACAGTTCGTCTACCTGTGGATAGCCTAAGGCTAGCGCCTGCTCAAAGTAATCCAGTGCCTCGTGGTTCGCAAAAAGGCTTTGCGCGTAGCGACCGGCTATGACGTAATAATCAGCACTGCGGACTTCCTGCCCGGCCAATTGAAAATGATAGGCAACGAGTGCCGCGCTTGCGGGCAGCTTATCGGTATGACCAACGCGGTTGAGAATAGCTTGAGCTGCGCGCCCATGTAGCAACCTCTTGCGCGCTAGTGATAGGTCTTTATATGTGGCAGCGCGCAGTTTTTCATGGCGAAATATGTAGATGATGATGTCTTCTTCTCCAACGTACAAAATGCCTCGCTGCTGAAGTTCGTCTAACCCATCCACAGTTTCATCGTCTGTGCGGCCACCACACTCACGCACAAGATCAAAATCAAAGGCGCGGCCAATAACTGCGGCGGCATCCAGAATTTGCCTTGCGGTTTTACTTAGCTGATCAATTCGCGAGCGTAACAAGGCCTGCATGCCAATCGGCGTTTCCCATTCACTGGCATTTTGCAGCGATGTATTTGTTCGTATTAGCGATAGATATTCGTAAACAAACAGCGGAAGCCCTTCGGACTCGCTGTAGAGGCGGTCAATTAATAGGCTATCAGCGTTTAGTGATGCAGCGCTTACCAACTGATGAATGTGTTCTTTAGTGAAACGGGGCAGAGTAATATGGCAAATTTGCTCGCCACTGCGAATATATTCAGCCAGCGTTAGTTGAATGTGGTGCCCGCGCGGCATTTCTTCGCTGCGCCATGTAAACATAAACATTATTTGTTGAGGCTTACTGCGTCGCAGGGCATAGGCGGCAAATTCGAGCGTGGCGTTATCTGACCAGTGGATGTCTTCAAATAGGATGATATGGGGATAAGCTGCTTTTGAGGCATGGGCGATGGTCTGACAAATCGCTTCGTACAGCCGCGTTTGTGCCGCCGTATTATTCATTTCTGCAGGGGTACTTAAGGCGCGTGATTGAATTTCCGGCAGCAAACGCCCTAATTCGGTTAACCAATGGGTTTCCAGTCCCTCTAACAGACCTTTGTTTAAAAGGTCACGCAGAAGGCGGATCACTGGGGCATAAGCAATCGAGGTCTCGCTTTCAAAGCAGCGAAAGACGGCTGTAAAATGACCGGCAGTACGGCAGCGCGCGATGAAATCTTCAGTCAGACGGGTTTTGCCTATGCCGGCTTCTCCCTCGATGACAACTACTTGCTGCGAAACGTGGCTGTAGGCCAATTCCAAACGTGACATTTCGGCGTCGCGCCCGGTTAGCGGGAGCATGAATTTTGTGGTTTCGGGAGATATCGAGATCGGCGTTAGCGTAGAGATAATGCTTCGGGGTTCGATTCTGTTTTCCATCACTTGCTGATATAAACTGGAAGTTTCATCAAGTGGGGGCACGCCTAATTCTTGTTGAAGTACACGTACGCATTCACGATATTGGCGCAGCGCCATCGCGCGCTGGTCAGCCCACGCATAAAGCTGCATTAATTGGCGGTGTGCTGCCTCGTGTAAGGGATCAAGAGCGAGCCACATTTGTGCCAATTCAATGGCTTGCAGGTAGTCATGGGAGATGCTGTATAAGTGCACCAGCTTTTCAAGTGTGACCGAATACAGCCTGCGTAGATGCTCGGTTTGCTGAAACTGCCACAGGTCAAATTCGGCACTGTCTCGCAGCGTGAATCCCTGCAAAAAATCACCTTTGTAAACACTGGCCGCCTCGTTCAACAGCGGTAGGCACTGCTCACAAACGATATGCTGGTCGTGAGAGTGACCGGCGCAGCCAGCAAGCGCCTGTGTGAACACCGTGACATCACACCATAGTGAAGATGGGTCGAAGGCGATTGCTTCACGTTCGATCAGCAGCCCGGTTCCCTCGATTGCAGCGTTCAGTGCTGAGAGTGTGCGCCGCAGCGCCGCGCGCGCCCCCC
>LMZS01000113.1 GCA_001567085.1 Chloroflexi bacterium OLB15
TACATCAGCATCGCGGTGGGTTTCGTGGCGTGAAGCTGACAATGACTTAGTGATGCTGTTGGATAGTGGGTGATAGAAGAGAGCTTAGCGTAAATCACACATTTCTCAGTTTTATAGTTCCTGGCCAGCTCTAGCTTGATGTCAACTGAGTGTTCGTAACGTAGTCAATAAACTGTTGCAATGTAAGTAGCGAGTCCCGCTGCTCTGGAAGATATGTTTGATGAAGCCCTGAAGGGATGACGAGTGTAAGGCGCTGCATTAGCATCTCATCAGTTTGATCGCGTGAAATACCCGGTTCAAGGGTGCAAAGATGCTTTGACGGAATCCTATCTGCTTCGGTCAGTATCTGCCGCCAGCGATCTTTAAGTGTTGATTTTGCCCCCAGCATTACCAACTGTGTTGCAGGGAAACCCGGGTCATCATATTTGGATTTGCCTGGGAAAAGAAAATCCGGTCTATTTTTTCTCTCAGTTACGACTTCTCTTTCATATTTGAGATCATATGCATCAAATACTGCTGCAAGATGATGCATCAGTGCATGCCCCATACGAGATTTGCGGCGATTTTGGACGCTTAAAGAATATTTGATGAAATCATCAACATCGGCAAACCCCTCACGCAGCTTGTTGCTAACGATAACATCTTCCATTGCGCGGAAAAGCTCTTCTTCACGCTGTATCCACGAGGTTAACGCAAGGTCAGCATCATCACGCGGGTTTATTGAGGTAATGCTACGGGCAAAATCGGACATGGTTTTTGTATCTGGAAAACCTTCGCCAAATTTGCGCAGAACTAACTCACGGTCGGTTTCGGTCGCTGGTATGACAACTTCAATACCAAGAGCTTCTATTATCTGCTGTCGCGCAAATTCAAGCGTCTGCTGTTCGAGCGTTGAATCAGGCAATATCTGGAACAGATCGACTGGAGGGTCAAAGCCAAAAAGCACTCTCGCTGCCTGTAACCAGCTTGAGTTCTGCGCAAAAACAAGAGCGAAAATGACTCCTCTTCTATCCTTTGCAAGTACGAGAACGTCACCGATGAACGCTTTTGAAAGAAAATCTCCGCTGTAGTACAGTCGCCATTCTGTACGCCCTGTACGTTCTGCGCTCTTAGCTCTTGCATCGTAAAAAGTAAAGTCACTTTCGGACTTATCCGGTGGGGCACCATCTTCAAAGTAAAACCAGTGTAGTTTCCCCTTTACGGAATCCCCTGTTTGAAAAAATTCACGCAGGGAAGCAGCTCCATTGATTTCATGTTGGTTTGAGCCTGAATCTGGTAGGTCAACAGTTCGTAGTGTTTTAAATGCTACGCTGCTAAATAAATCAGATAATTCCGCATTCATTCGGTGTCTTTTCCGCGATGTTTCTTTTACGATAAGCGCAATAACGTTCACCTAAGGGACAGATATCACATTTCGGAATTGTAGTACAGACTTCCATCGTGAAATCGAGCAATGCGTAATTAAAGACATTTATATCGTTCAAAGGCGTAAGAGCTTCAACATAGGCTATTAACCACTTTTTCCTGCGCGTTTCTCCATCAACGAGACAATCACTCAAACGGCCAACAAATCGCACTATATTTGAATCTATGATAATACTTCTGACACCCGCATGTAGGCTTAAGAACGCTGCTGTTACATATGCGCCTACACCGGGAAGACTGTTTAATGCCTGTTCATCATGCGGTACACAACCATCATTCTCGGATAATTTCTGCCCAAGTTTTTTAAGCAGCGGCGCTCTCCAATGTAGACCTAAAGGTCGAATGATATTCTCAATTTCTTCTACTGAGGCCATACCGAGTTGTTGTGGGAGGGGGAATCGTTGGATAAAGATTTGATATACAGGAATAACGTTTGCTGCGCGTGTTCGCTGTAATAATATTTCAGCTATTAATCCATGCCATTCCTTTAAAGGTGTTCGCCAGGGAAACGGGCGAAAATGTTGCTTTCCCCATCCTGCTAGTATTGTCTGTATTTGCTTTGAGGTTATATCATCAGGGGGAGTTGGCGGGCTGTTTCCCATTGCGACGCCTCCACCTCGCGGGCATTCAGACATCTCACTACCTCACGCGCTATTACCTCAACTACGGGTACAGCAACTGAATTTCCAAACTGCTTGTAGGCTCTTGTATCGCTACAAACAATCTGGAAGCTATCTGGATAGCCCATGAGCCGGGCACATTCGCGAGGGGTTAGCCGGCGGGGATTCTTACCTTTTTGTGGAATGAGAATTTCGGCGCCATCCTTGTAATAACGTGCGCTTAGTGTTCGTGTGATACCGTTGAGATCAGCCAGTCCAAACCCAAACCCATTCCCTTTTTCTTTATGTTTTCGGGCGTATTCTTGGAGATATTCCCACAGGTGATCGGTCAGCGTATATTTATCTTCTATATCAGATTCTAAAATATCGCTTATTTTAGGAGAAAGGTCGGGCAGTTGAGGAAACTGGAAATTATGAGGTTCGCGGAATCCGACAATATAAATACGTTCTCTATGCTGCGGAACAACGGTACGCGCATCTAGAATTTTATAAAATACCTGGTAGCCGAGATCTTCTCTTAAAGTTTCAAGTATTACGCGGAAAGTTTTGCCCTTATCATGTGTGGTTAGATTTTTGACATTTTCAAGAACAAAGGCAGCAGGCCTTTTTTCATTTATGATACGCGCCACATCAAAGAAAAGAGTTCCCTGCGTTTCATGTTCAAATCCATGCGCATTACCAAGCGCGTTGTGTTTTGAGACTCCGGCGATACTAAATGGTTGGCAAGGAAATCCGGCTGTGAGTATGTCGTGAGAGGGTATATCCCTGGAACTAATTTTTGTAATATCTCCTGCGGGGCGCTCACCGTAATTTGCCAGATATGTTTCCTGAGCAAACTTGTCCCATTCAGATGAAAAAACACATTTGCAACCAGCCCACTCAAAAGCGATTCTAAATCCGCCAATGCCTGCAAACAAATCAATGAAGGTAAGCTGTGTTTGATGTTTCATGTAGCTGCTTTGGTATATGGATACTATCCAGAGAAATTCTATCACGAACAAATGTTTTATGCTTTTATGTGGCTCCCCACAAGAATTATGTTTCGCACACAGGCTATAGCAGCCGAAGCGCGCTGTTCACCGCACCCGCTGCGCGAAGTAGCCATGTACGAAGCGGTAGAACTCCATCGTATTTTCGGGGCGCTGGCGGTTGCTATCCAGCTTGCGCGCAAGGCCGCTGTCGTATTGCAGCACCTTGCCATCATAACGCTCGGTGATCATCAGGATCAGGTCTGGAATACGCTGTAAATCAATCGCCAGATCGCGCACCAGCGTGCGCCGCTCCACCAGCGATAAATCACCCCACAGGCTTTCAATATCGCCCTGTATCGCCGCCGCGCCTATGGAAAACTTGTGGTCGGGGGGCAGCGCCCGCAGCGCCGAAGCCATCAGCCGGTTGATCTGCTCCACCTCGCGCAGCAGATTGTGTGATGCTCTATCGCCCAGAGGATGCAAGGTGATCAGTTGGTCAGGCTTCAGCGCCAGCCGCTTGCCACGCGCAAAATAGCCGCCCATCACCCTGAACACATCAAGGATGGTGCTGGCGGTTCCGCTGCCATTCACCAGCGCATCAATCTGCTCGTTGGCTTCCCGCGAACGCACTGAACGATGCTGGGCTGCCAGCGCCGCGATATTGTCCATCATCTCAAGCATACCTGCCGCCAGCGATTGGCGTTCATCGTTGCTCAGGTTGCCGCTTAAGCTGTCCATATCGCTCATCAGCGAATTGACCGAAGGCAGGTTGTTTTTATCGCGGTAAGAAAAGCCGGTGTCGTACAAAAACTGCGCGACAGTATGCAGCGTGTAGGCATAATCGCCGATCTGTTCGCCGCCCAGCACCTGATGCATGGTGCGGGTGGCATCCAGCGTTACGCGTACCTCATCGCTTAATTCACGCCCCAACCGGTTAGCCGCAGATGCCCCCGCCGCGCCCGAAAGCCGCCGTACATATTTACGCAGGCATTCCAGCGCCGTTGCCTGTACCTCATTATTCCAGCTCAACTGCCGGTACAGGGTAATCATCACTTGCAGACCAGTTTCGCCTTTGCGCGCTGCCGGCGCGGGCATTAGTCCGGCTACCCGCTGCGCCTGCGCCTGATCTTGCCGCTCAACGTGATAGTTCAGCAGTTCGGCCAAAAATTCCGGCGCGATAGTTTCGGCAATCAGCCGGTTATTAAAGACCAGCGTGGTCAGTTCGGTTGCCCGTGAGGCCATTTCTGGCGACCAATGCTGCTGCTGAAGCGCGCCGAAATAGGCCATTGCCTGGGTCATCGGCTTCACGTTGCGTTCGGTCATCGTCGCCAGCGCTTCGCTCAGTTGATCCGGCGAAAGCGGCGTTTCCAGAAACAGGCGGTGAGTCATATTGGCGAACTGAAGCTGCTTATCGCCGGGAAAGAACAAGCGCTGCTGCTGCGCCATCATCTGCACTAATTCGGGATATGCGCCGCGCGCCAGCAAAATTTGCAGCAGGCTAAACCGCGCTGGCGGATCAAGAATTTGCTGCAAGTCGTCGGTGGAGAGCGACCGCGCCAGCCAGCGCAGCGTCGAGTCATAGGTTTCGCCAAAGGGGGTTTGCGCGGCATTGGCTAAGGTTTCCATCGCGGCAGAGTCCAGCAGCTCGTAGCTGCCGCTCAGCGTGACCAATTCCGTCAGGCGAATCGCGATCAACGGACGCCAATGCCCGCCAAAATCAGCGACCACTCGCGCCAGCAGGCCATCCGGCGCTGCGGCCAATGCCTTCCCTGAAACTTGTGCCAGCAGCACGCCCACGCTTTGCGGAAGCTGTGCCACCAATCCCGGCTGCGCGGCCACCCGCTGAAGCTGCTCGGCGGGCAGTACCGTTGCCGCCAGCGCGAACACCGTTTCGGCAAGGTTGCGATCTCGCGAAGCCAGCGGGATCGCAGTTTCGATCAACTGCGGCAGAACCGGCACAAAATCAGCGGCATTGGGCGCGGCACGCACATCGGCTAAAAACTGGTTCAGCCCGACGGCATCGCCTGTATTGACCAGCGCCTGCGCATTGGCTAGCGCTGATCGCTGAAGCAGATCGATCCAGTACATGCCCTTAAAGCCGCCGGGAGACGCTAACCAGTGCATGACCCGGCGGTAGACCATCTCATGTTTGCCAGAGACCAGTGCCTTGCGCATGGCTTCGATGATCGCCCGTTCAAGCTCTGGCTGGCCTTTAGCAACAACCGTGAGCAAATCGGTATTCTCGTCTTCGTCCAGCACCAGCGCGAAGGCCAGCAGGTGGTTAATGTAGACCACCCGCAGCTCATCGGAAAGCGTCGGGTCTTCGGCCAGTATCCGCGCGGCTTCATTTGCGCCCACTGGCTGATGATTCAGCAGCGATTCATCCACCCTCAAGCGATAGCTGCTGTAGGCGAGGGCGTCGGTCATGCTGTCGCCGCGTTTTAAGCGCCATCCGGCAACAGGCGTAAGCGCACTGGTGGCTTCAATCACCAGCCCGGTATCCAGCCGCAGTTGGCTGCGAATATAACGGGCGTAGTCGTCTTCTGGCTTAAAGCCGCGTGTAGCAGGCTCGCCCCAGGTATATTCCAGCACATCCGGCGAAAGCGGCATATCGTCGGCCACAAAGCGTACCTGAGCATCCAGCGGCACATCTGAGGTGGTGTGTGTGGCAAAGGTGACGCCATAACGCGCCGGTGGCGGCAGCAGCGAAAGCAGCCCTTCGATCAGGGTGATGCGCTTGGGAAGTTCCGGCGGTGCGCCGCGCACATAAATGGGGACACCCTTGATGATGGCCGCCAGCATGATCTCGATCACGTTCAGCCGGTCACTGGTGATGGTCATCAAATTGAGCATCGCCTGTTCTTGCTGCGCGGCTGTTGGCGTGGTGGATGGCAGCAGCGTGACGGGCGGCAGGGTTTGCCCCGTCATTTCGTATGTCGGGAACTGGGTTTGCGCCAGCGCCAGCACGCCGCGTAAATTGCCGCTGAGCGCGCGCAGCCCATCCGGCGGCACCAGCAGATAATGGCGGAATGGATATTGCCCGCCGCGATCTACAGATTGCACGAAGATGAACGGGGTTGAGCGCCCGCGCACCAGCGCCAGCGAACCAACCTGATTATCAGCCAGCGCAGGTAACGGGGCATCTTTCACCGCATCGGCAGCCAATTCCGGGCTAATGCCGCGCGAAGACGCCAGTTGGCGCGCCTCACCAGCGAGACGTCCGCCCATCAATAACTGACCGTGATAAAAATGCTCTACCGCAAAGCCGGTGGCTGCCACGCCCTGATCCCACCAACAAACGAGGATTACTAGTACAAATGTAACATTTTTGAGTTTACCTTGACCGTAATCTTTCAGCAAAGGGGGAGGATAGGGGGGATTTCCTATTCTGTTTCCCAATTTTCAGGTTTCAGGGGGGCGTTCAATCAGAATATAGGCAAGCGCGCCGCAAATATGATCAAAAAATAGGTTAACCGTGTTCGTCAACAGCCTCATTTTTAACGGGTTGAACCAGCTTTTGACAGAGCATCGTAACGATTTAAGCCACAAAGGGTCTAGAAGTTACAGATATTTATATTCTAAACCCTCTGTGGCGCTGCCCTTCTACCCCAGCCCCAGCTTGCCGGGGCAGAGAATGTTCTTCGGGTCTAAGCCGTGCTTAATTTGCGAAAGCGCGCTCATGCCAGCGCCATACTGCGCATCCATGAACGGCAGCAGCCGCAGCCCCACGCCGTGATGATCGTTGATCACCGCGCCAGCCGCCAGCGCCGCATCCACGCCCGCCTTGATGATCTTGTCGTGCAGTGCCTTCGCCTCGGCAAGGTCAGATGGCCCGGTAGGAATTTTCATGCGCGCGTAAATCATCGAACCCCACTCGTACCAGTGGCTAAAATGGGTGTTCAGCGATAAATTCCATTCCGGCCCTACTACCTCGCGGATCGCCCGTGTGGTGGCATGATAGACCGTGTTGATATGCGCGAAATCGGCCACCACATCTACCGTACCCCAAATGCTCGGCAGTTCTGGCGCGTAGGGCGGGTAATAGAACACGTAGCGCCTATCCCACCATGTTTCACCGATGCTGGCGGGGAGTTCTATCCCCCCGTGCTGCCTGCAAATGCTGAAGGCGGTTTCAGCTTCGGCGTTCACCAGCGCCGGATATTCACCGTCAAACATCAGCACCATCGTCGGGTCGGGCAGCGGCGTTTCCACCGCCCTGGCAAGGCTGTGTGATGCCGCGTGAGCGTCATAATAGCGGATCACGGCAGGGCGTAGGCCGCTGACCATGATCTTGCGCCCGGCCTCAACGCCTTCTTCCAGCGATTTGAAGCTGTATACGCCGAATGTGCGTTTCGCGGGCAGCCATCGCAGTTTGACTACCGCCGCCGTCACCACGCCCAGCGTGCCTTCTGAGCCGATCAGAAGCTGGGTTAGTTCTGGTCCTGCGGCATGGCGCGGCACCGCTGGCGTATGTACGATCTCGCCTGTAGGCGTCACAAATTCCACTGACAGCACGTGATCTTCAATCTTGCCGTATTTGCTGGAAAGCACGCCCGATCCGCGCGCGCCGATGCTGCCGCCAATCGTCGCCCATTCGGTTGAAGCCGGATAGTGGGTGAAGGTCAATCCGCGCGTGTTCAAATAGGCTTCAAAATCGCGGCAGGCAAGCCCCGCTTCTACCGTACAGGTCAGCGAAAGATCATCAATGTGGCGGATCGCTTTCATCTTGCGCGTATCCAGCACAATGCCGCCGCGATCCGCATTGGCTGCGCCTTGCACGCCGCTGCCGCCGCCCCAGGGAGTCAGCGGGATGTTCAGTTCATTCGCCAGCCTGACCACCGCCGCTACCTGCTCAACCGTTTCCGGCGTCACAGCGGCATCCGGCTTGCTCAATGGCTGTTCAGCGGCGGTTGCGGCGATGGCGTACCAGTATTGATCGTTGGCATATTTCACCCGTGCTTCCGGTTGTGCCAGCACGTTCCCCGCGCCAGCGATCTCGGTCAACCGGCTGACGATATAGGCGTTACCCCCGCGTTCAGCTACCATGCCCACGCCTTACCTTCCGTCCAATCGCGGTTTTTGATGGTGAGTTCTACTTTTTCCAGTTCTTCCACCGCGTCAATCAGGTGATTGCTGAAGCGGCTAAAGGCGATTTCGCCTTTTTCAGCCGTGCCGCGATGCGGGTTGCCCATGATGCCGCTGTCAGTGAATTCCTCATGATCAAAGGGGAAGTTGAAATACTGGTAGCCCTGAAATTCGGCGTCAGGCATGCCGTCTTTCTTCGCCCATGCGTCGCCCAGCCATTTCGGGGTGTGCGCCTTATCCACAATCGCCCGATCCAGCCGTACCAGATTCGGATCATGAGCAAGACACTGTGAGGTTTCCAGTTCGCCCGCGTGCCAGCCGGGGGTTTCTTCAACCGGGCCTTCCAGCACATCTTTCAACATGCCAATGTAGCGTTCGGCGTAGGGCTTATAGTAGGCGATCAACGCGCCAGTTTCGTAGCGCAGTTTGCGAAGTACAGGGTCAATGACTTTGACGTTCGAGCCATGCCCATTCACAAAGATCAGGCGGTTGAAGCCCTGATGGATCAAACTGCGGCCAATGTCGTAGATCACGTTCAGGTAGGTATCGGCGCGCAGGGTGATCGTGCCAGCGCCCCAGCCCGGCGCGCGCATGTGCTGCGGAGAATAACCTAGCCACAGCGTCGGCGTGTACAGAATGCCTGCTTCTTCGCCAGCGCGAGAGGCGACTTCTTCGGCGGTAATGGTGTCGCAGAACAGCGGCAGGTGTGGCCCGTGCTGCTCAAGGCTGGCTTTGGGGATCAGGATAGTATCCGAATGTTTGAGATACTCCTGCACATCCACATAGCTCAAATTGCCCAGGCAGAACGAGGGGAAATTCAACTCTTTTGTCTTACGTGGCGCCGCCATTTAGGTTCCCTCCTGACGGACTAACGACTTTCAATAGGTTATGAATACGCGGTGACCCGTAGTGATAGGATGATCGCGCGCTGAAAGGCAAAGGTCTTATGACAGTAATCGCTTCAATTCTTCAACAGTTACATCAGCAAATGCGTTATCGTTGATATGCGCGGCACATTCCACGTAGCGAATATCTGGCTTTAGCGTGGTTTTGAAAATATCGTGCACGCGTTCATTAAGTTCCACGTTCCAGAAGGCGCCGCCATCAATATCCATCACCGAGCCGCCGCCCAACGGAACCAGCAGCGTGACCGGGCCGGTGGCGCTGTTCAGCTTGTCTACCAGCATACGGGTGGCGGCAAGCTGTTCTTCAGGGGTCAGGCGAACCAGCGTAAATTCAGGATTGTGATAGTACGTGGGGCGGTCGCGGTACTGCGACGGCACTTCATGTTTCGCGCCAAAGACGATGAAATCGAGGCATCCGGGAACGATCAACTGGGGAATACCCGCTTTAGCCGCCGCGTCTAGCCGGGTGGCGCCAGCATTGTGAAAGCCGCCTGCGATGAACCCTGCGATCTCGCTCAAGGTGTAATCCAGCACCGCTGCGAACGCGCCCTGCGGGATCAGTTCTTCCATCGCCGCGCCGCCTACGCCATTGGCATGAAAGATCACAAAATCGTAGCCAAGCGCCTCAATTTTCGGGCGTGCGCGCATCAGCGGCCGCGTCGTATTGCCCAGCATGGTGGCGGCGATAGCAGGCCGTTCGGTGGCAACTTTTAGCGGCCCCCGCGCTTCATAGGCTTTCGCCATGCCCGCAATCGCGGCGGCGGTATTGTCAAAGATGGCGCGGCTGATGTCATTCAGGCCGAGGATATCCACCACCGAATGCATCACGGTCACATCTTTGCTGCCGATGAACGGCCCGAACTTGCGGAAACCAGATGCCAGCGGCGAGACGATCAGCTTGGGAAAACCCACAGGCAGCGACTTCATTGCCGCCGCCGCCAGAATCGCGCCTTCCGCGCCGCCCAGCGAAGCCGCGCCGTGAATCTTCCCTTGCGCGCACAGATCAAGGGCAATCGAGCGCACGCCTTTCAGCATTTCTTCAACTGCTTTACCGCGCGTTCCGGCGTTACGCAGCGCTTCGATGTGCGATCCTGCGGCTTCGGCAACCGCTTCGCGGGTGAAATCGGCGGTGATCCCCACAGCCTCGCCTAAAATGCCGGAATCCAGCACCAGCACGTCGCAGCCATATGCGCGAACGCGATCCCGCAGATAGGCGGTTTCCGGCCCCTTTGTGTCCAGCGTGCCAATCAGTAAAACTGTAGGCGTCATAAGCCCTCACCTTGCCCATGCGCGGGGCTTAAATGAGATTTTGCCTTCATACACCCTCAAAAAGATGCTGTCACAAAATCAGGTTGCATAACCCAAAAATCCTCACTTAAAGTCAACCCCTCTCCTTCACGGAGAGGGGCGACTGGGTGAGGCGGCTGATATTCTTACGCGCCGTTTGCGCGCAGGTGGTCAATACAGTTTTTGACGTGGCGCGAATACATAGCGTCGCTCATCAGGTCTGAGCCATGATCGCGGATGAACTTGAGTTCAGCTTCGGTAGCGGTGGTGCCAACGTCAGTGTCTTTTTCCGCCAGCGGTGAACGGTCAAACGGCACCACAAATTCGGCGGTCAGCGGCCCGGTGTAGCCAGCATCTTTGAGCGTCTGGATCAGCTTCGCCCAGTCCAGCGCGCCTTCGCCAGCGGGGCGGCGGTTGTTGTCTGCAACATGGAAGTCCACCAGATGCTTGCCCGTATTCAAGATCGCCTGATACATATCGGCTTCTTCAATGTTGATGTGGAAAGCATCCAGCGCCACGCCCACGTTGGAGCGTCCGGCATCTTCCATCAGTTTCAGCGCCTGATCGTGGCGATTCAGGAAGTTGGTCTCGAAGCGGTTGAGGGGTTCAAGACCGATCCGCATATTCGGGTATTTTGAGGCGTAATCGGCAATCTGGCGCACGCCGTCTACCGCCCAACCCCACTCGGTTTCAGGATCAGACATGGCTACCACCTTGCCCACTTCACTGGGGACGAGAGTGATGATCGTGCCGTCCAGCGCGCCCACCATATCCACGATTTCGTTCACATAGCGAACGCTCATTTCACGGAAATACGGGTCTGCGTGGATCAGGTCACGGCCAGAAAGCATGATCGTAACCGCGCCGAAGCACTTCAGGTTGTTCGCCTCTAGCAGCGCTTTCACCGATTTCACATTGTACTTGCGCGGCTCGCCCATGATCTCGATGCCGTCATAGCCCAACCGAGACAGGCGCTCGATGGTGACTTCAATCGGCTCAGGGCGCATCCAGTTGTGCATACAAATATCCATGATGAAGCTCTCCTTTTATGAAAAATATGCCAGTCCGTGCTGCCTACGGTCACTGACTTCTTTACCATTTGCTAAAAGCGGAGTATATTGACGATATGCAGCTTGTATACAACCAGAATACAGCACTGTGAGAGCAAATGCAACAACCTGCCGATTCGATGGAACGCCTTGAACAATATTTGCAGCAGAATCGCCCTGCGCCTTCTAGCGATACCCGCCGCCTGAGCGATATTGCCTACGAAACTTTGCAGGACGCGCTGCGTAATGCCGATGTGCAGCCCGGCGATCCATTGTCTGAAAATCGTATTTCAAAAGCATTGGGCATCAGCCGAACGCCAGTGCGCGAAGCCCTACAGCAGCTTGCGGGGGATGGCGTGCTGCAAATCATCCCCGGCCGCGCGATCACAGTTGCCACCCGCACCGTGCAGGATGTGCTGGACGCGCTGCACATACGCCAGTTGATTGAGCCGGAATTGGTACGGTTGCTGGCAGAGCGCATGAATGAGCATGACACTGCCGCCCTGCTATCGCTGACGGACGCCATGCGTGATGCTGCCAAGCGTGGCGACCGCGCGGCATGGTCAAAAGCGGATCGCCAGTGGCACGAAATTTTGTGCAGCGCCTGCCCTAACCAATTGCTGGGGCAAATGGTGCTGCAATCTCGCAACCGCATGTACAGCAAAGGCGCGGGGCAGCACGTTAGCGAACAGTATTTGATTGACGGCACTGAAGAACATGCGGAGATAGTGGACGCGATCACCGCCGGGGATGGCGAAACCGCCGCCCGCCTGATGGCCGACCATATCGCCAAAGTGCGCGCCAATATGTTTAAGGGCAGCTATTGAGGCTTAAGCGGCATAATAGATTGCGGGGCGATATCAAATTTCGTATCAACAGGCTTTTGCCGCGCGCTGTTTGCGCCCTGTTATCCCGTATACAAACCGGATTGCCCCATAAAGCCGGGCTATTCGTGAGAACACCACGCATAACCGCAAGCCTTTTTCATAGATATTCGCTACAGCTCCACCTGATGCGCGTGCCTGACGAACTCGCGTTCGCGCAGCATATCCAGCAGCGTTTCAGGCATCGGCTCGTCCAGCGTTAACACCGTCAGCGTATGCCCGCCGGGAGTGGCGCGGCCGGTCTGCCAGATGGCGATATTAATGCCGTTGTCGGCAAACAGCGTCCCCACCCGCCCGATCACGCCCGGTTGGTCAAAGCTGCCCATAATCAGCAGCGTCCCTTCAGGCACGAAGTTCAGGCGGTAATCGTTGATCTGCACGATATGCGGCTCGCGGCGATCCAATAACGTGCCGCTGATGGTGATGGTTTCGCCGTCTTCCAGCGTCGCCTGCACGCTCACGACGCTGGCATAATCGCCCGTCTTTAAGCCTTTGGCCTGCGTCACCGCGATGCCGCGTTCGGCGGCCAGCACCGGCGCATTGATATAATTCACGGTATCGCTCAGCACCGGCGCCAGAATGCCCTTAAGCAGCGCCACCGTGACCGGTTTCACAATGCCGCCCGCTTCCTCGCCGCGATATTCCACCGCGATTCGCCGCACGCGGGTGCGTGCCAGCGTTTGCAAAATTTTGCCCATGCGTTCAGCCAGCGCCATATACGGCTGCGCGGTTTCGTAATCCATGCCGGGCATGAACGGCAAATTGACCACGTTACGGTAATCTTCGCCGCGCAGCGCGTCCAGCACCTGCGCCACAATTTGCAGCGATAAATCTTGCGCCGCTTCTACCGTGTTATCGCCAATGTGCGGCGTATGGATCACATTTTCCATGCCGATCAGCGGGCTGTTGTAAGGCGGCTCTTCGCTGTATACATCCAGCCCCGCGCCGGTCAGATGCCCATCTTTCAGCGCCGCCGCCAGCGCCGCTTCATCCACCACGCTGCCATGAGACGTGTTGATCAGCCGCGCGCCGCGTTTCATCGCCCGAATGAACGCCTCATTGACCAGCAAGCGCGTCTCTTTGGTGGCAGGCACATGGATGCTCACAAAATCGGCGCGGCTTTGCAGTTCCTTCAATCCGACTAGCTGCACCCGCTCATCGCTGATCTCGTCGTCGCTCAAGTACGGATCATACGCCAGCACCGTCATGCCGAAAGCCAGCGCTCGCCCGGCAACCACCGTTCCCACGCGCCCCATGCCCACCAGCCCAAGCGTTTTGCCTTGAAGCTGGCTGCCCGCCTGCCGCTTGCGATCCAGCAGCCAAAAGCCTTCCTTCAGGCTGTTATGCGCGCTCACCAGCCGGCGGCTCAGCGCCAGCATCAGCGTCAGCGCCAGTTCGCCCGCCGCTACCGCGTTCGCGCCCGGCGTATTCATCACCACGATCCCGCGATTGGTCGCCGTTTCCAGATCCACCCCGCTCAGCGACGCGCCCACTCGCCCGATCAGCTTCAGGTTTGGCGCGGCATCCAGCAGCGATTTATCCAGATGCACATTGTCCCGGCTGATGATGGCGTGGGCGTCCGCCAATTTTTTCGCGCAGCGATGGCAGATTTGGCGCGCTGGTCAGCAGTTCAGCATCTTCCGATTCGCGGATCAGGCTCAAACTGGCATCGGTCAGGTCAGTAGCGACAAGGATGTTATAGGTCAAGATGGGGTTGTCCTGAATGTGTTCACTGAAGTGAGGGAAATGATAGCACGGGGAAAGGGGTATCGAAATGACCTATCCCCGCAGCAGCGCTTTACAGGGCGTCTGTTAGCAGTTATGCAAAGCACTCCAGGGCTTCTAGCGCCGCCTGTACTTCATGCAGGCTTTCCACCACATGCGGCGTGATGTTGGCAAAACCTTCCGGCGTGCCATGCGAAAGATCGGGTACGGCGATGGTGGTCATCCCTGCGGCAGCGCCGGCGCGTGCGCCATTTTTGCTGTCTTCCAGCGCGATGCAGTGATCCGGGTTCACCCCTAAACGCCGCGCCGCCTCCAGATAAATATCCGGCGCGGGCTTTCCCGCCGTCACCTCATCGCCGGTCACACGTACCGGGAAAAAGGCGTCCCACCCGTGTTCAACTACGACCCCGTTAATCACCGCCAGCGGCGAGCTGGAAGCGATGGCGATAGGGATGCTTCTCGCCGCCAAATAGCGAATCAAAGCATCGGCGCCGGGGCGCTGCGGCACGTTGCCGGGAATCGTCTCTAGAAAATCGCTCACCACTTCTTCAATCAGCGCTTCTTCAGTATCCGGCAGTTGCAGCGCCGCGCGCATCTCGCGCCAAAAATCATTCATGCGTAAGCCGACCAGCGGGATGCGAACTTCTTCAATCAGCGTTTTACCGCGTTTGTCCAGCAGGCGAATTTCCGCCATTTCCCAAACCGGTTCGCTGTCTACCAGCAGCCCATCCATATCGAAAATGACCGCTTCCGGGCAAGTTGTGAGTGTGAGCATTGATGTTGTTCCGTTATATGATGTTTCACGCCGGAAGCTGAAGCCATCCGGCTAAAATCGTATGTTTTACAGGGCTTTCTCAGGGATGAGGCAGCCTCACCTGATTTCGTTGATAACGATGTTATTCGTTCGTGTGCGCAAACGCAGCTTTGAATGCAGCCCGATTTTCTTCGCTCTTAAGCGACATCCCGCCATCCAGCGCCAGCGCGATCCCTTTATCAAACACCGCCTGATGCGGCGTGCCAACCACCCGCGCATAGCCGGCAGCCCCTGCCGCCAGCGGCAAAATTGGCGCTAAGGTGTTCACCGGCACAAAGGCATCCGCCTCACTTTGCACTTTGGTTCGTGAAACGACGCCGCCAAAGCCGACGAATAAATCCACCACCGAGCGCGTCGCCAGATCAGACGCGCCATCCCCCACCATCAGGCGGCGGCCATATTTACTGCCCGCCAATTCCTGCACGATGCGCGGCTTGCCGCTGGAAACCGTCAGCGGGCCTTCGTCATAATCCAGATAGGTTTGCTTGTTCTTTGCTGATGGCTCATGATAATGCCACCATTCGCCGGAAAGCTCGTTATATTCCAGCTCTACCGCGCGAATATGATCCGGCGCCACCCCCAACCGCTTGCCGAAGCCGCGCACCGGCTCTGCCAGCCCGCCGCTGATGATGAAGATCTGCTTTTTGAGAAAGCGCAGCGCGGCCAAGACTTCTACCGCATCCGGCACCAGCGTTTCCCAGTATTTTTCCTCAATCGCCTTCAACTGTTCGCGGGTCGGGCGAATGGCTTGCAGCCGCTTGCCGTATACTGCTTCAAGATCGAGTTCGCCGTCCATCGCCTTTTGGGTCAGCACGCTGACGCGAAGCTCTTTGCCCTTGAATTTGGCGAGTTCGTCAATGCCCTCAATGGTGGAAAGGGTGCTGTCGCAGTCAAAAAAGATCAGGTCGTAAGGCGCCCAACGGGTAGTCTGCACGGGAAATCCTCAAATTACAAACAGCGTATAAGGGTAGCAGAATACGGGGAAAGTTAAAGGGCGTGACGCCAATCGCCAGCGCCCCGAAAATATGCTGAAGCTTGTTGCCGTGTAATACGTGGTAAGTTACCCCGCCGCCCTCCGCGTCCACCCCCACACCATGCCAGTACGCGGGGCGAACAGAAAAGCAATGATGAAGAAGGCCGTCAGCGTCAGCACAATCCCCGCGCTCGGCGCGATGCGAATGTGCCACGCCAGATACATGCCAATCACCCCACCCAGCGCCGCGAAGAAAGCCGCCAGCGCCATCATCGTGTGCAGCCGCTTCACGAAGATGCGCGCTGTGGCCGCAGGCGTCACCAGCAGCGCCGCCACCATCACCACGCCCACCGCTTCAAGGCTGATCACCACCGTCAGCGCCAGCAGCACCAGCAGCAGCATCCGCAGCCCTTCGGCGGGCAGCCGCAGCGATTGCGCCAATGTCAAATCAAAGCTGATGATCAGAAATTCTTTATAGAACACGAACACGCAGGTCAGCACAATCGCCGCCACGATCAAAATCAGCGTCAGGTCGCCAGAGGTGATGCCCAGCACGTTGCCGATCAGCAGATGCGATAAATCGGTGGCGTAATTTTGTGCCAGCGAAATGATGCCGATGCCCAGCGCCAGCGCCCCGGCGAACACCACGCCAATCGCTGTATCTTCGCTTAACGCCCGCCGCGCGTCAGAAAGCCGATGCCCACCGCCGAAAGCAGCCCCGCCACCAGCCCGCCGATGAACACCCACTCGCGGCCTGCACCTGCCGCCAGATAAGCGATTGCCACGCCCGGCAGCACCGTATGCGCCATCGCGTCGCCTAAAAAGGCCATTCCCCGCGTGACCACATATGCGCCCACCACGCCGCACACGATGCCGATCACGATCACCCCTAGCAGCGCCCGCTGCATGAACGCCGGAGCGAGAGGATCGATCAAGAGTTGTTGCAGCCCCGCCGCCAGATCCATCACCTACCCTATGAAGTTATCCTAAACCTGGTTGAAACTTGGTATCACTCACCCCGATTTATCATAAACTGGTTTATAGTCAAAATCTACGCATTAGCACGGTCGGCTTAACCGCCCGGATGGAGAGAAGGTCATGGCAACACCCTGTTTAGCTACCGTTCGCCCCGTCGCCGATTTTTCACGGGTGAATGTGCGTGCCTCTGCCACGACTACCGCAGCCATCTTGCAGGAAATTGAGGTTGGCTCCAGCGGCTTGAAAGTGCTGGAGGTGAAGCCAGACGAGCGCGGTCAATCCATCAATGGGCGCGTATACCAGTGGTTCAAAGTGGCGCTGCCCAATGGCAAAGAGGGCTGGCTGCGCGACGATCTGTTGGAGATCGTGGGCGACTGCGCGTTGTTTGGCTACGGCGAACTGGCGCTGCCCGCGCGCGCTGCCAACCTGACTCGCGATATACGGCCTGCTGGCGGATCGCCCGGCGGCGTTGCCCCTTCGCCAACACCTGTTGATCCGGCTGCCGAAGAGCGTGCGCGCAAGGCGGCTTTCAACATCACCGCAGGCTTTGAAGGTGGCGGTTACGATACTTATCAGAACTACGATACCGGGGTGGTCAGCTATGGGCGCTTTCAATCCACGCTTTCCGGCGGTGGATTAGAGCAGCTCTTAGACCTGTATCTTTCAAAGGCAACTGGCAGCAGCGCAGAGCAGCTTCGTAAACAGTATATGCCGCGCGTGCGTTTGAAAGACCCGGAACTGCGTAATGACGCAGGCTTCAAATCGCTGCTGCTGCGCCTTGCCCGTGACCCGATGATGCAGGCGGCGCAAAATCAATATGCGACCAATGCCTACTGGAATGCTGCCCAGCGTCAAAGTATGCTGCCGCGTGGGATCAAGACCCCGCTGGGGCAGGCGCTGGTATTCGATATGGCGATCAATCATGGCAACTGGGGCGCCGAGCGCGACTTTTTGCGCCCTGCTGAGCAGTCTTTAGGCGCGGCGATTCAGTCTAAATTGGGTGAAAACGGGCTGACCGAAGAGCAGTTGATCGAGCGTGCCGCGAAAATCAGGCGGGATCGGCTGTATGCGCTGGCGGCGGCGCGGGGATGGGGTGGCTTGCGCCCGCGCGGCGATTTCTGGGTGAACCTGGTTGAAGATGGCGACTGGCAGCTTGAAGGCGACGAAAAAGGTGAAATTTTGATCAAATCCGGCAAGAAGGTGCAGGTCAAAAAGCCGTAGGGTTTATAACTTCTTGAAGCGTCCAATCAGTAGGTTTTAAGTGAGTAAGATATTGTGTTTTGCCGATGAGAACGGTCTGGAAACAAGAGGTCGTATCTTTATTGTTGCAGTGTTAGCTGTTCAGCTTGAGAGCCAAACGCTTGAGGAATTATGCGAAGAATTTGAGCAAAAATCTGGCAAAGGGCGTCAGAAATGGCGTAAAACCAATCACATTCAGCGAATGGAATATATTAGATTTGTTTTTCAGTCAGCATATCTGGAAGGGAAATTGTTCTATTCGGTATATAGAAATTGGCAAGACTACGACACAGCGATAGTACAAACTTTGGCGAAAACACTAATCCAAAGCAAAACATTACAATCTAAAGCGGCCATTTTTATTGATGCATTAAGTAAATCCAAACGGCATAACTATGGCACTCGATTACGCCGGCTCGGAATCTCAGTCCAGAAAGTACAAGGTATTGCAAACGAGGAAAGTTCAGCGCCTATGAGGTTGGTAGATGCTTTAGCGGGGTTCGTGCGAGACGCAATTGACGGGGAAAGTGACGAGATCACTAAAATTTTTGAACGTGCGAAAGCAAAAAAACAAATCATCGAGTTATAGAAATAAAAAACCAGCCGCGAGGGCTGGCAGACCCTAGCCGATCACTCGGCAGCTTGCCATACGGACAGTCTTTGGGTCGGATTTGAATGTTATTTTACGGTAAAATGCGCTTTGATACAAGTAGCTAAAACATTTCAAGCTGCCCCATCGCCACCGCATGATTGAGAAAACACCTATCCCTACGATGGAGATGCTGCGCGAACGGCGTGAGGATTTATTGCAGGTTGCAGCCCGGCGCGTCACGCAAATCCGGCAAGAAGGTGCAGGTCAAAAAGCCGTAGGGTTGTGATGAGTAATGGTAGAATGAAGTGGTGATCAGGAGGTGAACAATGACCGTATATGAGGAAGTCATTCAACTCACCAGTCGTATGACGCTAGCGGAAAAAGTGCGCCTTATGGAGCATCTTAGCAGCGCATTGAAGCAGGATATCGAAACTGAAGCCTATAAAAAAATGCCTTGGCAGCAATTCATTGACTTAACTTATGGCAGCCTTGCGGATGATCCCATTGAGCGCGATCAACCGCCATCCCCTGATGTAAGAGATGAGATTGAATGAAATATCTGCTGGATACAAATACCTGTATTCGCTATATCAATGGGAAGTGTAGCTACCCCATCGCCACCGCCACCGCGCTTGCGTGGCCGCGCTCGTGGGTCAGGCTTACATCCCATTCGCGCAGCCCCAGTTGATCGCTCAATGCCTGTGCCGCGCCATATAAAATCAGCATCGGGCGGCCGCGCTCACCGCAGCGAATTTCAATCTCTTGCCAGCTCACATCGCCAATGCCCGTACCCAACGCCTTAGCCACCGCTTCTTTGGCGGCAAACCGCGCCGCAAGGCGGGCAGGCTGATCGTCAGTATCGGCGCGTTCGCCAGCCGTAAAAAAGCGGTTCAGGAAGCGCTCGCCAAAGCGTTCGATGCCGTCCTGAATCCGTGAAATTTCAATCGTGTCTATCCCACAGCGCAGCATAAGCAGCCCTTACGCAAAATCTCGTATAATGCGAAGCATATTAGTGAAAACTAATCATCTGGTCGAGTATCGAGATCATCATGATTGAGAAAACACCCATCCCTACGCTGGAGATGCTGCGCGAACGGCGTGAGGATTTATTGCAGGTTGCAGCCCGGCGTGGGGTGAAAAACGTGCGCGTATTTGGCAGTGTGGCGCGTGGTGAGGCTGAGGCCAACAGTGATATTGATCTGCTCGTGGATTTGCCGCCCCATTTTAGCCTGTTAGATTTTTCTGGTTTGGTGCGCGAAATGCAGGAAGTTGTAGGGTATCGCGTAGAAATTGCCAGCGCCGCCCATTTGCGCGAGGAAATGCGCGAGGGAATTTTACAGGAAGCCGAACCGCTATGAGCAAAGATCAGGGGATTTATCTTCAGGATATTCTCGAACGCATACAGCGTATTCAAGAAACGGCGTCGGCTGGTGAACATATTTTTCGAACTTCATATATGCATCAAGACACCATCATCCGTAATTTTGAGGTCATTGGCGAAATTGTTAAACGGCTCGATCCGAAGCTAACCGCACGATACCCCGAAATCCATTGGGCGGATTATGCTGGCTTTCGAGACATTTTGATTCACCAATACGATAAAGTTGTTCTTGATATTGTGTGGGAATCGGTAGATCGCGATCTGGAAACGCTCAAAGCTGCTGTTAAAAAGCTGCTTGAAGGTGAACAAAAAGGGGAGTGAACCACCCGTAAATCATTCACTCCCCATATAGACATTTTTCAGCACCCGTTCATAAGGTGCTGTTCTAGCCAAATAGCCGGACTAGCCTATGCATACTCCGCTTCGGCGGCTGTCCGCACGAAGCCCTGTTCCGCCAGATAGTGCAGAATCCGGCGGGCGTTCTCCTCCGCCGATGCGCCTACTGTATCGAGTTCAATTTCGGCGTTCAGCGGGGCTTCATACGGGTCATCAATGCCGGTGAATCCGGTGATCTCGCCGCGCCGCGCTTTGGCATACATGCCCTTGATATCCCGGCGCTCGCATTCTTCCAGCGGCGTATTCACGAACACTTCCACAAATTGATCGTCGCCCACCATCTGCCGCACTTCATCGCGCACGCTGCGGTATGGGCTGACCGCCGCGCAGATCACGATCCCGCCATGCGACACAATTTCTGCTGCCACAAAGCCGATCCGGCGGATGTTGGTATCGCGGTCTTCTTTGCTGAAGCCCAACCCCTTTGAAAGGTGTGTACGCACGACATCGCCATCCAGCATGGTGGCGCGGCGGCCATGTTCCAGCAGCAGCAGTTCCAGAATTTCAGCAGTCGTGCTTTTGCCCGCGCCGCTTAAGCCAGTCAACCAGATGCACACGCCCTGTTGGTGACGGGCGGGGTAGGCTTCGCTCAGGATTTCAGCCACTTCCGGGCGGGTGAACCATGAGGGCAGCAAACGGCCTTTGTTCAGGTATTGCTCGCGTACCTGCGTGCCGCTGATGCTGGCGGTGCGGGTTCCGGCAGGGATTTTTGTCGCCTGCTCGTAGCGGTTTTCGTCCGGCAGGAAGATCAGCTCGTGGAAGGGCAGCGCCTTCACGCCAATCTCTTCAGCGTGTTGTTCGACCAACTGCTGCGCATCATAGGGCCCGTAGAACGGGTTGCCCGCCGAGTCTTTGCCCGGCCCGGCATGATCGCGCCCGACGACGAAATGATTCGCGCCGTGATTGCGGCGGATGATGGCATGCCACACCGCTTCGCGTGGGCCGCCCATACGCATCGCCAGCGGCAGCAGCGAAAGCACCACCCGATCCGGCTGATAATGATGCTGCACCAGCGCCTTGTAAGTACGCACGCGGGTATAGTGGTCTACGTCGCCCGGTTTGGTCATGCCCACTGAGGGATGCAGCAGCAGCACGCCATCCACCGATGCTGCGGCGCGTTTGGTAAGTTCTTCGTGTACGCGGTGCAAAGGATTGCGCGTTTGGAATGCGACCACGTTGTTGGTGATGGTGATGCTTTCCAGGCGTTCGCGTACCTGTGCAGGCGTCAGGCGAAGATCCTGGAAGTCATAATAAATTGGCAGCGAAAGCACGCGCAGCTTGCCGGATAAATTCACCGTGCCCCAGCGTCCCATTTCAGCCACAAGCGGGTGCTTGGTATCCAGCGTGCGGAAAACCTGCTGCGCCACGTCATCACGATTCCATGCGTAAATTTCTTCGAGGGTCATCACTGCCAGCAAATTATTCTTGGAGTCGCGCAGGGCGATTTCCTTATCCAGCGCGAGATTCTCGTCTGGAAAGGCGGGCAGAGTGATGGGCATCGGGAACAGCATCCCATTTGCCAGCCGCATGGTATGCACCACGCTTTCAAAATCGGCGCGGTTCATGAAGCGATCCAGCGGCGAAAACCCGCCTGTCGCCAGCAGTTCGAGATCACAAACTGCGCGCGCCGAAATTTGCAGCGAAGGCAGCGTGCTGGCGTGAGCCTTCACTGCCTCATGTTCTTCCGGCGCAACCAAAAGATCAACGAGCGCGCCGCCGTAGGGAGAAATCAGCGTTGCCACAAGCATGCTCCAGCGAATATTTCTAGAAAATGGGTCGGGATTTTATTGTAGCGATGATTGCGCTGATGAATAGGTTGGGGTTTTCAGCGCAAAGCCGCGTTAAAACACCTGTCAGGCAGATCGATTCTAGAATATGCTAGTATCCGTTTGCAGCAGGCGCGATCTATAACCGGTTGGGGTGTATCTCGAAATGACCATTCAAGCTTTCATCTTCGATCTTGACGGTGTGCTGACCGATACCGCCGAATATCACTATCAGGCCTGGCAGCGTCTAGCCGACGAAGAGGGTATCCCCTTCAGCCGTGAAGAAAATGACGCAATGCGCGGGTTAGCGCGGCGCGACAGCCTGAACGTGCTGCTCAAAGGGCGGGTGATTGACGAAGCCACCGCGCAGGCGTGGATGGTACGCAAAAATGATTATTACGTGGCTCTCTTAAGC
The DNA here is from genome assembly GCA_001567085.1 of Chloroflexi bacterium OLB15. GTDB lineage: Bacteria > Chloroflexota > Anaerolineae > Aggregatilineales > Phototrophicaceae > Flexifilum. The sequence continues at coordinate 22,506 of LMZS01000113.1, forward strand.
CATATTTCGCCAAATGACCTGCTGCCGGGGGTGAGCGATTTTCTCAATGCCGCCAAAGCCGATGGCTTGAAATTAGGCGTCGGCTCTGCCAGCAAAAATGCGCGTCCGGTGCTGGAAAAGCTGAATGTCCTCAGCCTGTTCGATGCCGTCGGCGACGGCTACAGCGTGGTTCACGGCAAGCCTGCGCCTGACTTGTTCATCTGGGTTGCCGGGCGCATCGGCATCAACCCGACGCAAGGCGTGGTGTTTGAAGATGCAGCGGCGGGGGTGCAAGCAGCAAAGCGCGGCGGCTTCTTCACCGTTGGGCTGGGCGATGCGGCGGGCGACGGCGCGACTATAAAGCTGGCGGGGCTAAGTGGAATCACGCCGCGCGAAATCCTTACGCGGCTTCCTTGAACATTTGTGCTATACTATGCGGCTGAAAAAGAATGTGCGATGGGTGATGGCGTGCTGACGCTAACGAGCGAGATTGATCCTACTGCGGTGAAGGTTCGCCCTGTCTTGAAATGGGTGGGCGGTAAAAGCCGCTTGCTGCCGGAAATACTGCCGCGCTTGCCAGCCGCGTTTCACGCCTATCATGAGCCGTTCATTGGCGGCGGCGCGCTGTTTTTCAGTCTTGGCGCGCAGGAAACCCCGCGCAATTTCTATCTCTCCGATTTGAATCAAGCCTTGATCGAAGTGTATGAAGCCCTGCGTGACTGCGTGGATGATGTGATCATGTTCTTGCGCCAGCATGAATACGAGAGCGCGTATTACTACCAGATTCGCGCCCTCGATCCGCAGCGGCTTTCCCTGCCCGAACGCGCGGCGCGAGTGCTGTACCTGAACAAGACCTGCTATAACGGCCTCTACCGCGAGAATAAATCCGGCCAGTTCAACGTCCCTTTTGGGCGCTATAAAAACCCGAATATCTGCGATGAGCCGAATTTACGCGCAGCTTCTGCGGTATTGAGCCGCGCGCAAGTTGAGCAGCGCCATTTTTCAACGGTGCTGGAAACAGCCCGCTCCGGCGATTTCGTCTACTTCGATCCGCCTTATTACCCGCTTTCCGCCACCGCTAATTTCACCGCTTACAGCCGCTACGGCTTCAGCGAGCAGGATCAGATCGTTCTGCGCGACGTATTTGCCGAATTAACCAAACGCGGCGTATATACCATGCTCTCCAATTCAGACACGCCGTTCATCCGTGAACTGTATGCCGATTTCAATGTGCATACGGTGTTTGCCGCACGCGCCATCAACTCTAAAGCTGGCGCGCGCGGCAAAATCAGCGAAGTGCTGGTTTGCGGGTATTAAGCGCCCGCGTATGACAGCGCCGACTGAAGCCGATCATCTAAAAAGGTGAGCGCTTTATTTCGCAGATCGTCAGGCACGCCATACGCTGCTTCGGCGATGCTTCCGGTGATGGCGGCGATGGTGTCGCTGTCGCCGCCAAGCGAAACGGCGTTACGGATGGCATCTTCAAAGTCGGTACTCTCAAGGAAGGCGATGATCGCTTCGGGCACCGATCCCTGACAGCTCACATCAAAGCTATAGGTTGGGCGAATATCGTCCAGCCTGCGATCCAGGTCATAATCGAACCATTCAGTCAGGTCGCGTTTGAGATAGCCTTTATAGGTATCCAGATCGTTACGGGCTGCGCCATGACGCATGAAGAAGATGGCAAGCGCGACAGCCTGCGCGCCTTTGATGCCCTCTGGATGGCTGTGCGTGACTTCGGCGGAACGCCGGGCATAGTCGCGCACATCTTCGAAACCCTCGCGGATAAACTGCTGAAGCGGAACTACCCACCCGCAGGGGGATACCCTCATCGCTGAACCGTTGCCCCAACTGTTATAAGGATCGCGGTCATTCGAGAAAAGCCAGCGCCGGAAATGCCCGCCGTAGCCAGCATCAGGATACAGCCGCCCCCATTTCTTTATCTCGTCCACGAAATCATCAGGGCGCCCCCCTTTTTTGAGCGCCTCTGAGATAGCCACAGTCATCACTGTATCATCGGTGAAGTGGCAGCCGCTGTGAAAGAGCGTGAAATCTTTCGTTTTGATGTTATCCCATTCGTAAACTGAGCCGACGATGTCGCCGATGATTGCGCCGATCATTTACGGTTACCTCGCTTTTTAACGTCCTCGCGCAGTGTTTCAAAATGCTGATCAGAGATCGTGGCTTTTTCGCGGAACTCAGCAACGGCATTGTTCATGGTTGCATATTTGAGTTTTACGCCCTCGCTATCGGCAACATAATCTACTGCGCGGTCTTGCTGGATGCCGATATTGCGGGCGGTACGCACGCTGTCAATATTCGCGCCAAGGAAGATGAATTCCCACCCGTATTTCATCTTTTGACGTTCAATAAGCGATTTAATCATGTCTGAAGAATAGGATCGGCTGGCGTTTTCTAAACCATCGGTGATGATGATGAAGATCACCTTTTCGGCGCGGTATTCTTCGGCGGTGTGCTTTTGGGCGTTGGCGATTTTTTGAATCGTCATGCCGATAGCATCAAGCAGCGCCGTAGAGCCGCCAACAAAATATTCGTTGGTCGTGATCGGGCGAACTGCCCTGATGTCAATGCGATCATGGAGAAGCTCATAGGTATCATCAAACAGCGCCGTTGTGATGTGGCATTCCCCATCAACCGCCTGCTGTTTTTCCAGCATCGCGTTGTAGCCGCCGATGGTATCGGAAACCAAACCACCCATTGAACCGCTCTTATCCAGGATAAAGACCAGTTCGGTTAAGTTCTTTTTCATGTGATTACCTCCTCAAATCCACTATGTGCTTAGGATAGTGTTTTTGATGGGGCGAAAGGTCGCATGAAAAGCGACAAATGCCGCGCCCCTTGATCAGAGCGCGGCACGCGGCGACAGCGTGGAGAGGATCGGGGTGTTTAACTGCCTAGCAGTGGTTCACCGTACTCGAACAGCACTTCGTTAATTTCAAAGATGTTGTGTTTGCCGCTGATGATGAAATACTCAACGATGACATCAAATTTCCGGCTGTGTGAGAGGGCATAGCCCGCCCGCTGTAAAAGATCGTGCGTTTCGCTAAGGGTTAGCCCTAATGAGATGGCAAGGGCGAGCACCGTTTTTTTGCTAGGGGTGTAGCTTTCAGACCTGATTTTTGAAAACAGCCTGCGGTCAATATTAGCGCCTTTATAGACCTCTGTATCCGTCTTGCCTTTGGCGTCAATCAAATGCAGCAGCCTGGCTGAAAATGACTTGTCGAGGTTGTTGACCAGATCGTCAATGTCGAAGGGCAGCGATTCCTGTTCGCGCTCGAACTTTTTTCCCTGAGACTTGATCGCGCGGGCGCGGGGGGATTGGTCTCTATCAGGGAGTGTACGCTCAGGATCAAACAGTCTAGGGTGCTGAGCCTGATATTCCTGCACATAATGTTCGTTGATGTAACTGGTGACTTCGCCAAACAGGTGTTTGCTCATGATGAACGCAACCTTATCAAACACGACAAGGTACACGTCTAGCTCATGATCGGCAATGAAAGCCTGTATGACGGAAGATGCAATCTGCAAAGCGGCGTCCTGAGGGTAGCCATAAATGCCGCTGGAAATGAGCGGAAAGGCGATGCTTTGGCAGTTGTGTTCAACGGCGAGTTGAAGCGCGCTTAAATAGGCAGCACGAAGCAGCGCTTCGTTCTGCTCTATACTCCAGTGGCGATAGACGGGGCCCGCCGCGTGGATGATGTATTTTGCATGCAGGTTGAAGCCGGGGGTAATGACCGCTTCGCCCGTTTTAATCGGGGCAAGCGCATTACAGGCGGCCTGAAGCTGCTGTACGCCGGCGCTTTTGAAGATTGCGCCGCAAACGCCGCCGCCCATTTGCAAATTGGTGTTGGCAGAATTGACAACGGCATCTACTTTCATCTTTGTAATATTTTGACGGATGATCGTAAAAGGCACGTAAACACCTCTACAGGGACATTATCTCAAATAGTGTGAACGCTGGCGCTTTCCTAGCTGTTTGTGATGCGCGATCTGATCGTGTTTAACAGCGCTGGAAATTCGGTTAGATTCTGGCGACATTCCAGCGCTTTTTCGTCGCGCTGATCCCACACCACCAGCACGCCATCACGCGAAAGAAACGCCCAATCCTTGAGTTCTTCAAAAGCATAATAGCGATGAATGTGTATCCGCCGAATGATACCGCTTTCGGTCACGTCCACGCCTTCGCGCCACCAGTAAACAGCCGGGATCAACGCGATGCACAGCGGCAGCCAGAAACGCGGATCGAATAATGCTGTTGAAAAGCCTTTGCCAATCAGAATCGCGATCAGGAATATTGGCGCGGGCAGCAGCACAAACAAGGGCAGAAGCGCGCGGTAGGGGCGTGGCAAACGATGCCGCCTTAAAACCATTCGCCGCGACATCATGGGTTCACACTGGCGGCGACATAGCTGTGCTGACGGAGGGGCGTACAGACTGGCGATGATAGCGTTCGGCGGCGCGGTACTGCGGGATCAAGCCGCTGACCAGTTCCAGAAAGCCGCCAACATTATCTACCCGATGCGTGTTATACCGTTTTACGGTGCGCAGTTTGCCCCGCGGGTTGCGCTCTTTGATGATCAGCGTTCGCTTCTTCAAAACAACATCTAAATCAGACCAGTGAATTTCGCGCCGCCCGGCTTCGACGCCGCCGGGGTACAAAATCAGCTTGCGATGCAGGCGCACAGGCTGTTCGCTGCGCAGCGCCGCGCCCATCCTCATGCTGGTCACGTAGGCCGCATAGGGCGTGACCAGACGGCCAAACACGCGCGGATCGCCATAGGCCGCTGTGAATTTCAGCGCATCGCGTTCGCGGGTGTCATCATTCTGAAATTCAAGCGTATTGGCGCCCCACACCACCACCGGACGGTTGAACAGATACCACCCGCGTGATGCCTGACGGTAGCGCACCGCCTGTTTCCATTTATAACGGTGGGTTTCGCCGCCATACACCCACATCACGCCCTGATTGTAGATGCGGATTTCCATGCTGCGGCGGCTGATGAAGCGGATCAGGTTGAAGAAGAAGCGCACGGTGAACCACGCGCCCAGCACGATTGCCAGTAAGGTGGTAATGTCCAGCAGCAGCCGATCTGCCAGCCTGCGGTTGGCGGCTTCCAGCAGCGCCCAGACTGCCGCGAAACTGGCAGCAGCCGCCAGCAGCGCCAGCAGCATCCGGCGGAAATAGCTCCAGCGGCTAACGCTGGTGGTATACAGCAGGCGGGTGGGCTGTTCGGCGTTCACGGCAGCCTATTCGTCGTCTAGAACCGTATCAACCAGAAATTGATCGCCTAATGCGCGCGGCGCGTTGGCGACCACCTGCTGCGGCGTTAGCGCGGGCTGCGGCGTATCATCGCGAAACACGTTCTTCAGCGGCAGCACCGAAGCTGTCGGCGCGATGTGCGAGGTGTCCAGCTCTTGCAGTTTTTGAAAATAGCCGAGGATGCTGGAAAGCTGCCCGGCATACAAATCGATCTCGTCTTCGGAAAGTTCCAGCTTGGCGAGATCGGCAATTTGCGTACTTCTTCGCGTGAAAGTTCCACGTAACAATCCTTACAAAACGCTAAAGTTGTGGTTAAAACGTCGGGTAAACGCATAGCGCCGATTATAGCATCGTTTTGCAGCGGTCAATCAACGAAGAAAATTGCCGATACAATGAACCATAAGCCGGCAAGTAAA
>LMZS01000114.1:0-2500 GCA_001567085.1 Chloroflexi bacterium OLB15
GAAGGAAGGAGGGAAGGAAGGAGAGAGAAGAAACAAAAGCTGTTGGCAGCGGCGTACTCTCCCACACAGTTACCCGTGCAGTACCATCCGCGCTGGTGAGCTTAACGACCGGGTTCGAGATGGAGCCGGGTGGACCCTCACCGCTCAAGCCACCAACAAACTGACGCGCTCCTCTCTCACCTTCTGTCTTCCCTCTTCATTCACTCCGTGTGTCTCACATCACAAGTGAACTGCAAATACGTTTTGCCGACATCACGCCTAACTTCGCGCTTGCTTTCATCACCACGCTGTCCTGCTTCGAGCCATGCTTCTGGTCTTCACTCTCTGCGTTCAGGACACGCCTACTGCGTGTTGTGCACTTTCTGTGCTCTCGCTTTTCCTGCCTCTTCCCCGCATCACAGGGCAAAAGCCTCGACCGTTAGTACGGGTTGGCTGCACACATTGCTGCGCTTCCACCTCCCGCCTATCACACTGGTCGTCTACCAGCGGTCTTACCTGGTTATCCAGTGGGGGGTCTCATCTTGAGGTCGGTTTCCCGCTTAGATGCTTTCAGCGGTTCTCCGCTCCAGAGATCGCTACTCGGCTGTGCCAATGGCTTGACAACCGACACACGAGCGCTCCGTTCATCCCGGTCCTCTCGTACTAGGGACAAATCCTCGCAAACCCCCTGCGCCCACAGCGGATAGAGACCGACCTGTCTCACGACGGTCTGAACCCAGCTCACGTACCACTTTAATGGGCGAACAGCCCAACCCTTGGGACCTTATCCAGCCCCAGGATGTGATGAGCCGACATCGAGGTGCCGAACCTGGTCGTCGATATGAACTCTTGGACCAGACTAGCCTGTTATCCCCGGGGTAGCTTTTATCCGGTAAGCTACAGCCCTTCCACTCGGATGCTGTAGGATCACTAAGTCCGACTTTCGTCTCTGCTCGGGATGTACCCCTCGCAGTCAAGCGGGCTTCTGCCTTTGCACGCTTTGGCTGGTTTCCATTCAGCCTGAGCCCACCTTTGAACGCCTCCGTTACTCTTTAGGAGGCGACCGCCCCAGTCAAACTGCCCACCTGCCACTGTCCTCAATTGCTCAAGTTAGGGTCAAAGCTCCGTCAGGCTGGTATTTCACCGTCGGCTCCACGAATGCTAGCGCACTCGCTTCTCTGCCTCCCAGCTATCCTACACAGACGCAGCCCTAACGCCATGACAGGCTACAGTAAAGCTCCACAGGGTCTTTTTGTCCAGCTGCGGGTAACGCGCATCTTCACACGTACTTCAATTTCGCCGGGTCCCTTGTTGAGACAGTGCTCCACTCGTTACGCCTTTCGTGCGGGTCGGAACTTACCCGACAAGGAATTTCGCTACCTTAGGACCGTTATAGTTACGGCCGCCGTTCACCGGGGCTTCAATTCAGAGCTTGCACCCCTCCTCTTAACCTTCCGGCACTGGGCAGGCGTCAGCCCGTATACGTCCGCTTTCGCGTTAGCACAGACCTGTGTTTTTGGTAAACAGTCGGTAGAGCCATTTCACTGCGACCACCTCGCGGTGGCGCCCCTTCTCCCGAAGTTACGGGGCCATTTTGCCTAGTTCCTTAACAAGGGTTCTCCCGTTCGCCTTGGTATTCTCAACCTATCTACCTGTGTCGGTTTGGGGTACGGTCGCGTGATTTCATCGCTTCCCCAGCTTTTCTTGGCTCAAGGTGCCACGCACTTTTTGCCCGAAGGCACGGCGTCAAGGTCATTAACCTCTTGCCACCTCCATCCATCCGGAGGCTGCGTTTTCCCCAAGCGTTCTGGTTGGCTCCATCACTCGGTACCGGAATCTTCACCGGTTGTCCATCGCTTTCGCGTTCCCGCTTCAGCTTAGGCCCGACTCACCCGACGCGGACTGACCTTCCGTCGGAAACCTTAGACCTTCGGCGACAATGGTTCTCACATTGTGTTCGCTACTCATGCCTGCATTCTCACTTCCCATCGCTCCAACGTCCCTTGCCGGGACGCCTTCACCGCAATGGCAACGCTCTCCTACCACTTGCTTTACAGCAAGTCCCTGACTTCGGTGACCAGCTTGAGCCCCGTTCCATCTTCCGCGCAGTCGCGTTCGACCAGTGAGCTGTTACGCACTCTTTCAAGGGTGGCTGCTTCTAAGCCAACCTCCTGGCTGTCTCGACACGACCACATCGTTTCCCACTTAGCTGGTACTTCAGGACCTTAGTCGGGGGTCTGGGTTCTTCCCCTCTCGGCCACGAAACTCATCTCCCGTAGCCCGACTGCTGTGCATGACTGGCGGTATTCGGAGTTTGATTGGGTTCGGTAAGCTGAACGCCCCCTAGCCCATTCAGTGCTCTACCTCCGTCAGTCTTAGTCACAACGCTAACCCTAAAGTTATTTCGGAGAGAACAAGCTATCTCCAAACTCGTTTGGCATTTCACCCCTAACCACAAGTCATCCCCGTTTTTTGTAACAAACGTGAGTTCGGGCCTCCCGTCCGTGTCACCGGACTTTCA
>LMZS01000114.1:7500-24001 GCA_001567085.1 Chloroflexi bacterium OLB15
TTTAGCACCGAATGGAGCGCCCCTGCCCCGCGTCTGCGTGAATATATCCAGTCGCTGCGTGCCATTTGGGAAAGTTTTCAAAATGGCGGTTCGCTGCGATATACCGGAGAACATTACCGCTTTACGCTGATGACGCCATTCTTCAATCCTGGCCCGCTCTCGCTTCCTGAACCCCCGATCTATATCGCCGGTGTTAACGAAGCGCTTTGCCGTCTCGCCGGCGAACTTTGCCAGGGGTTTCATGTGCATCCTTTCCACACTGTTCGTTATTTAAAGGAACTCATCATTCCAAACATTGAAATTGGGGCGCAAAGGGCGCAGCGCTCGCGCAGTGATGTAGCGCTGTCTTGTGCTGTATTTGTAGTCACCGGGCGCGATAAAGAAGAGATAGCGAACAACTCCCATATGGTACGCTCGCAGCTTGCCTTCTACGCCAGCACCCCCAGCTACAGCACAGTCATGCAGATGCATGGCTGGCAAGACCTGCACGAACAGTTGAATCTGATGTCTCGCGAAGGGCGCTGGTTTGAAATGGGCGCGTTGATCAGCGACGAAATGCTAGCCGAATTTGCTGTTGTTGCGCCCATTGATGAGCTGGCAGACGCTGTACGCGCGCGATATGATGGCTTGCTAGACCGCGTTGGCTACTATTTCCCCTTCGCGCCCGATGAAGACGATAAAGCGATTATCTGGCGTGCTGCGGCAAATGCCTTTAGCCACGCCTGATTGTTCAATGAAAGGAATATCATGACTTCAGTAGATGCCGCCCGCGAATATGCAGCAGCACACGGGCAGCAATTTGAGCAACAACTCATCGAGTTGGTAAGCATCCCTAGCGTCAGCGCTGAATCGCAGCATAAAGCCGATGTACAGCGGGCTGCTGAGTGGCTGGCTGCTGACCTGCGGCAAGTTGGCGCCGAGAATGTACAGGTGATACAAACGGCGGGTCACCCGATTATCTATGCCGACTGGCTGCATGCGGGCGCAGGCGCCAGAACCGTATTAATCTACGGGCACTACGATGTGCAGCCTGCCTATAAGGAAGACAACTGGAAAACCGAGCCGTTTGAGCCAACGGTGATTGAAAACGTGCTGTATGCGCGCGGTTCATCCGATGACAAAGGGCAGATGTTTATCCACCTCAAGGCGCTGGAATCGTATCTCAAGACCAGCGGCAGCCTGCCGGTCAACGTCAAGTTTCTGCTCGAAGGCGAGGAAGAAATCAGCTCCCAGCATTTAATGGATTTCGTGAGCGAAAACAAAGAACTGCTCAAAGCCGATGTCTGCGTCATTTCAGATACCGGCGCGCAGGAAATTGAACAGCCAGCGATTACCACCGGCGTGCGCGGCCTAACCTACATGGAAATCTGGGTTTACGGCCCCAAAGACGATCTGCATAGCGGCGGCTTTGGCGGCATCGTCCACAATCCAGCTTTGGGATTGGCGCAAATTCTCTCGAAGATGCATAACCCCGATAACAGCGTGGCCGTTCCCGGCTTTTATGATGATGTCGTCGTATTAAGCGAACAGGATCGGGCAGATATCGCCAAAACCGATGTGAGCGAGGCTGTCGTTAAAGATTTGACCGGCGTGCCGGAAACATGGGGCGAAGCAGGCTTTAATTTCCGTGAACGTCTTGGGGCGCGGCCGACATTTGAAGTGAACGGGATTTTGAGCGGCTGGACAGGCGAAGGTTCAAAGACGGTCTTGCCCGCCAAAGCGATGGCGAAAGTGAGCTGCCGTTTGGTAGTGAACCAAAACCCGCAGAAGATATATGAGTTAGTGCGTGATTATGTCGCCCGGATCACCCCGCCAACCCTGCGCAGCGAAGTGAAACTATTAAGCACTGGCAGCCCTGCTTTAATGGAAAGCGATCTGCCCGAAGTGAAGGCGGCGGCTCGCGCATATACCACCGGTTGGGGAAAAGAACCGGTATTTTTGCGTGAGGGGGGCAGCATTCCGATTGTGGTGGATTTTCAGCGTGAACTGAATCTACCGGTGATCATGATGGGATATGGGCTAAATTCAGATGGCGCGCACGGCCCGAACGAGCATTATTCACTGGAAATGTTCCATCGCGGCATCCAAACGGCTATCTGTTTTCTGGATGAAATCTCCAAATAATCGCCGCGTATTTTCTGAAAAGCGATCTCCGAAATATTGGCCGCAGCTACAACTGCGGCCATCCTGTGTTTACGGAGTGTTCACCCAGGAATCCTGAAACGCCTGCCATTCATCATCGCTGGTCGTCCATTCTCCGTATAACGCCAGTCCCCTCACCCAGTTGGCGGCATTTCCAGCGCTAGCCAATCCCCGGCGGATGCCGGCCACCGCGCTGATCACATTTTCGACATACGGGTCATGCCCCGGCGGCGCAGAATCGTAGGTAGGGATGCCGATCACCACCGCTGTGCCCTCGCCCAACTCGCTGACCGCATCCGCGTAAGCCTCAACCTGATAAGCAACCCACGCCTCGTAATCAGACGGCGCGCCTAAACCGCTGTTATAAGCCATCACCACCATCTGATCAACCAGCAGCGCCACGCTCTGCTTATAATCATGATCCCAGATCGTGCCCGGCGTAATGAGCGGTGGAACTGGCACATCAGCATCTATCGGGCTCCAATCAGGTGGTATCGCCACGCTTATCGGTATTTCCGAACCCAACGCCGCCCGAACTTCGCGCAGCAGCGCCAGAAAATTTTCATCCCCGTTCCATACCGGCTCAATATTCAAAAAGACGCCGTCAAACCCGAATTCATTAACCGCCCGCTGGCTCATATTGACCACCTGCTGGCGTACTGTCGGGTCATCCAGGCGATATGGAATACCGTCCCCTTCAACTGGCAGGCTAACCCAACCATGAAGCTCTGCTTCAGGGTCAGCCGCGCGGAACTGCGCCACGAAGTTTGTCACATTTTCAAAATTAGTCGTGCCGCGCCACGTATTATCAGCTTGCAGCCAGCTTACCCACGCATACAACGTGCCAATCTCATGGCCTTTCAGCCGTTCCGCCAGTTCCTTAACCGCCGCGTCATCCGGCTGTTCGTAAGTCCACTCGGTGCCAATCCAGATGGCGTTCGGAAGTGTGCGCGTCGGGTTATCGCTCAATCTACCCAGTGCAATGACCACAATAATGATCAGAACAATGCCGCCAATAATCGCAATCAACGTGCCGTTGATTTTAGGCAGTTTAATCTGCGGCATCTTAAAGCGATCAGACGGTTTAATTTGCGAAGAAGGCCGGGGACTGCGATTCTGCACCATCGGCTGCTGCTTGCGTCGAAGCTGCCGCTCACGGGCGCGGCTCATCGGCTGCTGTAGATCAGCCTCTCCATCGGCGTCGCCAGAACGTGACGGGCGCGCGCTGGCAATAAATTCATCCTCAAACGGGCTTGATTGCCGGGAAGAAGGCAGATCATCCCAATAGTTGCCCGGTTTGGTCGCATAGACATCAGGATTTGGAGAAACTTCTGTAGGCGGCTGCTGTGATGCCTCATCGCCATCTATTGACGATGCATCCTGATCATCGAATTCATCTTCAGGCGGAAAGGGTTCAAAAGTCATATTACGTTAACTTCCGGTCTGCCAAACCTATAAATGACCCGCCACTATTATTGCCACAATCAAAACAAATACCACACTGCTCAAAAACACCAGCGTAGAAGCCGCATCTTCGCTAATTTTCGTCAGGCATCATCTCTTGCTGATGCGCCATGAACTTGCACCCCTTCGCATGAGCGATCATGTGAGCCTCAGGATATGATGCCAAGTTTCTGTAACAGTGGTGGCCCTAACACCAGAAGGCCAATGAGGATTGAAGCAACTACGCCAAGCAGCACCGCCGCCGAAGCCACATCCTTGCCCACCTGCGCCATCGGGTGCCGGTCTGAAGTGCTAAGGTTTATTGCCGCTTCAACGGCTGCGTTGATGAACTCTGCCATCCACACAATCGTGATCGCCAAAATCAACAGCGCCATGCTCAGGAAATCAATTTGCAGCCACAAAGCCAGCGCCAATACCAATATGCTGGCAACAGCCTGTATACGGGTATTTTTCTGGCGGCGCAGCATGTACAACCAGCCTGCCACAGCATAACTCAGGCTGGCAATACGACTGGTGCTGGTCAGAGGGCTGTATTCATCCGGATCAATATTCATTGTTCCGGTAAGGCTATTCAGCCACTTATTCGGTTTAGCCATGATCCGCATTCTCAAGGGCGGGGACAATTTCAGGGGAGATATTCAAAGCTAGCAGGGCTTCTTCCTGCGCTTGCCACATCGCTTTTCGGGCTTCAGGCGTGTGGTGATCGTATCCCAGCAAATGCAGCATACCGTGAACGACCAGCAGCGATAGGCTGTCATTTAATGCGAATCCTTCGCGCTCCGCCTGTGATGAAGCGTAGGGAAAAGCCACCACCAGATCGCCAAGATAGCGAGGCTCCCCCTCAAAGATGCCGCTTTCTTCGCCACTTGGAAAAGAGAGCACATCGGTGGGGGCGTCTATTCCACGAAAGCGCTGGTTCAGTTTGGCAACTGCTTCATCATCAGTGACCACAATAGTCACTGATGCGGGTTCATCCACTGCTTGCAAAGCGGCAGTCACCCGTGCGGCATTTTCCAACTGTTTCGCATCAAAATCGTATTCAAGCTCATTTTGAATTTCGACCTCAACCGGAGACGTCATCACGTTCCCCTTCCGGCTCTTTCAATGCCGGCATTTCGCTGGTTTCTACGCCATTGGAGCGCGTTCGGCGCAGGGGCGGCACATCAGCCAGCGGGGCATCATCATCAGTGATCAAGGTCTGTTCGCTGCCAGATGGCACTTTTTGCAGCGAGACAACCGTTTCCGGCGCCGCATCTTTTTCTACACGATCAGCCACAATCGTCGGTATTCCAGCGCGTTCTTCGGTGCGAAGCCGCGACAATGTGCCGGGATAGTTGATCCGGGGATGGAATACCCCCTGAAGCATCTCCACAAAAATGGTTCTGATCTGCTCAATGTCTTTCAACGTCAGGTTGGATTCATCAAGCTGACCATCAGCAATTCGGCTTTCAACAATCTCGCGAATTATGGTCGAGATTTCCTGTTTATTGGCGGGTTTGCGGGCGCGAACGATGCTTTCGCTGCTATCCGCCAGCATCAAAATTGCAGTTTCGCGGGTTTGCGGCTTCGGCCCCGGATAAGTGAACAGATCAACATCCACCTGCTCTGATGATTCGGCTTCCGAAAGTGCTTTGCTCAGGAAATAACTCACTTTGGTTGTGCCGTGATGCTCCCAGATAAAATCGCGTATACGTGCGGGTAGGCGGAATTGTCGTGCGAGTCTGTCGCCATCTGGTACATGACTGATGATGATAGCCGCACTGCGGAATGGATCATGGAGCAAATCATGCGGGTTGCTTCCATCTACCTGATTTTCCACAAAAAAGGCCGGGTTCAGAACTTTGCCGATGTCATGATAGAGGGCAGCCACCCGAACCAGTTCAGCATTCGCCCCCATCGCGCTTGCAGCCTGCTCAGCCAGATTCGCCACTTGCAAGGAATGTTGGTAAGTTCCCGGCGCTTCCCTGAGCAAACGCTGTAGTAACGGGGAACTTGGCTGGCTTAACTCAACCAGTTTGATGCTGGTAGGCATGTTAAAAATAAGCGTGATCAGATACAGGCCAACCAGAGCTGCCATCGCCGCAAATAACCCATTCAGCAGGCCATAGCTGATCAACCGAACAAAAACGCCAGCATTCAATGCGTTTACGCCAAGGCTGAAAATCACCACGACCACCACATTGACGCAAGCCAGCACCAGCCCCACAAAGAAATAGCGATTCAGCCGGTCTGTGCCTTTGAGCGATAGAGCGCCAATCACGCCGCCGAAGCCAGCAAGCGCCGTCACCTCCAGCGCATTGTTTGCCATAATCCCAGCTAACAGCGCGAATAACACCGTGGAGAAGATCGCGAACTCAGTACCCACAAGCCCGACAAACAGCAGCGCCAGCACAGCGTAAGGGAACAAATACTGGGCAGCGCCGTCGCTGCTAAACAGCGCAAAGCTGACGACTGCTATCAGAAATAGCCCCTCCAGCAGCCACAACAACCTGAACTGCGACCATAAATCTGGATGCTGCCGCGTAAGGTACAAACTGACCGTTGCGGCGGCTAGCAAAGAGGCCAATAGCGCCTGCGCCACCTGCTGCAAACGCAAATCTGGCGAAACCAGTAATCCCAACGCATCCAGAGCTTCAATATCCAGCGCCGTGATGCGTGTTCCCCCTTCAACGACGAACTGCCCTTGCTCATAGCTACGAACTTCCGGCTCTACCGCCGCAACTGCTGCCTGACGGGCGTCATCGGTTGCAGCTTGATTTAACAGCCGGTTCGGGCGCACCAGATCGCGTGCCAGGCCGGTCACTACTGCTGCATTTGTGGCATTGAAGCGCACTGAAACCTGCATCGCTAGGCCGTCACGCACGCTGTTAACATCCACTTCACGGATTGGCTCACGCATCACCCGCTCAAGCACAGTGGTCGCTTCAGTAGAAACTGATGCCCATGTGTTTTCATCCATATTCAGGATGGGATCAGCTTCTTCAGGGCTTAACTCAATGATGCCCAGAGAAGCTAATTCCTGCCGCTTATCGCTGTCAGAAAGATCTTCATTTGCGCGAATCTCATCAATCCGCGCAATCACATCTTGTAGCAGCGCAATTTGCTCGCGGGCGATATCAGGGTTGGGGGGAAAATAGACATTATTGACGGAATCACTCGCCATCTGCCGCCGCGATTCCGTCAATATTGCGCTGGTATAAGACTGTGCAGAGGGCGCTAGAATATCGCGGGGGGCAATATCGCCAACCTGCAAAAGCTCATTACCCGAGTCAGCAAAACTGCTCAATGCCAGCGCCAGAGTAAGCGTAAGCACAAAAACAATGGCCGATGCAACCAGAGCGGCTGCATTCCGCTGTTTTTCGTTTTTGAAGATCGGCCTTTGTGAAAGCCGTATCTTGCGCGTAGGTTTGCGCTCAGTCATCCATTGCGCCTGTGTCTAATTTACGGTAGCAGCGAACGCACAACTTCGTTCACCAATTTTCCGTCTGCCTTGCCCTTCACCTGTGGCATAAGTATACCCATAACCTTGCCCATATCTTTGGCAGATTGCGCTCCAGATTGGGCAACTGCGGCCTGCGCCAGTGCGGCAATCTCTTCGCGGCTCATCTGCTCAGGCAGAAAATCCTCTAGTACAGCAGCCTGCGCCGCCTCGTCGCTGGCAATATCTTCTCGCCCCGCCTTATGCGCTTCATCTATACTTTCGCGGCGTTTTTTCACCTCGCGCTGCAAAATCATGATCGCATCTTCCGCAGAAAGCTCGCGGCGTTCATCAATTTCAACCTGCTTGAAAGCGCTCAACGTCATCCGCAGCACATCACGCCGCAGCGTATCTTTGTTAATCATCGCCTGCTTTAGCGCATCTTGCATCTTTACGCGTGGATCGTTCATTCCCTATCCTCATTATTTAGTAGCTGTTCAAATGCCGGTGTTGCCAGCATATATTGTTTTGCCGTATTCCAGGTATCCATCTGCACGGGCAAAAGCGAATTGGTCAGTGGGCGGGGATGAATACAGGCTGTTCGGATATAATTTGCCGTGTAACCTACGTTGATAAAGCCATCTTCCGTAGAACCGGCAACATGCTCCCATAATACCTCTAGCGCCTGCCCCGCAAACTTCCGCGCGTAAGCGGCCTCCTGCTCCTGTGCCAGCGCCAGATAACGCGCGCTGCGCTCCTTCTTGATCGCCTCGTCTACATGGCCGCGCATTCTGGCAGCAGCGGTACCAGGGCGACGACTGTACCGAAAGACGTGCATCCCGGCAAAGTCAAGCGCCTCCACAAAAGCAAAACTCTGCTCAAACTCAGCATCCGTTTCGCCGGGGAAGCCAGCGATGATGTCAGTTGTGATGCACGGCATTTCTACCGTTTCGCGCGCCAGGCGCACCAGTTCCGCAAATTGACGCTGGTTTGTGCGCCGCGCCATACGTCTTAATGTGGAATCGCAGCCACTTTGCAACGGCAGGTGTAAATGCGGGCATAAACGGCTGTCATCCCAGAGCGTGAAAAAGTCTGCATCCAGGTCCCAGGGTTCCAGCGACGATAAACGCACGCGCCGCGCATCGGTATCCCTTAAAATGGCTTTGACCAGATGAAACAACCCGCGCTTATCGCCAAAATCATGCCCATAGCTGCCCAAATGCACGCCAGTCAGCACAATTTCCTGATAGCCAATCGTAAGAAGGTTGCGTATTTCGCTCAAAACCCGCTCAACTGATCGGCTGCGTCCCTCACCCCGCGCCACCGTCGTCACGCAGAAGGTACAGGCGTTATCACATCCATCCTGCACTTTGACAAATGCGCGCGTGCGGCCTGCCCAGTTTGGAGCGCCTCGCTCAATAGGTTCGCGGTCAAAAAATTCGATGGGTTTCCCCGTTAACCGCGCCGCTAATAAATCCTTATCCTGATTACTGACGATCGATTCCACGCCGGGAAGCACCGCGATTTCGTTCGGCGCGATTTGCGAATAACATCCGGTCACCGTAATCTGCGCTTCGGGGCTGGCGCTGTGCATTTGCCGCACCAGCTTGCGGCTGGTATGTGATGCGTCCTGTGTCACAGCGCAGGTATTCACAATGATCCGGTCTGCCTGCTCTGGCGAATCAACCACCTCATGGCCAGCCATCACAAATTGACGCGCCATCGTTTCAATTTCGCTCTGGTTCAGGCGGCATCCCAGCGTACGCAAATGTACTTTCACGACGACGCACCGGGCGCAAATGCCACTACATTATCGAAATTAACCACCACGCCCGCGCCTCCCGTCACTGTAGATTGCGCCACAATGCCAATCTGCCCGCTGGTATAGCCGCTTCCCACAAATGCATCATACATCTGCCCATCCACGCAGCCTAATGATGGGTAATACAAACTGATAGCAGCGGGATCATCCGGCACGCACAACTGCATAAGGTTGCCATTCACATAGAATTGCAAAGCGCCATCCTGAGCCGCTACCCGAAGGGTATTTGTCGCGTCCAGCCCGGAATGAACGGATTCAGACTGAATCCAGTTGCTGATAATGCGTTCCTGCCCCGCGTCGGTACGTGTAACGCGATAATAGCCATCGCTGGAAACTTGAAACAGGAAATAGCTATCATCGCCTATGCGGCTGTTATCCTGATTCTGTAGTCCAAAAATTAACCCGAAAGCGTTGTCAACCGGCCCCTCAATTGCAGTGGCGGTTACGCTCAAATCAATGTCGCTGAAATGCGGCGCCGCGCTGGAGAATGCGCCCGCATTTTGCGCGTCAATTCGCAGTTGCAACACGCCATCTACCGGCTGTGCTGAAAGCTGTCCATCATCATATAAACCCCACGCCGCCGGATCATCAAAGCTTTCGGCATACAGCAGTTCGCCGGGCGCGCCGGAAATCACATAATGCTTGCCGCCCAGAGCGCGGTTGATGAAGATTAAACCAGCCAGCGCCGCTGCCAGCAGCGCAATTGACAGAACTCGCTTCAAACTAATCCCCTATCTGTAATCTGTGTAATTTTATCATGCTCGCAAAATGGCGTAAAACGCAGGGGAAATACTAATCGGCAAGAGTCACTATTTTTCGAGCGACAACGCGCAGCGAAACAGCTTTGACCAGCGAGAAAAATGCCATGTAGACCAGAAAAACACAGGCGAAAGATACAAACGGCAGCAGAAAAATGCCAAACGGCGCAAGAAAGAATCCAAAAATAATTGTTCCCAGAATAATCACGAACTGCGCCATCCATCCGGCCAACAACACCGCAAATGCGCTGATTGAAGCCAGACTGCGATCCGTAATGCGCGCAGAAACGGCCATGCCCGCAGCAGTCATACCCCGCATCCGCCAGATCGGCTCCAGCACAAAAGTTGTGCCAAAAGAGAGGACTGCAAACAGGGTAATGACGATCCCGATCAGGTATAAAAGCGGGTCACTCGAGCGAATCGCCTCAACAACCGGCATTGTTGGCAGCGCATACATCATCGAAGCCATATCAAGGCGCATATCAGCAGCAGCATACAGCGGAAACCAGATGCATAATACGACCATCAGCCCCAACCGCGCCCCTACCAGCAGCATGGTAGAGCGCCATGCGCGCAGTTGCGACGCGCCATGTTTAGCCAGAATAAACTGCCCTTCACGCATGGTAGTTAAGCGAATCATATCCAGACGGCCGCTGTGAATGTCCGTGTTGATGCTGCCCAGCGCGGCGCGGATACTCGTAAAATCTAACAGCAACGAGTACAACCCCAGTCCGGTGATTCCCACCATTACAAAGATGATCGTGCCCTGCGTTAATACCATCAATTGCAAGGCGCTCTGCCGGGTAATGAGCAGCAGCAAACTGCTGATGATTACCCACGCAATGAAGGTGATGCATATCGTCCCCACCAGCCAGCCCGCTGTTTTACGCATGAACTGCTTAAAGCTGCCTTTCCACGGGATACGGCGCAGTTCCAGCGACAAGATCGCCTGCTCTGGTGAAACCAGCCCGAACGGGCTAAGCTGGATCAGCAGTCGCTTCAGGGGTGACGGGGATTTCCTGATTCTCTCCATCCAGATTGAGTCCAAGATTGCTCAAAACCTCTTGTTCGTCAGTCGTTAGTGTTTGCAAAAGCTGTGTGAACGGGGCTGCCCCATTTGACAATGTAACTGCCTGCTCATACCAGTGGCGCGCGCTGGCGAAATCCCCTGCCAACCTGTACGCGGTTCCCAGTTCAGCCAGCAAAGCCGGGCTTGTCGGGTCAAGCGCGGCGGCAGCAGTGAAGGCCGCAATACTTCCCGCGTCATCACGACGTGCCCGCAAATGCAGACCTTCCAAAAGCCTGACCTGCGGGTCATCGGGCGCGCGTTGGACGGCTGCATATACAAAAGCATCCCCATTCCCGCCGATCTGATCGGTGGCTAATCCGTAATAGGCTTCCACCAGCGGCGTATCCGTGCCGTTCATCACCATCTGTTCAAAAGCCAGATGCGCATACAGCCAAAGTTCGCGCTCAACAAATACCAGCGCCACCCGTGTACGGCGGTGTATATCGTCCGCTGCGCCAGTAATCGCGGCGCGCAAAGCGTCGCTTATCTCCTGATAGGCGATATCCTGCCGCGCATGTGCCAGCGAATCTAATGCCGCTTCAGGATCAAGCGCCGCCATTAACAGGCCGCGCTGAAACTGTGCGGCTGTATTTTGAGGCGAAAGCGCCGCCACGCGATCCCACGCGCCCACAGCCACCGGCCAATCAGCAGCATCTGTGGCGGCTTTTGCAATATCCTGCCAAAGCGACGCATCGTCAATGGTTGCTGCCGCCGCTAACCAGTACGGCAGCGCCACTTGCGGCTGTCCAGCTTCTTTCCAGAGATCGCCAGCAAGCCACGATAGTTCAGGCGTCCAGCCATTCGCCTGAGCAGCAGCCTCTACCTGATACAGCGCCTGTACCGGCCTGCCGGTTTGTCGTTCAGGAATTTGATAGTTCACGGAAGTTGTGATGACTGGCCTGAGCAGCGCAATCATCAACAATAAATAAAGCAAAACCGCCGTGAAGGTTGCTGGCAGCACCCACCCCGCACGACGGCTTCTTTGTTGTGTGGTATTTTCTACGGTCATTAACGTACTGCGCCAAGTGCGCGCTGCACCACCTCTTCAACTTCTTCAGGCTTTAGCGGCTTCACCAGGTACTGATGCACGCCTTGCAGTTTACCCACCAGCCGGTTTGCGGCATCGCCATACGCCGTGATCACAATGACCGCCGGGTGCTTTGCGCCGGGCAAGCCGCGCTTCTCCTTAAGCGCTTCCAGCACCTTCCAGCCAGTCATATCCGGCAGGTGAATGTCTAGCAGAATCACATCCGGCATAGCTTCTTCGATATGGGTTAGCGCGTGGCTTCCACGCCGGGCAACCATCACCTGCAAACCCAGTCTTGTCAGCGTTACTTCCAGAAGATCAGCCAGATCAGGCGTATCTTCAATAATCAACGCTTTGGCGTCTGTCAATTTAGCCCGATCAGGAAGCGGAACAGGGCGCGTTTCTGCGGTTGTGCGAGAAGCATCCTGTGCTTCGTTTTGCTCTGCACCATCGGCAGAAACATGAATGGCCTCAATCATGCCAGTCTCTGCGCGTGGGGGGCGCTGCGAAGACTGCCCGATTGACATTTGAACCGCCTGCTTAAGCGATAGTGTTGTCAGCGCATGATCGTCGGACGTGTTTTCGCGCAGTTCAAAAGCGCGGGATGAATTCTCTGACTCTTCTCCCTGCGCGCCATCATTCAGAAAATAATCGAGCCGGCTGAACATCGGCTTCTACCCCAAAAATTACTAATCTTGTTGGAAGTATAACACGCGTACACGCAAAGAAGTTCGGAATATTTACGAAATTTGCGCGAATTTTTCTCAAATCTATATTCTTTTTATGCGATTGTCTAGTTCCCTCACTTTATTCTTACAATATTCATTACTGTTATATACAACTTCAGGGGCATTTTCTCCTCAAATTTAGATCGCACACTTTTAGATCCTGATCCCTATCCCCAATCGGTACTCACAATCCATTCTTTATGAAACTTTCCCCCGTTCGCTTTCAATCGAGCCTCCCCGTATAATCCGTAACATCGTTTGTCCACTTCAATGAGAGTTTTTAGCTTGAATTATCGCCTTCACCTATTCAACACAATAAAGCACCCTTTCATCCTCATTTCGCTGATTGCCATAACCACGCTGGCATTGACGTTTGCGCCCGCCGCAGCGCAGGATCAAATACTGCGCGTTTGCCCCAGCGCCGAAATCGAGCAGCGCACAGCAGCCTTTGAGCCAACGGGCATTATTCTGACCGCATTTGATCGCACAGGGATATGGGTTTATGAAATTGATACGCGCAGGCGCTACCCGCTTCCAGAAACCCGCCCGTGTGATGGCAACTGCAACCTGTCGCCAGATGCGCAGTGGCTTACATATCTGAACGACGCCACCAACGCAGTCAACCGGATGCGCTTAAACGGAAGCCAGCGCTCTTTAGTCGCTACAAATGCCTCTGATGTCGAGTGGTGGTCAGCAAATACCTATCTGGTGTGGACACCGGGGCATAACGCCTTTTTACTTTCTGAAGACGGCACCACCCGCGAATATCTCCCCGTGAACAGCGTTGAATCTATCCAGCCCGGCGGCAGATGGGCGCTGCGGGTAGAAGCAAACAGCAATGATTTTGAACGTTTTCTGGTCAATTTAGGGGCAGATTCGCAAACCGCGCTCGATGAACAGGTATCGCTAGGCAGCGAAATTGACTATTTCAGCGCAGCAGCATGGTCGCCAAATGGCGGCTATCTGGCATACGTTTCGCCCCTACGCGATGATAATCAGGTCATCATAGGCAGCGAAATCTTTGGCATACATCCGGAAGCTGCTGCGCCGGAACAATGGACTTCCCTCACCGATCTCTATGGCGCTATCCGCATCAACGGCCTTTCGCCGGGTGAATTAAGCTGGTCGCCAGATGGGTCTAAAATTGCCTTCTGGGTCACAGGTATTGATGCTGCCGATCCTTCCCGTACATTGGGCGGCTCAGTCATCCACATTCTGGATCGCGCCAGCGGGCAAATCTCCTCTTATTGTGGTTATAGCACTATCGAGAACACGCCAAATCCGCCGCGTTTAAGGTGGTCGCCAGATAGCACGCATATCGCCTTTGCTGGCAATCTCCCCGGTGATAATCAAGGGTATTTACTGCTGGCGCTCAATGTAGAAACTGGCATCTTCACAGCCTTAAGTGATGGGGTCTACCCCGCGCTGGGTCAGCCTAACGTGGTAGCTTGGGGCTTAGCGCCCACGTAAGCTCAATGGCGCTAGACCCGTCGAAGTTGGAAAGCGTATAATTCCAGCATCTAGTTTGGAGTGTTGTGTGACCGACGTTATTCATCCATCTGAAATTCCGCTGGCAGACTCTTCATCAGGCTGGCAGCCCGATCCCAATCACCCGCGCCGTAGGCCGCCCTGGATTAAAGTGCGCGCGCCGTATGGCGAAACCTTTGATCAGCTTCAAGGGTTGATGCGCTCAAAAGAATTGCATACCGTTTGTGAAGAAGCGCAGTGCCCGAACATAGGCGATTGCTGGGGGCGTGGCACAGCAACCTTCCTGATGATGGGCGATACCTGTACCCGTTCCTGCGGCTTTTGCGATATCAAAACAGGTCGCCCTTCCCCGCTGGACTGGGCAGAACCCAACCGCATTGCCGAAGCTGTTCGCGCCATGAACTTGAAGCATGTGGTCATTACCAGCGTAAACCGCGACGAACGCGCAGATGGCGGCGCGCCTATTTTCGCGATGGTCATCCGTCGCATTCGCAAGGTACAGCCCGGTTGCAGCATTGAAGTGCTGATCCCCGATTTCAAGGCCAGTGAAGCCGCCCTCAAAATCGTAATGGATGCGCAGCCGGAAATCTTGAATCACAATGTTGAAACTGTGCCGCGCCTGTTTAAGAAGGTGCAGCCGCAGGATCACTATGAATGGGCGATGACGACGCTGGAAAATGCCAAAAAGCTTGATCCGCTGGTGCTCACTAAAAGTGGCATTATGGTCGGCCTCGGTGAAACCTTTGATGAAGTTGTCGAAGTGATGGGTGATCTGGCAGATCGCGGCGTAGACATTCTCACTGTCGGGCAGTATCTACAGCCCAGCAAGAAGCATCTGCCCATTGATCGGTTCTATCTGCCTGAAGAATTTGACCGCATCAAGGAAATCGGGCTGGAACTGGGCTTCAAATGGGTAGAAAGCGGCCCATTAGTTCGCAGCAGCTACCACGCCGAGCAGCAGGTTCGCGAGCTTTCAAAGCTGAATTACATCCATATACGTGGTGAAGAAACCAATTCATAAGCTTATCATCGCGTTTCGCAAAGCTGCCTTATCGGGTTTTGCGACGATCATCATCGCGTTGGCAGGGTGCAGCGCTGCGCCTTTGCCAACGCCTTCCTCGCCATCAACCCGCACGCCCGTGCCCGAATCCGTCAATCAGCCTGAAGATGATGGGGGTGAATTTTGCCCGCCACCCCGCGCTTGGTATGTCTATATCGTGCAGCCGGGCGATACAATTCGCGAACTGGCAGAGCGAACCAACAGTACGGTAAGCCTGCTTGCAGCCGCAAACTGCCTGCAAAATCCCCGCATGATCATGGCTGGGGATCGCTTTTATGTGCCTCGTGAATTACCCAGTTAAAACAAAATGGACAGCTCACGTGCTGCCCATTTAAAAACCTCGCCAGTTTAGCCCTAAGCTAACTT
Source organism: Chloroflexi bacterium OLB15 (assembly GCA_001567085.1). GTDB lineage: Bacteria > Chloroflexota > Anaerolineae > Aggregatilineales > Phototrophicaceae > Flexifilum. The sequence goes on from LMZS01000114.1 coordinate 22,843, forward strand.
TACGATTCGATCACCTTTTCATCAATCAACTGCTGCTGCACTTTTTGCCCGCGCGGGTCGAAGGCAAAATGCTGGCCGTGTAATTGAAATTCCATGTCCTGCATCGCCCGCCCAGCGCGATTCTTTTCAATCGTGAACACCACCCAATCGCGGAACTGCTTGGTCGTATACGGGTTGAAGCTCACATGATCCTTAGACATGATCTGATATTTATTGTTCATGATGATGGCGATATCGCTCTCATAGTCGAGGGCGCTGCTGCCGCGTAAATGGAAAAGGTGAACGCGCTTACTTTTAAGCCCCTCGCGGTCAGCGGCCACGATAGACCACACCGGCACATCCAGCGACATTGCAATATCCTTCAGGCCTTCAACAATGATGGTGACCTTATCATTTTCGTCGCGTGGGCGTTCCGGGTATACGGCAATCTTCTGCAAATAATCAACAAACACGACCACATTGCCGCCTGTAGCGTCACATAGGCGCGCGGTCATTTCCTTAATCGCGCGCAGCGTGGTCACTGCGGGGCTGGCCTTCACCAAAATCATGCGGTCAGAATACTTCGCTAAACGTTGCAGCGCGGCGCTGGTTTTGGGATTATCGCGCAAAATGCCTTGAAGCGAATTGGCGGTACTCGCCGCATCTTTGTTCATAAAATCTTTTGCGCGGTTGGCTACGATGATCTGGTATAAGTCGCGCAGCTTGATTCCCCGGCTTGAATCAATCTCCGGGGGATTCACGCTTTCCATACACAGCAAGCGATGTAACAAGTGCGTTTCCGGGTGTTCATAAGAAAGGTAGAACACATATTGATCCGGGCGCATCGCAATATTCCGCGCAATTTGCAAGGTGGCAATCGTTTTGCCAACCCCTTGAGAGCCTCCAAGAAGGATCAACTCGGTCTTGCGCAAGCCGCCGCCAATAAACCCATCAAGCGGGTCAAAGCCAGTGGGCATCGGCACGTAATCAACCAGATCGCCTTTGACAACCCGGTCATTGGCTTCATTTAATACCTGTGTCAGCGTTCGCGGCAAATGCGCGCCGCCGCGTGGGCTGGCCGATGAAAACGCCGCCAGCGCGTTTAGGGGGCGCCGTCTCCGTTGACGGCGCGGCGCTTCGCGGCGGTGCTGCCGCTTTGGCAGGAGCAGGCGGCGGTGTG
>LMZS01000115.1 GCA_001567085.1 Chloroflexi bacterium OLB15
ACGGTGGTCGGGGGCACGCCGGTGGGCGGGATAGCCGTTGGTTGTGCCGGGCCGGTTGGGCAAGTCGGGATAATCAGCCGCTGCCCGGGGAAAATCAGATTCGGATTCGCGAGATTGTTCGCTTGAGCAATAGCGGAAACTGTTGTGTTGAAGCGGCGGGCAATTGCGGCAAGGAAGTCGCCCCGCGCAACAATATATTCAGTAGTCCCGCATGCGCCCGGTGTCGGTGAAGGCTGGGGGGCAAGGGGCGGCCCGCTAGGGATGATCAGCGTTTGGCCGGCAAAAATTAAATTCGGGTTTTGTATGTTATTAGCCTGTGAAAGCGCCGCCACTGTGGTGTTGAAGCGAACGGCGATTCGGAACAGGGTATCACCCCACTGTACTACATAGGTTTGCTGCTGTGCTGCCGGGCTGGCGTTCACGGCTACGAGCGGCACTACTGCCAGCATCATCAGCGCGCAGATGAGGACAACGATCCGTCTCATGTATTATGCTCCTTAGTAATTAGACGTAGCCCGTTCTGGCGATACCTGCTTACGAATATACCGGGATAAGCAGAACTTGACCCGGAAATATCAAACTAGGATGTTGGATGTTGTTATAAGACAAAATAGCATTTACGGTAGTTCCAAATCGCAGCGCAATTCTTGTCAGGTTATCCCCCTGCTGCACCACATAAGTGAAGATAACTGGTTGGCGTGGAATGACCAACACCTGCCCGACGTAAATGCGATTCGGGTTCGTGATGTTATTGGCGGCAGAGATCGCCTGTACAGTTGTGCCATAGGTTGCGGCAATTCTTGCCAGCGTATCGCCGGGGCGCACCACATGGCTAGTCGTGCTTGAAGGCGGCGGCGTCGTTGGAGGGGCTGGTTGTGAAGGGGACGGGATTCTCAACACTTGCCCGACGTAGATGCGATTCGGGTTGCTAATTCCGTTCGCGGCAGAGATCGCCTGAACGCTGACGCCGTACAATCTGGAGATGCTGTTCAGCGTTTCACCACGCGCAACGGTATGAAACGCCTGTCCGGTTGCCTGCGCTGAGGCCGATGCCGTTACCACCAACAGCATCGCCAGGATAGCAATAATGACCGCGATTTGGCGCTTGTGCATGAAGCTCTCCCCGCGCAAATGGTCGCTCAAGGTGTTAAATGCCGATTCTGTGCAGGGATATGCCACGGTGAAGCGCGGCAGTGAAGTCCCCCAAACAGAACGCCCCTAACCAACTTGGTTAGCGTCTTCTAACCTTTATTTTGCAACAAGTTCATGCTTTGTCAAAACTTTGCTGGGGCGCACGCTTCATAAAGTCTGTAATAAGCTGCAAAATCAAGCCGCTTTCTTCCCTCAAGGCTGTACATGCTGAAAACGTTCAAATTAGTAAATTAGTAAATTTTTGAACGACTTTAGCCGGAGATTTCCCTCAAATGAAATGCGTTTCACAGGATGGACTTATCTTTTAATGATCGTTAGGTTTTTCAAACTATTTTGCGAGAATTAACCGTCAAAAATCATGATGTGCCTGCCTAAACCGGGGTTGTAAAAGTCCTGTTTGCTGATTGCCTTGCCAAAAACAAATCATTAGTAGGGTTCAGTGATAGAATGTTGGCCGAAATTTTGAATGTGCTCATGCATGATAGGTCAAGGTTTTATGAAGAAGCACTACGATTGGCTGTGGTTTGATGCAGACGGCACCTTATTTAACTTCAATCGGGCAGAAGAATTGGCGCTTAAGCAGGTCTTTCAACTGATCAATGTCCCGTTTCAGGATGAATACGCCAGCCTGTATAAAGAGATCAATCAGCAGCTCTGGCATGCGCTGGAAAAACAGGAAATTACCCCGGCAGTTTTGCAGGTACGCCGCTTTGAACTGCTTTTGCAAGCATTACATGTTGAATATTCAGCCAGTCAACTGAGCGACGAGTTTCTGCGGCAGTTAGCTGCCTGCGGTGATTTGCTTGAGGGCGCTTTTGAACTGCTGAAGGCTTTATCTGGAAGCTCGCAGATTGCTATCGTCACCAACGGCTTGCAGGCGATACAGCGGGGGCGTTTGGCACATTCAGAAATTCGGGATTTCGTCGCTGAACTGATCATTTCGGAAGAAGTAGGGGCTGCCAAACCCAAAACTGAATTTTTTGAGGCAGCATCTGCCCGAACGGGAAACCCACCTAAAAGCGCCGTTTTGATCATCGGTGATAGTCTGAGCGCCGATATTCAGGGCGGGGCGAACTACGGAATTGAGACATGCTGGTATAA
>LMZS01000116.1 GCA_001567085.1 Chloroflexi bacterium OLB15
CAAGCGCGCCGGGCGTAGGGGCGACGGCAAAATCAGAGATGATTTCACTGATATGCCGTCCGACGGTTTCATTATACGAGGGCAGGATTGCGCCAATGGCTTCGCGAGTGTACTGGCCTTCGAGCAGCTCATCCAGTGTTTGCCAGTCTGTTTTGCCGCTGAAATGATGCGTATCAATGGCGCCGGCTGTGCCGAAAACTTCGGTCATGGCGCGGCGGGTGGATTCGCGGCCTGCGCCTTTGGTGAGCAGCAGCGTGCCGTCAATGTCAAAGAGGATAAGTTTGGTCATGGAATTTTGTGTCGCAAATTGTGCTGTTGGGATAGACAGGCATAATGCCTGATGCGGGGATAATCGTCAATAGAGTAAAGCCCTGCTCTCTCAGAAAGAAGGGATGATCCTTTGTGGAGGTCATGCTTTTCACTGACCGGATGAGCTAGCGGCGCGCTTTTACGAGCACGACTAAAATTGAAGATCAGTTCACTTTGTCTTTCAGGCTGTTGTAAGCGCTATCAATGTGATATTTGGCGCGGCGGCCAAAGCTGAACCAGATGGCAGCGACAAGCATTAGCACAGCGAGGCCAGCCCAGCAGATAGCCCAGATGACGGGCGGGATCAAGGGGATGATATCACGGCTGAAGGCGGCGGCATCGTTGCGGATTTCGCCCATTGAAGCGCCGCTGTATTGAACCAGGCTGAACAGATCAACCACCGCATTGAGCGCGCACAACACAGCTAGAAAATTGAGCACTGCCAGATTGAGTTCACGCTCCCCTTTATAAGCGAGGGCGGCTAACGCAGCGGCGAAGCCCAGCCCCACAAGCCACGCGGTTGAGAGAAAATCAGTGTAAGTTAGCGCCATGATTACCATCATGACGGCCAGCCCACCGGAAATCCAGCGCGTATGCCTGACGGTGTTGGTCAAGTAAAACAAGACTGCACCAAAGAGGGCTGCGCCAAGATAGCCTGCTGGAAGGATCAGCCAGCGCGCCCCGCCTGCGGTCGTGGCAACGCCAGCGCCATTGCTGAAAACGGTCAGGTTGATGAGCTGGCCGCCTGTGATGATCGCGGTCAGACCGTGCGCAGTTTCATGGATGAAAGTGACGAACAGCCGAAACGGATAAAGGATGAAATCCAGCGCGGGTATATTCCAGACGATGATCGCTATGATGATCGCGGCAACTGCAATCAGGATAGAACGCCGGCGGAGGTGTACGGAATCTAACATAACTGGGCAGACCTTGTGTTTGCGCGCCTGATGAAATCGATCCAGAATCGACGGTGATAAGGTTCATCATTCACGGAATCTTATCGCATCTACATCCATTTTTACGCGAAATAGCACATTGGAGTTTCATCGCATGGAGAAAAAAACGCCAGATGCGCTGCGTTTTGGCACCGTAGGCTCACCGCAAACCGCGCTTGCCAGCGGAACGCCCGCCGCCATCGCCAATATTCGCCAGTTGGGGCTGGATCACCTTGAGATTGCATGGGTGCAAAGCGTGCGGGTGACAGATGAAACCTGCGCGCAGATCAAGGCGGCAGGGGAGGCGCAGAAGGTCACGTTAAGCATTCATGCGCCCTATTTCATCAACCTGAACAGCCAGACGGATGAACTGATGGAAAAGAGCGACGCGCGTTTGCTGGCAGCGGCACGAGCAGGATACAAGGCTGGCGCGCGGGATATTGTGTTTCATCCGGGAAGCTATCACGGCCAAGACCCTGAAGATGTGTACCAACGCGCCAAGAGCAAGCTGCTGGAGCTGACAGCTATTCTTAGAGATGAAGGCGTGGATGTATATCTGCGGCCAGAGACGATGGGCAAGGGGGCGCTGTTCGGTACGCTGGAAGAATGTGTGCGCCTGAGCGCGGAAGTTCCCGGCGTGCTGCCGTGTATTGACTGGGCGCATTTACATGCGCGGCGCGGCGATGGCACGTTCAACAGCTATGAGGAATTCGCGGCGGCGCTGGAAACGGTGCGATCAGGGCTGGGCGAAGAAGGCTTGAAGAAATGTCACTTTCATCTGAGCGGCATTGAATACAGCGCAAAGGGCGAGCGCTACCATGTGCCGCTGAATGAAGCCGATTTGCATTACCGCGAATTGCTGCAAGCATTTCTGGATTACGGCGTTGCCGGAACCGCAGGCGTGGAAGCGCCGCTGCCGTTCCATGTGGCGGACGCGCTGGTGTTTCAGGCTACGTACCGGCGCTTGCGGGATAAGGATCAGGCGCCGGAAGAAGAGGCGGATTAGATCAGCTTTGATCCGCGAAAGGGCGGTTCGCGCCCCACATAGCTATCACTGAGGGATGCTAACCTGACGCGAGGGAGGGGCTGAACGGCATCGTTCCTCGCGCAGATGGCTTATTTATAAACTGATGTTCCAGTGAACGGGATCAAAAAGGGCGGTGTGAAAACCGCCCTTTACTTTTGCGATTTAGAAATCGGTGACGCGGTGACAGGCAACCCAGTGACCGGGTTCAACTTCTTCCAGCGGCGGATCGGGTTCCTGATAGCAGATGCCGGGCACAGCCACCGGGCAGCGGGTGTTAAAGTTGCAACCAACCGGCGGGCGGGCAGGACTGGGCACGTCACCTTTGAGAATGATGCGCTGGCGCTTCTTTTCGATCAGCGGGTCAGGCACGGGCACCGCCGAAAGCAGCGCCTGCGTATAGGGATGCAGCGGGTTATTGTACACTTCATCCGTTGTGCCAAGTTCGACGATCTTGCCCAGATACATCACGGCTACACGGTCGCAGATGTGGCGCACCATACTGAGGTCGTGGGCGATGAACAGGTAGGTTAGGTTGAATTCTTCCTGCAAATCTTCCAGCAGATTGACGACCTGCGCCTGAATGGATACGTCCAGCGCCGAAATCGGCTCGTCGGCTACGATGAAAGTAGGCTTCAAGGCGAGCGCGCGGGCGATACCAATACGCTGACGCTGGCCGCCAGAAAATTCATGGGGATAGCGATTTACGTAATATGGGTTCAACCCTACACGTTGGAGCAGCGATTCGACGTATTCCTGAAGCTCGAACTTGTTTTGAATAACGTTATGAATCTTAAGCGGCTCGGCTACGATGTTGCCGACAGACATACGCGGATTCAAGCTGGCAAACGGGTCTTGAAAGATCATTTGCATCTTGCGGCGCATATGGCGAAGCTCATTGGTGGCAATGGTTGAGAGTTCTTTACCCTCAAACACGACTGAGCCAGAAGTAGGCTTATAAAGCTGAAGCACGGTACGGCCAGTGGTGCTTTTGCCGCAGCCGGATTCGCCAACCAAACCCAGCGTTTCCCCTTTCATAACGTCAAAGCTGACATCATCAACGGCTTTGACCGCGCCGATCTGACGCTGAATGATCACGCCGGAATTGATCGGGAAGTGCTTCTTGAGATTCTTAACGCTGAGAATCACTTCGTGGTTGCTGCTGGTGCTGGTTGCAGCCGGGGCTGCTGCCGGGCTAGACATTTACGGCCTCCGCTTCAGGTAAGGGCTGGCCGTTACGAACGTCGATCCAGCATGCTTTCAGGTGAGTTGCCGAAGACTCCGGCCCCGGAATCAACGGCGGCATTTCTTGCTCGCATTTCGCGATCTTATAAGTACAGCGAGGCGCAAACGGGCAACCTGTAGGCGGTTTGCGCATGTCTGGCGGTGAACCTTCAATTTGAACCAACCGCTCGCGAGAGCTGGTGGTGTCATGGCGCGGCAGCGAACGGAGCAAGCCCAGCGTATAGGGGTGGCGGGTATCTTTGAATACTTCTTCTGACGGGCCACGCTCTACGATACGACCGCCGTACATGACCTGTACGTTATCGGCAAGGCCAGCGACCACGCCAAGGTCATGGCTGATCCAGACAATCGCCATGCCAAACTGGTCACGCAGGCGCTTTACCAGATCAATGATCTGCGCCTGAATGGTCACATCCAGCGCGGTGGTCGGTTCGTCGGCGATGAGCAGCTTGGGATTGCAGGAAAGCGCCATTGCGATCATCACGCGCTGGCGCATACCACCAGAGAACTGGTGCGGATAGTTCTTCAAGCGGCGCTTAGCATCTGGAATGCCGACCATCGTCAGCAGTTCAGCGGCGCGATTCTCAGAATCTTTGTCATTCATGCCCATGTGCAGCTTCAGGGCTTCGGTGATTTGCGTGCCGATGGTTAATACCGGGTTGAGTGAAGTCATCGGATCCTGGAAGATCATGGCGATTTCAGCACCACGAATCAAACGCATTTCGTCCGGCTTCAACTTGAGCAGGTCTTTGCCTTCAAACCAGACTTCACCGCCTTCGATCTTGCCAGGGGGCATGGCGATCAAACGCATGATAGAAAGCGCGTGTACGCTTTTACCAGAGCCAGACTCGCCGACAATGCCCAACGTTTCCCCTTCATTCAGGACATAGGAAACATCATTGACGGCGTAGACGATGCCTTCTTGGGTGTGGAAACGGGTGACGAGGTTCTTCACCTCCATGAGAACGCCCAACGGGTATTACCTCCTATAAAACGATTTATGACTGCGCTTAAACAATCGTTTTACTGAACTTTGCAACAGAATAGCGCAGTATTATACACACTTGCCAGCACAGTTAAAACGTTTGGCATATCACTTAAATTTTTACAAGGCAGAAACAAGGACGGCAACGCTGGAACAGCCTGCCGCACTCACCGCTAATCTATTCCTTACTCCGCAGCATCACCCGGCGTGATTACGCGCACACCAATATGATGATCCTGATAGGTGGGCGGGTCTTCATACAGGTGAAAAGCCGAACGGGCCACAAATGGATGGCTGCCCCACCAACCGCCTTTTTCTGGCTTACGGGTGCCGGTTTCCGGGCCAGTTGGATCGTCACGAACTTCCAGATCATAGTAGTTTGGATCAAACCAATTGCTGACCCATTCCATCGCATTGCCGGCCATATCGTAAGCCCCGACCCAGCTTTCGCCGCCCTCAAACGAGCCAACCGGCAGCAAGCGTACATTTGGAAGCGGCTCTATATTCGCCAGCGAGGAATCCCACTCATTGCCCCAGGGGAAAACGAACGATTCCGGCCCACGCGCAGCATATTCCCACTGGGCTTCGGTGGGAAGCGAGCCGCCGCGCCATGTGGCATAGGCTTCAGCTTCATACCAGGTAATGCAAACGCGGGGGTGATCGGGTTCGGCGGTAATGCAGTTTGCCGGCAGGTTATCTACGCTGCGCCCGCCCAGCCACGCCCAGCCTGCTTCAGACCAATATTGTTCAGTGGTGTAACCTCCGTCATCTATAAAGGCTTGATAGGCTTCGTTGGTCACTTCGTATTGATCGATCCAGTACCCTTGCGTTAAACACACTTCATGCTGCGGGCGTTCGGTGGGGAGTTCAGCACGTGCCCACGCCGGGGGTTGCAGCGACATCGCGTAAGTCGCTTCTGCCTGACTGCTGCCCATCATAAAGCAACCTGCTGGAACCCACACCTGAGCGATGCCATGTTCATCTAAGCGCGTGGTTCCCGCTTCCAAAGGGGATTCTTCCTGCGCTGCGACAACGCCAACCAAACACCCTACCGTTAGCAGCAGCGCCAACCCGAATAGAGCTTTTGATTTTTCCATGATGGCGCTCACCCAACATTTAGATAGGTTCAGTGAAATTACACAAAATTCGGCAGTTCGGTTCAAATGATCGGATATATCAGATGAGCGCAGCAGGCGATTTTCCTGATTCACAATGAGGTTAAGAAAGGGATGCGCCGTGGAGGATGCTGCGAGGATTCAGGCGACATGGCGAGGGCGCTTAAAAGGCAGTTCGCACTAACCGCCCTTCAAATAACTATCGTCCCTCAGTCCATTTCTTGAGCAGTTTATAGATAGCCGGAGCGCCGATCAGGTCTTTGATTTCGTTATCGGGATCGAAACTTTTGGGGAACATGATGAACGGGTGATTTTGGTCGCCGCCAAGCCCGCCGTGTGAGCCGACTAGTTCTTCAAAGGCGGCTACTTCATCCCATTCGGGATCGTACATGCTGATCAGCACCAGATCGCCAACATCAGGATAGGTATCTAATTCGCGCAGATGCATCGCGGCGTTTTCGCCATAGTGGGTTAGCGGGTTTTCGCCATCAACTGTATCACTATCCAGATAATAGACTCCCTTGCTACCGACAGCGATCAAGCCATCGTCTTTTGAGCGCACCAGCACAAAACCAATGCCGGGATGCTGTGAGAGTAGGTTAACCAGATTGGGGAAGGCCGCGTCAATCTCTTCGAGCGTCATCCGTTCTTTGGAGACTTTGAAATAAACAAGCGCCAGATTGCCAGACGCGCAAACGACAGTGTCGGCTTTCTTTACCTGTTCTTCACGCGAGGATTCTCCGTCTGAAAGCAGCTTAAGCTCTATATAGTCTTTATTCTCGTGAGTTTTGATCAACGCTTTGACCCGTTTGGCAGCCCAACGGCTGGATTGGGCAAATTGCGAGGCGAGCAGATTGAGGTTGCCGCTGGCATTTTCACCCATCACGATTTGAATGGCGTGGGATGGATCGGTGATTGACTTGTCGATCAGCTCACCAAGAGTCATCCCGTAGCGCTGGCGGAAAGTAGCCCCCTGTGACTGCCCGTGATCGGAGAGCAAAACAAACTCATATTTGCGCGGGGCTTGCTTGGATGCTTCAACCATCAGGCGAACTTGCTCATCAAACTGGGTGAGAATTTTGAAGGCATCAGAGCGCTCTACGCCGGAATGATGGGCAACTTCGTCATAGCTAACGAAGGTGGTGTAAGCAACGCTGATCCCTTCCCACATTTTACCGATAAGCAGATAGATGCTTAGATAGGGGAGCACGGCGACGGTTCCCGTGCGTATCAGCGGATACGGGAAATGGCGACGGATACGCGGCTCAATATCGCGGCGCACCTGCGCGCGGGCTTCGCGGTATTCGGTCACCAGGTCGCGAATGGCGGAGATGATTACGCGCTGCATATTGGCGGCAACGGCAAAAAACTGGAATAAGGTATCTGAACTCCGCATGCCTTTCAGCGAACCGACTTCTGTAGAGAAGCCGGTGAAAGTGAGCAGGATTTCAGAGGCGTTACCATGTGCCCAGTTATTCAATGAGAAGCCATTTTCCGCCAGAATACCCTTGCCATCATCCAAATGGCTGAGCATGAGCGCGGCATCTTTGGGGCGATTGGAAACCAGCAGCACCCCCTCTCTTTTGTTGTAGAAACGAAATGCCGGGATGTTGAAATGCGAACCGTGCAAAATACCGGCCTGCATAGCTGAGGTTTGAGAGGGCAGGCCACTATCCCATACAAGCAGCTTGTATTCTCCAGAACGCAACCACGACTTAATGAAGGGCATATAACCTTGACCAACGGCCTGATGCAGCGCTGGCCCGGATAAACCATCAATCTCAAGGATCATTAAGCCCGGACGTTCGTAGTTTTTGGCGCTCTCTTTTTTGGCTTTGTTGGCGTAGCGCTTAACGATTTCGTAGCGATAGAGTTCGTCATCGCGCCGCCCCATGATTCCGGGAACGACAGAGCCGAAGAGGAAGGTAAACACAATGGAGATAAGGATTGCGGTGAGCAGGCCGTCTACCTGCCAGCCAGGCATCACCGCCGCGACCAGCAGAATCATCAAGCCGTTTAAGATGAAGCTAATCAAGCCAAACGACAAAACAGTTAAGGGCAGCGTCAAGCGTATCAGCAGCGGATACAGATGAGCGTTGAGCAGCGACAATAAAATAATGCCAATAATCAGCGCAGCGGCATCGTTGATCTCAAAGCCGGGCAGCAGCGAAAGTATGGTGATGGTGATGGCAACCACGATTATGCTGATCACCAAACGAAGCATGGTGGAAAAGATGCGACCAACCATGATATATACCTCAGTGGGATCGGCTAAATGATCCGTCTGATGCGCAATACGCTACCCCAAATTATGCGTGCAGCTTCAACTAATTCAAATTCTCAAAGATGCCAGCCGCCCCCATGCCCCCACCAATGCACATCGTAACCATGCCGTATTTGCTGCTGCGGCGTCCCATTTCGTTGACCAGTTGAACGGTGAGCTTAGAGCCAGTTGCACCCAGCGGATGCCCCAGCGCGATTGCGCCGCCGTTTACGTTCACCCGTTCGGGGTTCATTTCCAGATGGCGGATCACGGCTAGCGCCTGAGATGCAAAGGCTTCATTAAGTTCAAACAGATCAATTTCATCCAGCGAGATGCCGGTGCGCTTGAGCAGTTTAGGAATGGCCGCAATCGGGCCAACCCCCATGATTTCAGGGCGCACACCAGCCACATTGAAGCCGACAAAACGCGCCAAGGGCTTGAGGCCTAAGGCTGTCGCTTTGCCCGCTTCCATCACGATTACTGCGGCTGCGCCGTCGCTAAGCGGGCTGCTGTTGCCAGCGGTGACGCGGCCATTCTGCTTGAAGGCGGGTTTCAATTTAGCCAGGCCTTCGGGGGTCGTTTCACGGCGCAGATGCTCATCCTGATCCAGAATGATAGTTTCGCTGATCCGTTCACCGGCATCATCATAGTAAGTTTCGGTAATTTCAAAGGGGACGATCTCGCTGCTGAAGATGCCGCTGTCTACCGCTTGCGCCGCTTTTTGGTGGCTGCTGGCGGCGAATACGTCCATATCTTCACGGCTGACGTTAAACTCGTCTGCAACGCGCTCGGCAGTTAGCCCCATGCTCATATAAACATTGGGATTATATTCGGCCATATAGGGGTTGGGGCTGATACGAAACCCGCTCATAGGCACTTGCGACATGCTTTCTGCCCCGCCAGCAATAATGATGTCTGCCCCGTTAGCGATGATACGTTCGGCAGCGGCGGCGATGGTTTGTAAACCGCTGGCGCAAAAGCGATTCACGGTTTGGCCGGCAACATCTACAGGCAAACCGGCGCGTAAGGCGATGACGCGGGCGAAATTCAAGCCCTGTGAGCCTTCGGGCATGGCACAGCCGATGACCACATCGTCAATTTCAGCAGGATCAAGCTTGCCATCTGTTTGGTCAAGCACTTCGCGAACGACAAGCGCCGCCATTTCATCCGCGCGTGCGTTGCGAGTGACACCCTTTTTCGCCTTGCCGACAGCGGTACGCGCAGCGGCGACGATCACAGCTTCACGCATTGTAAATTCCTTTCAACAGCCTCATTTTTAATCAAATTTTGATTCGATTATCCTGACGCCGCAACTATAGCGATTCTGACAGATGCCTGCCACGCCTATCCTGTGGAAACGACTGCTTGACAAAAAATATCGAAACTCATTACACTTTGTTAGCCATTATGACCCTTTATAACCCATTATGGCAGAGGCGAAGATGTATACGATTCCTGAAACGCTGCGTATCCGTCCGGTTAAGATGGAAGATGCCGAGGCGGTAGTTGAACTCAAAAATCAGAATGCGATTTTGCTGACGGGACAGGCTGATGAAAGCCTTGATGACCTGCTATCCGCCTGGGAAGACCCCGATATTGATGTTGAAAATAACTTGCGGGTGGTTGAGAACGCGCAAGGCGAGATCATTGGTTTCGTAGATTTTTACCCACAGGAACCACCGGTGATCATGTGGATAGATATTTATGTGCGCCGCGATTATGAAGATTCTGGCATTGGCGAGGCGCTGGCGGAATGGGCGGAAGGCCGCGCCCGCGATACCGTTGAGCTTGCTCCGCCAGAAGCGCGGGTGGCGCTGCGCGCTTATACCTATCGCGAGGATGAACGCTATTACCAACCGCTGCTGGAGAGTATGCACTTTCAGCAAATCCGGCACAGCTACCGGATGAAGATCGATCTGGATGCGCCGCCGCAAACCCCGATCTTTCCTGAAGGCTTCACTGTTCGTAATGCAGTTCGCGATCAGGATGAGCGGCAAATTCGCCACACAGTACGGGAAAGTTTCAGAGATCATTTCGGGTTTATTGAGCGCCCGTTTGAAGAAGATTTTCAGCAGTGGATGCACTTCTGGCAAAAGTATGATCCGAATATCTGGTGGTTGGCATTTTGGGGCGACGATCTCGCTGGCGTATGCTTGTGCGAACCTAAATTTGCCGAGGATGAAACAATAGGATGGGTGGCAACGCTGGGGGTAAAGCGCGAATACCGTAAGCAAGGATTGGGGCGAGCGTTATTGCTAACAGCCTTCAACGAGATGTACCGGCAGGGCAAGAAATCGGTTGGTTTAGGGGTTGATGCCAGCAGCCTGACCGGCGCGGTGGCGCTGTATCAGAATGCGGGGATGCATGTCTGGCAGCGCTTTGATCTCTATGAAAAGGAACTGCGTTCCGGCGTGGATATGACGACACATTCCATAGCATAATCGAGGCGTTAAACGGCCATCAAAACATGAAAGGCCGCATGAATGAGGTTGAAGCCTTCATACGTGCGGCTTTTTTTGATTCTCAGCGAAGCGGGCATTGAACAGTTGTATACTTTAGATGAGAAGATACAGGCATCTGGCATAAAACGGGGTATAACCCACAGCCAGTAGATGTAACGCCGCCTGAACAGGTGGCTTTCAAAAGTTATCGGGAAGAAATGGTTTTTTAGACAAAGGAGTACCGATGGCCGCAGCGCAGCAGGAGCGAGCGGCGGCGCGGTTGGGCGAATCCACCCTTATGGAAATATACAGGGTGATGCTGCTTAGCCGCCGCCTCGACGAGCGTAGTTGGGCGCTTCATCGTCAGGGAAAGATCGCTTTTCACATCAGCGGGATGGGACATGAAGCAGCACAAGTAGGCACAGCCTTCGCCATTAATCGCACCGTAGATTACGTTCATCCCTATTACCGCGATCTCGCGCTTTCCCTCGCAATTGGCCTTACCCCCACAGATTTCATGTTAAGCCTATACGCAAAACAAGGCGATACCAGCGGCGGTAGGCAGATGCCTAGCCACTTTAGCAAAAAGGCGCTGAATGTCGTCTCTGGCAGCGCACCGGTTGCCACGCAGGTACCCCAGGCAGCAGGGTTGGCGTTCGCCATCAAGTATCGCCAGCAGATGGGGTTGGTTGATCCGAATGATGCTTCGCAGCCACGATTGGCGCTGACCTGTTTAGGTGAAGGCTCGACCAGCCAGGGCGAATGGCACGAGGCTATGAACTGGGCAGGCGTGCATAAACTGCCGATGATCTGCGTGGTGCAGAACAACATTTATGCGATTTCGGTGAGCGTGGATCAGCAAATGGCGGTGCGCGATGTTGCGGATCGGGCGGCGGCATACGGCATTGAGGGCGTGGTCGTAGACGGAAACGATGTGCTGGCCTCTTACGAGGTGGCGCATGAGGCGGCTCAACGGGCGTATAACGGCGACGGCACAACGTTGATCGAGGCCAAGACCTATCGGATCGTGCCGCACTCATCAGACGACGATGATCGCAGCTACCGCACGCGCGAAGAAGTTGCCGAATGGAAGGCGAAAGACCCGATTTTGCGCTTCCAAAAGTGGCTGCTGAATGAACAAATCCTGACCGACGCGCGCGTTCAAGAGTTGGAAGCTGAGGTTAAAGCTGAAGTTGATCAGGCACAAGCGGCGGCTGAAGCTGCGCCCGATCCGGCGCCAGAGGCTGCGCTGGGTGATGTCTATGCGCCAGTGGAGGGATAGCCGATGAGCCAGATGACCCTGATTGACGCGATTCGCGCAGCAATGGATGAGGAAATGGCGCGTGATGAGCGCGTGTTTCTGACGGGCGAAGATGTTGGGCCGCGCGGGGGCGTGTTTCGCGCGTCGCAAGGCCTGTATGACAAGTATGGTGGAACGCGGGTGGTGGATTCACCGCTGGCGGAATTGAGCATCGTGGCGGTGGGGATTGGCGCAGCGTTGGCTGATCTGCGCCCGATTTGCGAGATTCAGTTCGCGGATTTCATTCATCCGGCATTCAACCAGATCGTGAACGAAGCGGCGAAGATGTATTACCGCTCAAATGGCGAATGGCGGGTTCCGCTGGTGATTCGCTGCCCGTATGGCGGCGGCATTGCAGGCGGTTTATATCACAGCCAGAGCGTGGAAGCCTTTTTCACCCACTGCCCCGGACTGAAGATCGTGATACCGTCAACGCCAGAGGATGCTAAAGGGCTACTGAAAAGCGCGGTGCGCGACCCGAATCCGGTTCTGTTTTTTGAGCCGAAAAAAGGGTACCGGGCGATCAAAGGCGAAGTGCCAGAGGGCGAGTATTTCACGCCGATAGGTAAGGCGCGAGTAGCCCGCGAAGGCCGCGATCTTTCGGTATTTGCTTACGGGATGATGGCGCATTATGCAACGATTGCGGCGGAACGTGTAGCCGAGCAAGAGGGCATTGACGTTGAGGTGATTGACCTGAGAACGCTGCTGCCGGTAGATAGAGAGTCGATTCTTGCCAGCGTGCAAAAAACGGGTAAGGCGCTGATCGTATATGAGGATAACCGCACGATGGGCTATGGCGCAGAGGTAGCGGCGCTGCTGGCAGATGAGGGCTTTGAATTTCTGGATGCGCCGGTACGCCGCCTGACCGGGCCGGATGTTCCCGGCGTGCCGTTCAATCATGGGATGCAGGAATTTTTCATGCCGAATCCCGACAAAATCGCGGAAGCGATACGAGAATTGGCGGGGTATTGAGTGCCCATTAAAAGTTAAAAGGTGAAACAACACGTGACCACTTTTAACTTAAAGGAGTTTCTATGCCTACACAGGTGATCATGCCGCAGTTGGGCGAAAGCGTGGTTGAAGGTACGGTCAGTAAATGGCTGAAGCGGGAAGGCGAACAGGTAGAAGCATTTGAACCGCTGCTAGAGATCAGCACGGATAAGGTGGAGACAGAAATACCCGCACCCGCTGGCGGCGTGGTGCTGCAAATTCTGGTTCAGGAAGGTAACACGGTTGAACGCGGCACGCTGCTGGCGCTGATCGGGAAGGCGGAGGATCGCGCTCTCGCCCACGATAGGGCGCAGCCCGCCGCGCCGGTGCAAACTTCAGGAGTGGTAACTGCCGAAAGCGCGGTTGCAAATGGGCATGCCGCAGCGCATATCACGCCGGTGGTGGCGCGAATGGCGGCGGAGTATCACCTTGATTTGTCGCGGATCACCGGAACAGGGCGGGGAGGGCGCGTCACTAAGAAGGACGTTGAAGCGTGGTTGGAACGAGAAAGCCCCACCCCTGATGAGGCGCAGCGCGGAACGGCGGATGAAACGGCTGATCTGCCGCCATGGGAACGGCCGGGAACCGGCGATCTGTTTAAGCCAACGGTAGATTATGGGGAAGAAAAGCAGACGCCCCCTCCCGCAGGACGCGAGAAAAATGGGGCGCTAGCGCAGGCGGAAACAGCAGATGCCGTTCAAAAAGCTGCTTCAGCACCTAAAATGCCGATGCGCTTGCACCCGGTGGAGGCTATACCACAAGCAGGCGAAGGCGAACTGGTGCCGCTCACCGCGATGCGCCGATCCATCGCTGAACATATGCGCCGGAGCGTAGATACCGCACCGCATGTGACTACTATTTTTGAGGTTGATCTTTCCGCAGTGCTGGCGCATCGTGAGGCCAATAAAGAACAGTTTTCGCGGCAAGGGATCAATTTAACGCTCACCGCTTACTTTGCCGCCGGGACAGTTCACGCGCTGCAAACGGTGCCGATTTTGAATGCACGCTGGGATATGCAGGGGATTTTCAAACCGAATGCGGTCAATTTAGGGATCGCGGTTTCGGTGGATGAGGGGCTGCTTGTGCCGGTGATTCAGCGCGCTAATGAACTGAATTTGCAGGGATTGGCACGGGCGATCAACGATCTGGCGGCGCGGGCGCGCTCAAAAAGCCTGAAGCCGGATGAAACGCAAGGCGGCACGTTCACCATCAGCAATCACGGCGTGGGCGGCAGCTTAGTGGCGACGCCGATCATCAACCAGCCGCAATCAGGCATTTTAGGGGTCGGTATGCTGGAAAAGCGGGTGAAGGTGATCACGGATGAGCGCGGGGCAGATATGATCGCTATTCGCCCATGCTGCTATATTTCGCTGACCTTTGATCATCGGGTGGCGGATGGCGCGGGCGCGATGCGTTCCTGCTGGCGCTGAAGCGCAAATTAGAGGGCTGGGTTTAGAAGGCTTTGAAGCGTGGAGGCATAGGTTAAGCAACAACACGGGCATGGATTTCCATGCCCGTTATGCTTCCAAAATCTTCGCTATATCAGTTTATGACCATGAAGAGTCCCCGATAGAGCCGGGACGCATTCCTTTCACCGCGTTCCATACCGCTTCAGCGCCATGCTGCTGATTTGCATCGGTGTTACGCGCATCATCGTTATCAAGGTCTTCCAGACCGA
Organism: Chloroflexi bacterium OLB15; assembly: GCA_001567085.1. Classification (GTDB taxonomy): domain Bacteria; phylum Chloroflexota; class Anaerolineae; order Aggregatilineales; family Phototrophicaceae; genus Flexifilum. The sequence continues at coordinate 14,286 of LMZS01000116.1, forward strand.
GGTGGAACGCTGCTAACCAGGTTGGCCCCCAACGATTGCCGCCCCAGCTTTGTACTTGCTGCGGGCCTGCCAGTAACGATTCTGTGCGGCCACGCGGTGCGGAAATGGTTGGTGTGGACGATGGAAGCTCGGCGCCATTGACGTTGATATACCAATCACAATCAAGGATGCCATAGCCCATACTGCCGCTGCGCATACGGATGACCTTGGGGATTTGAATCTCCTCAAGCGTGCGCTGGCTAATTCTTCGCCGAATTTCTTCGTTAGAACCCTCTCCATTCAGATTTGAACCAGTAATACTGAATGAACCTGAATTGGGGTAACGATCATCCAGTTCAACGCGCAGCATACCAGGCCTGACGCCGGGGCCAACAGTTTGAACCTGCATGGTAAACCAAGTATCGGTCATCTTATTAAACTGCTGGTTGTAGGCTTGATCTAATGCTTCATTAAAGACGCCATACAGGGTATTGACAGCACCCCACTCATCTTCTTCCCCTGCGGTAGCCCGAAGCTGACCGAGCTGTCGCATCAAGACTTCAGACTGACGCTGACCAATATCGTTAAGCGCGTGAAGCTGGGTTTCCTGAAACTGTAAGATGGATGTTCCGGCTCCTTCGCCGTGTGCAGACCATGCTGTTGCAACTGCTGCTTGAACACGCTCTTTACCCGCATCTCGCAGCGCTTCGACGATAGCGGTTGCAGAGGCGCGTATTCTGCCTCTTACATCGGCAGAATCAACCGCTGTACCCATAGTGGCGCGAGTTGCACCCATTAGCGCGGGTTGAATCATGCGTCCTACCAGACCGAGCATGACCGTGCCGATACCGCCCATAGCCGCGCCCAAGAGTAAGTTAATACTGCCGAGCAGCATTTGTTCCCCAATTGAGGGCGGATCAGTGATCTGAGCATACTGGGAAAATTGGCGCACAGCGTCTTTTTGCCGGTCAATTACACCCCCAGTGCCTATATATTTGTTGTTAACAGTGGTAAGCGCGGCGCTCCAATCACCCCCTACGTCTTCCTGTAGGGAACGTTGTATCAGCATACGATTCACGTGATCTGGACTACGGAGCGAAATATCCAACGATGATTTTCGCGCGCCACCATCGCTGACCATGCGCTGAAGTTGGCTGTTACCAACACGAGGCGCAAGCGATTTTACAAGCGCCTGCTGTTGACGGGGCGCGAGTTGGCGCGAAATAGTTGGAGGCTTTGGGTCTGAACCCCCACTGGCCGTATTTAGTTTTAAGAATGGGCTGCCTGAATTTGATGAGGTGATGAGGTCTTCAGTTTCAGAAACAGGTTTTGGCGTGTTGGACGGCGTCTTGGTTGGCTTTTCTAATCCTTGTATATGCCGCGAATTCACAACAGCTCCTTGCACTAATAATATTTTGAAACAGCTATTTCCGACTATAGCACGGTATTCAGATTTGTGCTGACGCTATGGCGGCGATTTAATGCGGAAACTCTAAAACGCTACCCACCAATCTGGCTCATGACGCGGGAGAGGGGGATGACATCCTCAGCGAGACCATGCCCCCAGGGTTTCCACCAGATGGCTTCGAGAATCATCTGTCGCAGCTCATCTTCGCTGGCGCCTGCGCGCAGCGGCTGAAGCAGATTGATTTCTTTATCGCGCAGCAAGCATAGACGTAACACGCCATCGGCGGTTAATCGGGCGCGGTTACATGAGGCGCAAAACGGAATGGTTACGCTGCTGATGAAGCCGACTTGCCCCGGCGCATCGGGGAAGGTATAGAGCCGCGCTTCGCCGTCCAGCTTTGCGCCGTCTACGGGCTGAAGCGGTTGAAATTCAGCGGCGATCCTGGCCTGAATTTCGGCATCGGTCACAATTTGTTCTTTGGCGAAAGATGCCACATCACCGAAGGGCATCATCTCGATGAAACGCACCTGCCAGGGATGATCTACTGTGAGCTTCGCCAGTTCGGTCACGTCCTGATCATTGAATCCGCGCACAACGACGGCATTCAGCTTGATTGGCGTCAACCCAGCGCGTTCAGAAGCCAGCAGACCATTCCATACCTGATCCAGCGTACCCCAGCGGGTGATGCGTTTGAAGCGCACCGGATCGAGCGTGTCAATGCTTACATTCACGCGCTGCAAACCCGCTTGCGCCAGCGGATTAGCCAGTTCTTCCAGCAAGATGCCGTTGGTGGTCATGGATAGCGAGCGCACGCCTTCGGTCTGGGCGATATTACGCACGATATCAACGATGTTGCGGCGAATGGTCGGCTCGCCGCCAGTTAGCCGGAATTTCCAGAAGCCGAGCGACGCGAACACGCGCACCAGTGTTAGAAGTTCCTCATCCTGCATCAGCTCTTGCGCGGGCTGAAACACCATGTCTTCAGGCATGCAGTAAACGCAGCGCAAATTGCATTTATCGGTCAGCGAAATGCGTAAGTAGCTGATGATACGGCCGAAACGGTCACGCGCTTCGGTGACGGTGGGGGTACCTACTGGAGATTGAATCATAGCATCAGTCTAATTCTGTGATTGGGATTGATCAAGCTGACAAACATCATGTATTTATGTTACGACGCGCTATATATTGTGAATATTTCGTGTTAGTGGCCGCCGCCGCTGATTCAGTATAGAAATAATAGAAGTTCATCAGCTTTCTAAAAGAGAGTTGCTGCATGTTTGGCGTTAAAGATGTGATGGCGATTTCGCCGCCCATGCGTGAAGATGCCTTCGTCCTGAACCGTATTCATAGCAAGCGGGTTACGGGGCGCTGGAGCGTGACGATGCTGCGCAGCGCCGCGCTGCAAACCGGGATTATGCTGGCGGCGGTGGTCATCTTTTTAGGTATTGGCGGCCAATGGGCTCTTGCGGGGGTTGAAGAGATACAACTGGCTTTGCTGCCCACTGAAACGACTGTGGGCGATATTGTCGATCAGTGGACGGTGCGCTGTGGCAAAAATGGATCTTCGACCTGTTACTATGTGCGCTACCGCTATGTCGTAGATGGCATATCGCATTTTGCGGAAGAACAGGTAGACGGCACGCTGTATCGTACCGCTGGTTTAGAACCGCGCATGCAGATCACCTATGCGCCGAATCTTCCAACGGTAGCCCATTTAGGGGCGCCTGGCCTGCGCGCGGAGCGGCTGCTAAGAGGGCTGCCTTTTCTTTTGATGATCATTTTTCTTGGGCTGCCTGCTCTATGGCCGCTTATGGACTTGCTGCGCGTAGAAAGGATGCTGCGTAAGGGGACGCTGGTTTACGGCACCCTGACCGATATCTATGGTTATACCTCTGGCAGCGGAAAGAACCGCCGCTTTTGTGTTCGCGTTAGCTATGAATTCACCGCGCCAGATGGACGGGTTTATAAGGGGGAGCAGAAACGCGCCCGGCGGGATTTGCGGGGCGGGGCGCTGCCGTCTATTGGGGCAGCGGTGGCTGTCGTTTACGTAGATAGCGATCATTATTTCATACTGTAGTTGGATGAAGACCCAAAGGGGCGGCTGTAGAAACCGCCCCGAATATTTTCATGGGTAGATTGCTCAGTCACCGAGATAGCGCATGGATTGGATGGTGGCATCCAGCAGCGCCAGTGATGGGCTGAAATCTTCCGGCGTGGCATTGTTCAAGGTTTCGGCGCTTTGCTGTATGTAGGCCGCGTAACCCGCCACGAAATTGTCATAGTTGAAATCTGCGGGCAGATTTTCGGGGAAAAGCGTGGTGGTTACATTAAACCATGCCGAAACTGCAAGCGCCCCATCGTCAGAAATCCCCTGAAAGAGATAAATGAAGCTGTCATTGAGAAGCGGGCTTGCGTCCTGGCGGTAGGCGGTGAGATAGGTGATGCCGCTGAAGCTGCCGGCGCGCATGAATTGGGGGCGACCAAGCACTACTTGCGAAGCTGGGATGCTGTCTAGCATTGGCAGCGTTGGCGGTATTTGAGAAGCATCATCGGGCATCACGGTGTAGGCGCTAAGATCGGGCTGCTCAGTGATGAGCGACTGTAGACGCGCGAGCTGGGCTGCTTGAAATGAATACTGCTGAAGGTCGGAAACGCGATAAAGACGAATAGTGGTTGCGGCGAAATCCGGGCGAGGCCAAGTTGCCGAATCAATGCTGTCACCGTTGTAAATGGCATATAAGGTGTGCGGAGGTATCGGGCCGCCGGGCTGCTGGACAGCGGGATCATTCCCCGCTTCAATGCTAACGGTGAGGACTGAGCCGAGCGATGGATCGTAGTTGAAAGCGAACTGATCAAATGTAACCTGATGGGGGGCGGTTTCTTGCCCGAAAATGGGCGCGGCGGATAAGAGCAGAACGACGACAAACAACAGCATTTTCTTCACGGTCAAATGTCCTTGATATAACGGGAATACTCACAGCGGATGATTCTAGTTGAGCGGACTCTGGCAAGCAATCTTGTTTATTAGCTTACCGCGATCAGGCGCTCCGATCTTTGTCTTTGCGGCGGCGCAGCAGTTCACCGGCAACATTCTTATTTTCAGCGGAGGTTGAAGGCTGCGCGGCGGGCGCGGGTGCCGGGCGCGGTGGTTTTGACCCGGTTGAAAGCTGGCGCGGCGGCAGGCAAAAGACGGATCGTTTGACGCGGCGCTTGAGGCCGAAACGGGCATATCTACGTTGGCGCGGGCTTTGGCAGTTTTCAGCGCGGCCATGCGTTCGACTGTTTCGGCAGCCGCCTGCTGGTCGCCAAAATGGCGGCGCGGGCGCGGCGCAGATCGCTGCGGGTGATGATCAGGCGGCGTACCGCGATATCGAAGGGCAGCAGCAAGGCCGCCAGCAGCAGTAAGTACGGCCATGCCGGTGTGTAGCCAGCGCGCGCTGGTAATTGTGGGCAAAACTGCTTCGGGCGAATTTGCCAGCGACTGACCGCCG
>LMZS01000117.1 GCA_001567085.1 Chloroflexi bacterium OLB15
TTTCGCTGACAGCAAACAGGGCTTCGAGATCGTCTTCACGGTCAGCGGCAGGTTCAGCGGCAAGCTGATCAGCAAGGGCGGGATCAACCTCATTCAGCCAATCCAGCTCCATATCGGTTTCGATTTCCGGCTGCGTTTCTGTTTCCGCGCCAAACAGAGCGGCGAGATCGTCTTCGCTGGCGCTTATCGCTTCATTAGCAGGTTTTTCAACTGTCACGCCTACTTCACCCAGCCAATCAAGGTCTGATTCAGAAATCGGCTCTGCTTCAGCAGACGCTGCATTATTGTCAAACGCTTCAACAGCGGCATCTGCTGCGCCTGTAGCTGCGCTAACACCGAGCAGCATATCCAACGCGGGGTATGCGTTGCTGTCAGCAGCCTGATCTTCCGACGCTGCCTCAACATTAGCCCAGTCAAAATCATCACCTGCCGGGGCAGCTTCGGCAGCCGTCAAAGCGGCGGCATCCAGCACCTCAGTCGGCGCATCTTCCTGAACGGATGGCACGTCTTCGGCGGGCGCTGCGGCTGAAGGGACGCGCATGACCGCTGTATCGTCGCCAGATTCAATGGCTTGCAGCCAGTCAGGGTTGTCATTGCTGGTTTGTGCCGGGGCAGGGTCGAACTGCCGTGTCCAATCGTCCATCGTTTGGTCAATGGCAGAAGGCAGCTCAGTGCTGGTTTCCTCGTTCATCCAGTCAAAATTGGCATCTTTGAGCATCGCGGTCAGGCCGCGCTTTGGCCCAGGTACGCCTGCTGGCTCATTCGATACCTGATCCAGCCATGCATCATCCTCAGCGATCATTTCTTCGCTGGCTTTCGGCGCTGCTGAAGCAGCAGCGGCAAAGGGATCGTAGCTGTCGGGTTCGTCCGGTATGCCGGTGAGTCCTGCTTCTATAAGGCTGTCATCGGCGGCTTGTTCACTGGCTTGCTCAAAAGCGGCCGCGCCCGCTAGCCAGTCAAGGTCTTCAATGGTAGGCTCAGCAATCGGAGCAGATTCGTTGCCCGCCAGGCTTTCAATGCCAAGCGCCTCATCCAGAAACTGATCGTTTGCCGCCCAGTCAAAATTCTGCGCAGGCTCTACAGGCGACGATGTGGCGAAATCCGGCTCCGGGATATTGCGCGCAGGCAGCGGATCATCCATCATCCAATCGGGAATTTCGGCGGTTGGAGTCGCGCCGGTATCGCCGTCTTCGTCAAACCCTTTCAGCCAATCCAGCGCTTCTTCTTCAATTGGGGCGGGGGATGCAGTATCCTCATGCAGCCCGAATAAAAGCTCGTCGGGGGGCATCTCATCGTCTGCCAGTGACGGGCTGTCATTGCTTTGCAGCCACGCTAGCGCATCATCTTCCTGTGCATCCTGTGCCGCTTGTACTGCCGATAGCGGCACTTGCATGGTTGGCGCGTTCATCCACTCTGGCATTTCGGAATCGGTGACGTTTGCGACCAGTGAGTCCGTATTTTCATCCAGATCAAACAACGAAGGGATAGGTTGTTCCAGCGTTTGCGCGTCGCTAGACCAATCAGTAGATGGCGTATTTTCCGGCTTTGCCGCTATTCCGGCCGCCGCCAACAACCCGCTTTCCCCGGCTGACCACGATGACCACTCGTCGGCTGTCGCTTGCGCGGCGGCGGCTTCCGGCGAAATATCTTGCAGCCAATCCGGGCGATTAAGCGAAAGTTCCGCCTGCGCGGAGCGCTTCACATCCAGCTTTTCGATCCGGAACGCATTGTCATCAACCGGTTGGTTTGTGGCGATCTCAACAGCAAGATAGGGCGCGACTGCTTCTACCCGATTCAAATAGCGCTGCGCGTCTGAAGATCGGCCTTCATGCAGCCATAGGCGCGTCATGATCGCATTTGCTGAAAGGCAGTCCGGCAGCACTTCCAGCACATCCATAGCCGATTCCGCCGCCTCTACCGGGTCGCTCCCTGCCCACAGGCTTTCAGCCAGCAGTAAGCGTAAATCAACCCGATCTTTATGGCGAACAAGGGCGCTGCGTAAGGTTTCGATAGCCTGTTCATAAGATTGGTTCGCCATCGCTTGCCGGGCGACGCCGCCAGCTGTCATCGGCACTTTAGCCTGATCAATATTGCGATAACGCTTGTACAGTGAACGCAGCGAATCAATCAACTCACGTTGGTTAGGGTTTTGTTCCAGCGCGCGCTCAAGATGCCAGATGGCTTCGTCGCCCCGCCGGTTGCGGTCGTAAATTTCGCTTAGCCCCGTATGCGCGTAATAGTCATCAGGAACAACAGCGATCACCCGGCGCAAGGCGGCTTCAGCTTCATCCCAGCGCCCATTAAGGATTAGCGCGCGGCCAAGATAACGATAGGCATCAACAATCTTGGGGTAATACTGAAGAATATGGCGGCTGTGCAGGATAACGTCATCTGCGGCATGCTGATTGAGAAGCCGGTCGAGATCGGCAAGATACTCTCTCAAACTAATCTCTGACATTCGCCTGCCTTCGCGATCACCTAATTATTGGAAAACTTATCGAAAGAATACCACATTTTGAGCATGTACAGCCTTGAGCTAAGGATAACGAGAATCAAACAGAACACGTTCATTAATGAGTGCCGCAAAATATATTTTGTGAGGGGCTAATCTTGCGCTAAACTCAGCGCCGTCCATCATTCGCCATTGGAGAGGAAGATGAACCGGAAATTACTTTTGTATTGCATGACGTTAGGTATCATGTTGTTACTGGCTGTTGCCCCGCTAGCCGCGCAGGACGAGTTTGTTTTTGGCGTCGTCCTCGTTGGCCCCGAAAGTGATCACGGTTGGAGCCAGGCTCATTTTGAAGCCGGGCAGTATGTTGAAGCCAATCTTCCCGGATCGCGGATGGTCTTCTTTCCCAGCTTGAACCCTGCGGATGCCCCTGAAACCACGCTCCACGATGTGGTGCAGAATATGGTTGATGAAGGTGCGCGGGTCATTTTGACCACTTCGGATGCTTTTGAAGAAGATACCGCCACGGTCGCTGAAGCCTTCCCCGATATCATTTTTATAAATGTATCTGGCGATGACGTTCTGACCGGCGAAGCGCCGCCGAACGTCGGCAATCTTATGGGGCAGATAGAGTGGATGAAACTGGTGGCGGGATGCGCCGCTGGCCTAACCACTGAAACCGGCAGCATTGGCTATCTTGGCCCGCTGATCAACGGCGAAACCCGCCGCCTTGCCGCGTCTGCTTATCTCGGCGCGCGCTACTGCTATGGTTTGAAGGGTGGCAACCCGGAAGATTTGACATTCACCGTCACCTGGATCGGCTTCTGGTTCAATATCCCCGGCGTCACGCTTGACCCGACCGAAGAAACCAACACGTTCTTTGACAGCGGCGCTGACGTTGTGATTTCTGGTATTGATACGCCGGAAGTCATTCAGATTGCGGCGCAGCGCGCAGCCAGCGGCGAAGCAGTATTCGCTGTTCCCTATGACTACAAAGACGCTTGCGCTCAGGGGCCGGAAGTTTGCCTCGGTGTGCCGTACTTCAACTGGGGGCCAGACTATCTGCGCCTGCTGCAAACAGTACAGGATGGTAGTTGGGCGCCTTCATGGGATTGGCAGGGGCCGGATTGGTCGGATATTAACAACCCCGATACCTCAGCCGTCGGCTTCTTAGCCGGTGACGCGATTGGCGATAACGGCGAATTGCTGAACCAGTTCATTGCCGATCTCGCTGGATATGCTACCAATCCGTTTGTGCCCGACAGCTTCGCCTTGTGGTCAGGCCCGCTGAGCCTGCAGGACGGAACCGAGCTGGCGCCTCAAGGTGCGCTGGTAGATGTTCTGGACGTTTGGTATTTGCCGCAGCTGCTGGCTGGCATGGTTGGCGCGAGCGCGTAGCCGCCGGTTGCATTAGAAATTGAGTCTGTGGAAGGGGTGCGCGAACACCCCTTCTTTGTTACTCTAGCGCAGGTTTTGGGCTGAGGCTTTTGAAATATCGTCTCCATGAAATGAGCGTTTGATAGGGTTATATAGGGTTGTTTCACATTTTGTGGCTCACACCGCGCCCGACAGCAGCAATGGATAGCCGTCATACATGGAACTTGAATTTCAACATATCAACAAGACATTTGGCAGGGTTCGCGCCAATCAGGACATCAGTTTGACGCTGCGTGCCGGGCGCATCGTTGGCATTCTGGGCGAAAATGGCGCAGGCAAATCTACCCTGATGAAAATTCTTTCCGGGTATCAGCCTGCCGATAGTGGCGAAATTCTGGTTGATGGCGTGCCCCTTCATGCAGGCAACCCGCAGGCGGCCATTGAAGCAGGAATCGGCATGCTTCAGCAAGACCCGCTGGATGTATCCCCATTTACGGTGCTTGAAAACTTCACATACGGTCAGGTTCCCGGCAAGCGGCTGAACAGTCGTGAGGCGGCGAAGCGTATTCGTGAGCAGGCCGCGTTATTCGGTTTTGATCTCGATCCTGATCAGACCATTTCCAGCCTGAGCATCGGTCAGCGCCAGCAGTTAGAAATTATGCGATTGCTGGAACTGGGCGTAAAAGCGCTGATTCTGGACGAGCCGACCACAGGCATTTCCGCCGAGCAAAAAGAGGTGCTGTTTGCTGCATTGCGTAATCTGGCAAAGCGCGACGGCCTGATTGTGCTGCTGGTTTCACACAAGCTGGAAGATGTGATTGCTCTGTGTGATGAAGTGGTGGTGTTACGCGGCGGTGTTCTGGTGGGCGACAGGCAAATGCCCGCGACGACTGCCGAACTAGTGGAATTGATGTTCGGGCAGGCGCTCACGCCGCAATCGCGCGAAAGTGTGCCGCTTGGCAGTTCGGCGCTGCGCTTTGACGGGGTGACGCTGCGCAACAAGCGGGTTGCCGTTGAAAAGTTCACGCTTGAGGTTCGGCATGGCGAGGTGATCGGCTTTGCCGGATTAGACGGCAGCGGGCAGGAACTAATCTTGCGTGCCTGCGCTGGTCTGGTCAGGCCATCTGCCGGGCATATTTTACTCAATGGGCAGGATTTGACCGGAAAACATTTCCGCGCATACCGTGAGAACGGGGTTGTTTTTTCATCTGCCGGGCGGGTGGAAGAAGGGCTAATTGCTGGCTTAACGCTGACCGAGCATCTCGCGGTCACGAATTCCGGTGCCTTCATTGACTGGGAGGCGCAGCGAGAACGGACAGCCGCGCAAATCAAACATTTCAACGTTCGCGGCACGCCGGAATCGGAAATACAACAGCTTTCAGGCGGCAACCAGCAGCGTTTTCTGATGGCGTTACTGCCAGATCGCCCCAATTTGCTGGTGCTTGAACAGCCTACGCGGGGTCTGGATGTAGACTCCGCGCGTATATCTGGGAGCAGTTGCTGGCGCGCCGTCATGCTGGCGCGGCAATCCTGTTCACATCGCCCGATCTGGATGAGGTGGTAGCCTACAGCGACCGTATTATCGTCTGTTTCGCAGGGCAGACCCACGAAATTGCCAGCGCCGCTGAGACGACGATAGAGGAGCTTGGCCGTCTGATCGGAGGCGCGGCTGCATGAGTAACCCCAAAGTCGTTCGCATCTTATTTGTATTGCTTTCTATCGGTGCGTCGCTGCTGGTAACTTCTGTGTTAGTAATGGTGGTCGGCCAAAGCCCGCTGGATGTGCTTGACCGCATTTGGCAGGGGGCTTTCCGAAATTCGGAATCAACCGCCGGAGTGTTCAATTTCTGGATACCGCTGGCGCTGTGCAGTATGGGCTTGATCCTGACCTTTACCGCCGGATTGTGGAATATTGGCGCGGAAGGGCAGGTCTTAGCCGGGGCAATCGCGGCGAGCTGGGCGGCGCGCACATTCGTGTTGCCAAACGAGATACAAATTCCGTTGGAGTTGCTTTTCGCCGTCGCTGGCGGGGCGTTGTGGGGGCTGTTGATCGGTATCCTCAAAACGCGCTTTGGCGTGAACGAGATTTTTGGCGGCGTGGGCTTAAATGCCATTATCAGCGTGTACTCCATCTATTTGATTGCTGGTCCCTGGCAGCCGCCGGAAGGGGGCAGCGCGCAGTCTACGCAGCCGTTCCCTGATCACGCGCTGCTGCACCCGATGAATGAAACTTTTCCGGTCAGCCTGATCGCCTTGATCCTTACGGCGGTGGCGATTGTGGCCGTGTATTTGCTGCTGCGCGGCACTCGCTGGGGCTTACAGTTGAAGGCAACGGGTAAAAATGCAAAATCAGCCTTGCTGCTAGGCGTGCCAACCACACGCGCTACGTTGACCGCGCTGATGGCGGGGGGTGTGTTGGCGGGTTTGGCTGGCGCCTACCGCGTGTTATTTACTTACGATAGCTTGCGCCCAAACGTGTCTGGCGGCATTGGTTATTTAGGCTTGCTGCTGGTCTTGCTGACGGGCATGAGCGCGATCTGGACGCCAATTGTAGCCTTCATTTTCGCGGCTATCCTTTCCGGCAGCACGCGTTTGCGGGTATCGCTAGGGTTGGATTCTTCTCTGGCAGGCGTGCTGCAAGGCATACTCGTGCTTTCAATGCTGTTGTTCAATGGTGTGCGCCAGCGCTGGGAAGAACGCCGTAAATCTAAAACGGTCACACCCTCAGCGGTTGAATCGCAGCCAACCCCTTCCAACGCAAAGGCAGCCTCCGGTGAATGAAGAATTAATCAATATCCTGAACAGCATCATTGCTAACGCGACCCCGCTGGTGATTGCAGGGTTGGGCGAAACGGTTAGCGAGCGTTCCGGTGTGACCAACCTTTCGCTGGACGGCAGTTTGCAGCTTTCGGCGATGGCCGGGTTTGCGGCGGCGATAGCTTCCGGCAATCTGCTGGTCGGCTGCGTGGCGGCGATGATTGTTGGTGCGGTGATTGCCTTAATCGTGGTGGTTGCAAATATCGAGCTTCGTCAGGATATGGTGGCTATCGGCTTTGTGCTGACCCTGTTGTGCGCGGATATAGCGCAGTTTCTAGGGCAAGACCTGGCAGGGCAGCGCATGCAGCCGATGACGAAGTTGAACATCCCGCTGCTGGCGGAAGTGCCGATCATCGGCCCCGTGTTTTTCCAGCAGCCAGCTATCGTTTATGTGAGTTATATCCTGATTTTTGCGATCTGGTGGTGGATGTTTCACACGCGCGGCGGCCTGGCGATGCGGGCGGTGGGCGAGCGTCCGGAAACCGCTTTTGCGCGTGGCACCAGTGTAAATTGCCTGCGTTACGTTTATACCTTCATCGGCGGTGCGCTGGTGGGGCTGGGCGGTGCAGCATACTCGCTGGCCATCAAGCCGGGGTGGACAACACCGCCTTCAATGCGCGGCGAAGGCTGGATCGCGTTGGCGATTGTGATCTTCGGCGGCTGGCATCCGTTTCGCGTGGTGCTTGGCGCGTATCTCTTCGCTGTCTTGCGGGCGCTTTCCTCAGCCATTCAGCGCAGCCCGGATATTCAGATTCCGCTGGTGCTGCTAAATATGCTGCCCTGGCTGTTGATGATCGCTACCTTGATACTGGTGAGCAGCGGGGCAATAGATCGGCTGTTAAGCATCATGCCGCGCCCGTTGCAAAAGTGGACTCGAAACTTCTTGCGCTCAGACCCCCCCGCAGCATTAGGAACGCGTTTCGAGCAGGATTGAATATCGGTAAGTTGTTGCCAGACTATATTGACGCCCCGATTTTTCGTGTAAACTAGGCCTAAACACTGCGATCTTTAGATTTACGTTAATAAATTTCATACTGGGTTACGAACTATCAACGGGCGCGTTTGCTGTGGACGGAACACAACGGGATCGTATTCTTAGCCTGCTGCTAGGCGCGATTGCTGGAATCAGCATTGGCGTTTCGATCCTCGATATTATCGGCATTTTGCCGGGCTGGGCAGCCAGGCTAACGCCATTCTTCGTCGGTATTCTTCTGCTGTACGTGGTGCTGGAACGCGAACGTGTCGAAAGCGTCAAATTCATTGTGCGGCGGTTGGATAAAGGCATTGATCGCCTGAATACCGCGCTGAAACAGCCGCTGCGTAATAGCGGCGCAAGTACGCAGCTTAGTGAAGGAACTTATCGCTCCATTCCCTACAAAGGGATGATTTTTCGCTCCAAAACGGAAGTGCGTATTGCCCGTGCGTTAGAACATGCTGGCGTTGTATATTTGCCGCCCACCAAAGCGCGTTTGAACCTTGAAAAAGGGCGGCAGAGTCGTGAAGTGGATTTCCTGATTTTTGACAATGGGCGCTGGGGTATGCTGGAAGTTGACGGCCCCTGGCATACGCAAGCCAATAATGACGCGCGTGATGCCCTCATGCGCGCCAATGGCCTTGCCCACATCCAGCGTTTTGATTCTGATCGCTGTTATCACCAGCCTGATGCCGTGGTGAGTGAATTCCTTATGCGCCTTCGCTCTCAGGCGTCACCACTGGCGGAGGCCTACGGGTTGCCTCAGGAAGTGCCTCCAACCGCGCCGTAATATCTTCAGGCACAGGGATAGGGGCGGTGTCGCTCCACGACAAAATCCATTCATAATCGCGCGCGGCCTGCCAGAAATCGTTAACTTCCTCAGCGATCCGCGCCCGCCAGTAATGTCGGGATGCGTCTCAGCCTGTCCGAGCGCCAGATTGATGCTGTTATAGGCTACATTCATATCGCCAAGGCAGTAGTGCGCGCGGGCGATATATTCGTTTGCAATCGCCTGGTTTTCGGCAGTCCCACTCAGGCTTAACGGATTGAGCAGCGTAAGTGCGCGAGCGAAAGCGTCTGTGCCATCTTCGCTGCATTCCGGCTCATCTCTGCTGCCCAGCGCCTCTTCAATTAACACCCGGCCTTCAAGCAGATTCAAAGTGTTGGTTGGCATAAAGTCGGTACGGCGCAGGGCATCAATATCATCCTGCGCCACCGAGTAGCGGCCTTCGTTTAGTGCTGCGATCAGGCGGTCAGCGTGAATGGATGGCTGGTTATCCAGGCGTAATGCGGCTGTCAGGTCTTCACGCGCGGCGCTGTAATCGCCCATATAGGTCAGAATTTGCGCCCGCGCCTGTAATGCCGCTGCCTGCTCTTCGGGTGTGCCCCCCTGGGCAGCTTGCGAATAGGCAACCAGAGCCAGATCAAAGTTCCCCTCTGCTTCGCGTGCATTTCCTAAAAGGCGATAGGCGGTAGAGCTGCCGGGATAGTAGAAAGTATAGGTGTTGGCGTGCATCACCGCGTCACCGGGCTTGTTTTGCGCCAGTGACGAGAGGATGGCTAAGCGATGCGCTTCCTCAATAGTTGGATCGACAAACAGCGCCAGATATGCCTGATAGCCTGCCTCGCCAAAATTGCCGCGCCCGAAAGCAACTTTGCCTTTTTCAACCAGCAGGCGGGTGTTATTGCTAAGCTGTTCCACGAGCAGCGCTTCATCAAGAATATCCATCGAATCGCGCAGGCGGCGGTCACTTTCAAAAAGCTCAAGCTGCGATTCAGTCAGCGGGCGTTCTTCAACGGGCAGCAATAGTTCTAGCTGCGACGAGCCGCGATCTGCTTCAGAAATTTGCGCCAGCACCAGATACGGGTCGGCAAGGCGCGGATCGTTAACGGCAGCCAATTCGGCATTGTCTACCGCGTTCATCAGGTCTTCAATAACCTGCTGGGTGACGGTACCGTTCGCCAACCGCTGCTGTGCGGCCTGCCAGTACACCTGCGCGTAACCGCTCAGAATTAAGGCGCGCTGATTATTAGAGGTTCGTTCTGTAATGAGTTCGTTGGCAGCGTCCAGCACATCGAACGCTTCCGTAAAGTCCCCTGTTGCGGCGAGAGCTAGCGCTTCATAGTAGAAAGCGTTGGGCTGGAAATTGGAACTGTTGCGGGTTTCGCGTTCGGCGCGGAAGGTGGGGATCGCCAGGTCAAAATCGCCGCGATTCATCTCATTGATGGCATTTTCAAGCACATTGCCTTCTACCAGTGCCGGGTAAACTGCCGTCGCTGCTGGTAAAACGAATGGGTTTGCGGGCGCCAGATTCGCGGGCGGAACCGGCGTTGAAGTGTACTCGCGGCTGGGAGCAGGTGAAGGCGTTGGCGTAACCCCCGGCGTATTGGTAGGCGTGATCGTGGGGGAGGCTGTTGGCGTCGCAGATGGCCCAAACACGATGTACTGGGCATCGGCGTTGGTTGCCAGCACAATCCCCCCGATGATGACCAGAATGATCGCGAAGCCGATGACGCCGCCGGCAATCTGCGCGCGCAGCACATTGACATCACCTTCACCGGCGCGGCGTTTGGTTTTGTGTACCCATTTAATATCTGAAGGCAAAGGCTGCTGAAACTCGCGGATCATCGCTTCAGCTTGCTGCTGCGCCTCCGCGATCCGATCTGCTGAGGGCAGGGGAACGCCGGGAGGTTGATTGAGTATATCGGCCTCAGAAAACCCGCGCGATGCGCCGCTGGCAGGCAAGGAAGCCGAAGGCTGCGGCTTGGGCGGTGAAACTTCGTCCGTAAAAGGCGACGATGCGGCCGCTTCAAAAGGATTTTCAGTCTGCGCGGGTGTAGCTGGCGCGCGCTGGATCGGCTTGATGCCGCGTGGCATCTGCTGCGGTGCTGTAGTCGTTGGTGCAACTGAGGGATCAATCGCCGCCAATGCCTGCCGCGCCTGAGAATTGTTCGGGTTAATCTCCAGAATTTTCTGTAAGCAGAATTGACGTTCGCGCTGATCGCGGGCAATACTCGCTAGCCAAAGCCATGCGGCTTCGCTATCGGGTTCTATGCGGATAGACTGTTGCAAAAGCTGCCGCGCTTCGTCTTTGCGGCCAGCCTTTGCCGCAGCGATTCCTTGCTGGCGCAGTTCGCGCGCCTGATCGCTCGCCACACAAACCTCCCTCAGCGGTGATGCGTAATGCATCCCTTCCATTTCGATTGTAACCGTAAGTGTGGGCGGAAATAATAAACGTCAATCGCTCAAAATTACGGGGAAGCAAACGGGGCGCCGTATATTGCGCCCCGTTTGTAACATTTTGACACTGTGGTATCGCTGGCTATGCGCCGGTGGAGGTGATACGACCTTCAACCTGTGGGGCGATGGGCGTATTTTGGGCGATATAGTCAGCCACGACCTGATCCATTGGCGTACCAAAGTCATAGGGATTGATGGCGTTCTCAGCCAGCACGGTATAGCCATCGCCACCGCGACGCATGAAGTCATTTGTCACGACGGCATAGGTGGCCGCTTCATCAATCGGTGCATAGCTGCCATCTTCGCCTTCAACTTCTACGCTAACCACACGGCTGCCCGGCTCAGCAGCGGGATCGTAGGTGAAATGCAAGCCAGAAACCTGCGGGAAGCGGCCTGCGCCATCTTCAATACGTGAGAGGCCGTTTTCCAGCGCAGCGATCACGTCTGCGCCGCTCAGATGCATTGTTGCCACTAAATTGCCAAAGGGCAGCACCGTCAAAACGTCGCCTAATGTCACTGTGTACGGCTCAGCAAAGGCAAGGTCGGCGGGAATTTCAGAGACAATCGGAATATTGCTGCGAATACCGCCGCCGTTGGTGATGGCGATTTGCGCGCCAGTGTGCCAGCGCAGCGCATCGGTGATCAGGTTGCCAAGATTGCATTCGGCGGCGCGGCATACTGAGCGGTCACCCACCAGGAATACCTGGGTATCGCCAACAGGGGTAGCGCGTAACGCTTCAATCGGCGCGGCAAATTCTGCCAGCAGTGCTTCAACATCCGGGCGCGGGGCAATGAAACGGCTCAGGAAGATCACGTCGCCGCCCCAATCAGTCAGCACACCGGCGGCGTCAAAGGTCAGATTAAGATCGCCGATATATAGGCCGTCGCCGCCGCCAGCCTGAACCACCACAATCGGCTCTCCGCTGGCGCTGGTTAGCTCAGCGGGATACGCATTTTCGCCAGCAGCGCTGTAAGTATTGCTGAGCAGGGTGTTGGTATGGCCGCCAACGATAGCATCCACGCCTTGCAGCATGGGCGCAAGCTCAAGATCAACGCCGTAGCCGAGATGGGTGAGCAGCAGAATCTTGTTTACGCCCGATTCCGCCAATTCAGCCGTGATGGCGTTGACGACGCCAGCGTAATCGCTGTTGAATTCCATGCCTTCAGAGGGCGATGAAATTTCAGGGGTTTCTGAAGTCGTCAGGCCGATCACCCCGACGGGTTCGCCGTTTACATCAAGAATGGTGTAAGGGGTGTACAGCCCCGCAATCGGATCGCCTTCCGGCGCGGTGATGTTGGCTGATACCACCGGAAATTCAAGCGCGTTGATGAAGGCCGCCAGCGTATCCGAGCCGTCATCAAATTCGTGATTGCCGAACGTCATCACGTCATAGCCGATCATATTCATTATTTGCGCGCTGTCTTGGCCGCGGAACTGCTGGTGATAGAGCGTGCCAGTAAAGCGGTCACCGCCGTCTACCAGCAGCACATTAGGATCGGAAGCTCGAACCATATCCACAACAGTTGCCAGGCGTGCCTGACCCCCATCCCCGGCAGAATTCGGGTCGTGGTGGGAATGTTCATCATTGGTGTGGAGTACTGTGAGCGAAAAACTTTCATCTTGGGCGATGGCGCTGCCTGCAACGAGCACAAGCGCGCTGACGGCGAGTAAAAAGGAACGTTTCAAGTGCGACATAGATATTTCTCCTCAATAGCCTCTAAATTTAGAATGCTTTTGACCCGGTTCAATGGCCGCATTGCCGAAACATTGTGCCCGATTCGGGTTAAACATTCGTTGGTTAAAATATTAAACGATATTTAAAAATTTAGACAGGCGGCCAGGGATAATTCGGGCCGGGGCCTGGCACAGGGTAAGCTCGGGTTTGCAGTATATTGCGAATGCGTGCCTGAAATGCGCGAATTTCCTGCGTGGCAAGGGTGTCATCAAGCGTTTTACGTAAATTGCTTTCGCGATCTTCCAGATCGTGGCACAGCCGGTCAATATCGGTGAGCAGTTCCGCTGGAATCTGTTCTCCAGCAAAATCCCAGATCACAGTACGCAGCTTGTTAGCCGTATGAAAAGTGATGCCGTGATCAATCGCCCACAGATGCCCCCGCGCATCAAGCAGGCAGTGACCCCCTTTGCGATCTGCGTTGTTCACCAGATAATCAAACACTGCCAGTTTTGCCAACTGCGGTTTGATGCTTTCGTCAAAGGTGAAGTAATGCTGCTCTGGATCGTGCTCGATGAACAGTTGAAAGCTGCCTAAGCCGCGCTTGCCGCTGCGCAGTACAGTAGGTGGCACTAACTGCCAGCCTAATGCTTCAGAGGTCAAATAGCTGGCATATTCACGATAGCAGAGGGTGCCATCAGGGAAATCCCACAGGGGACGCTCACCTTTTTGCGGCTTGTAAACGGCAGTGAGGGTGATGTCATCCAGCGCGATGCCGACGAGAAATGCGTAGTTGGAACTCCAACGCAGCATCCGGTAATCCTGATCAATTTCTCCGCGTTCAAGGATCTCTCTCGCTTGTTCGCCAGAGAGCGGAATCAGCCCGTTATCGTTCGCCGGGTCTGTCACCAGATTACGTCCAGTAATAGACTAAACGGCCATTTTGACGGGGATCGGGGCGACCGGACTGCACGATGCTCATCGCCTGATCAGAAAGTGCGCGCATTTGTGCCCGGTTGCACCACAAACGCACGATGCCCGGTTCCGTATCTTCAGGCTCAGGGGGTTGTTCTTCACCCGCAGCGTCATCATCATCGTCATCATCTTCATCGCTGCTGCTCATGAGTTCTTGAGCAACAAGCACGATCAGGTCACGATCTTCGTCATAGCCCAGCCCCATCTGCGAAACGCGAAAAAGCGGCTCCAGCGGATCGCGCAGTTCAAGGTTAGGATCTCTGAGGCCGGAAGATGTGCGATCCGGGTAACGGGAGGAAAGATCGTCAATCAACTCGTGGATGGCTTCACTAAGCGCGCGTGCCTGCTCTTTTTCGATGATCAGGGTGACGATCATATCTTCCTTTCCGGCTTGCAGATGGAAGACTCGCTGACCCTTCGGCCCAACCGTGCCGACGGTGATGAAATCTACAGGGTTTAGTTCAATTTCGCTGCTAGGCATAATGGCGATATTGTGTCCGTGTCACAAGCGCTCGCCCGCTGCTTAAGCGGGTTTGCGTCCTTTTTCCAGATGCAAAAGATGGGCAGTATCATTCATCCCCGCGATGTATGGCCTGCCAAATCCGAGTGAAAGCGTGCTGATGGATGCTGGCGCGACCACAAGCCGTTGAAAGACATCAAGGTGCATTCCCAGATAGTGTGCCAGTACCATTTTGATGACATCGGCATGGGATACCACCGCGATCATTTCGCGGGGATGCGCTGCTGTAAGCCGCTCGATGGTATTCACCGCGCGATCCTGAACATCGCGCATCGCCTCGCCGTTGGGAAAGGCCGCCCGTGATGGCGTTTCCTGTACCAGTTGCCACATCTTACGGCCTTGCAGCGCGCTAATCGCTTTTCCTTGCCAATCGCCGTAATCCACCTCGCCAATGCCGCGCTCAACGCAAATCGTGATTGTGGGATGATGCGCTTGTATGGCCTGTGCCGTCTCCATCGTGCGCTCCAGCGGGCTGGCGTAGATTTGCTTAATCGGCGCCTCAGCCAAACGCTTCCCTAGCGCCTCAGCCTGAGCGACGCCTTCAGCGTTCAGGTGAACTTCGGAAGTCCATCCTGCCAGTTTGCCCGTCTTTACAAAATCGTTGACGGCGTGGCGTATCAATAGAATCTGGGTCATCGGCGGCTGAAAGAAGGCCATTTTTAGGAAACCAATGGCTGTGATGATAGCACATGCCCTTTGTTTACGCATAGTCGAGTTGGCTTGAAACCCGCCCATCTTTATTCAAACGTAGGCAGACGCTCATTCATAGCCACGCTTAACAATGGTATAATGACCGCAATTCGACACCTGTAGGATTTTAGGATGGACATTGGTGTTATTTCCGATATTCACGGTGATTATGCCGCACTGCAAATTGCACTTGATCGTCTAGATAATTTTCATCGCACAGATTTTATCGTTTGCGCGGGCGATCTGGTCGGTCGCGGCCCGCAGCCAGATAGTGTTGTTGAGCTGATTAGAAAGCGGAATATTCCTACGGTTCGTGGCAATCACGACGACTGGAACTATACCCTTGATCCTGACAACAAAGACTATCTGAAATCGCTGCCCTTGGAATGGCGCGCGACCTTTGATGACTGCGCCGTTTTTATGTGTCACGGCAAGCCGGGAAACAACCTGTGGGGGCTGTACCGTGATCATATTTCAGCAACGCTGCTGAATATGATGCTCTCATCATTGAACGCTAACGTGTTGGTGACCGGGCATACCCATGTGCCGCTGTTCATGAAGGTAGATCGCGGCTGTGTGATCAATCCCGGCTCGATCTATACGTTCCATAATGTGCGCGCCACCTCCCATACTTACGGGGTGCTGCATCTGCCAGAGATGACCTTCGATCTCTACGATTTGACCGAATCGGTAGGCGAACGTGTGTTTATTGCCTGAGTAGGTAAACGCAGCGTCGGGCAGAACTCTGACTGCCCGCTGGCTGCTAAACGCATCTTATGGGCTGTGGCGGCTTCTGATAAACAGGCCAATCGCGATGCCCATCAGCAGCACCCCGCCTGCCAGCAGCGCCACTCCGGCGGCGGCATTTGTGTTTTCAGGCGCTTTTCCGCGTAGTGCATTTTCCTGATCCGTCATGTCCGTCGGGTTGCTGTCGCCGCTGAGTGCTTCCTCAACCTGAACGGTGGCTTGCGCGGCTTGCGTCGGCGGTTCCGTCGTGTTGGTTTGTGTAGGCGCGGGCGAAGCTGTCGCAGCTGCGGTTGCTGGCGGTGGCTGTGTGGCCTGCGTGAAGAAACCGGATGGACTCGTCACGGCCGGCGTAGGTGTTTTTTCAGGGGCATCATTAGCCGCTAAACTGCCGCCGCTTTCAGAGGCAGCCGCGCTGTCGCTCAACCCCGCGTTTTCTGAAGCTACCGCGCCCGCCGCAAATGCCATTACCGTCTCGCCCTCTGTGGGTGCGGCTAAGGCCGGGTCGAATTGGTCGCTGGCAGTTTGCCCGGTTGTCATTGAAAGCTGCATTTCGGCCTGTGACGGCGCTTCACCGGAGTTATCCGCCTCGCTGGTTACGGGCGGTAAGGTAGCCAGCGGCACGGCGGTATTCGTTACTGTTGCTGTAGGCGCAATCACGGCTGAGGTGGGCATCGCCGCTATTTCGTGGCTTACAGAACTTGCCGGTGGTAGTGAGGTGCCCCCGCCTGTATTCAGGATGCCGGCCCCTGCGATAAATAGCAGTACTGCCGCCGCTGCTGATGCCAAACTCGCCAATCTTGGCAGCACCCTCACTTTTGGCGCAATCGAGAGTGGGGGGGCTTTTAATGTGAAATCGCGCGGTGCTTTCAGCAGCGGCAGCGAACCAACCAGCGAAACGGTGGCGCGCAGCGTCTCCAGTGCGCGGCGCAGATCAGCCTCGCTCTGTAGGCGTTGCTCAAGGACGGCGCGTTCCTCATTAGAAAGCTCGTCGTCCAGATAGGCAGAAAGGAGTTCAAAATCGTGGTCGTTCACTGGTTCAGGTATATCCGCTGTCGCCTTTTATCAGGCATATCCTTCTGAGTTATAGACGAAATTGCGCGGGTAATAGTTCCCCCACGCTTTGCAAACACTCACGAATGCTGGCACGCGCCCGGCTCAAACGCGATTTGACTGTGCCTAACGCCGTATCCAGTTGATCGGCAATGCTCTGATAATCAAAGCCTTCAATGTCGCTAAGCACCAGCACCACGCGTTGATCTGGCGAAAGCGCGCTGATACACGCCTGTACTGCGCGTTCCATTTCCCTGCGTTCAGCAATTTGCTCAGGCGTCATGGAAGGATCGGGCAGCGGCGCATCTTCTTCAGGCGATGGGGCAAGCTCGTCCATCGAGATAGTTGGGCGGCGCTTTTCACGGCGCATGGCGTCATAACACAGATTAGTGCAAATCCGCAGCAGCCATGAACGAAAGTTGCCGCCCCGGTAAGTGCCAAGTTTGCGATAGGCGGTGATGAAAGCATCTTGAGCAACATCTGACGCTTCATATGTGTCGCCCATCATGCGGTAGGCAAGGCTAAACACCGCGTCCTGATAATGGCGCACTAATGTATTAAAGTCATCAAGCTGCCCCGTTGAGCCGCCCGAATGATGTTTGCCTCGTTTTCAATGGGTGATGCGGGCATTGACAATCGCCTACCATCAAATTACTATTTTACTGACCACGCCGGAGTGGTGAAATTGGCAGACACGATTGACTCAAAATCAGTTGCCTTTGCGGGCTTGTGGGTTCGAGTCCCACCTCCGGCATAACAGCCAGTGATTTAATCACTGGCTGTTTTTATTTCATCGCGCCTTTCAGATTAGCCGTGAATCGCTGAGGCTGCAACTGACTATTACCAGTTGACTGGTAAACGCTGATCTCTTACTTTGCGATCCGCCGTTGGCTCAATTACACTAACGTTAGTTATAGTGAAGCGTTTTGAGCGAGAAATATGGCCTGTCAAACCGCACCCGTTGGGCTGCGTGAATTCGCCCTCTCGTATCACACGGGGTTGTCAGTCTGGGGTGAGGGTCTTGAACGGTATTTATCCATAACTCACGTTACACTAGGGAAATCACAGTGAGGGGTTAACCTCACCAGTTTCAGGAGCATCATGGTTCGTTTCTTTGCATCGCTGCTCGTCGCCTTACTGGTCGGGCTTGGGTTGGGGTTGTATCTTGGTTGGGTTCAATTCCCGGTTCAGCAAACCGATAGCGCCGCCCCTGTTTTAGCCCAGCGTTATAAAGATGAATATGTGGTGATGATCGCGCAGGGATATCTGGCTGATCACGATGTTACTGGCGCGCTGGAACGCCTTCGCCTGCTTCAGGCGATAAATATCCCGACCTATGTTCAGGAAGTGACCGAACGCTACATCACGAATTCCCGCGATGTGCGCGATATTCGCGTTCTGGTTGCGCTGTCAGAAGGCTTAGGCCGCTTAACGCCAATTATGGAACCATATCGCCCGCTGCCTGCGACCGGCGCTTAGCAAACCGAAAATGTCTTACACCGAAAGCACACCATCCACAAAATATACACGTCCCCGGCGCTTTTTCTCACCTGTCGGCGTGATCCTCGGCTTTGCATTAGGGCTTGCTGCGGGGCTGCTGATCTCATGGGTGTTTTTTCCGGTTGAAGAAATTGATGTCGCGCCCTGGCAGTTGCAATCATCTGATCGCGAACAGTATCTGATCGCTATCGCCTTAGCCTATGCTGAAGATAGCAATCTGGATCGTGCGGTTGAGCGCCTGTTAACGCTGCGCCTTCCCGGTGATCCTATTCAGGCTATGGCAGATACCGCATGCCGCCTTGCCACAACTGGCTATATCAACAGCACCAGCGGCTTGCAGGCGGTACGCAGCATGATGCAGTTTTACCAGCCGCAGGGCAGGGCGGGTTGTGCCGATGAATTGATCAGCGCCAATGCCGCGCCGACGCCGGTAGTGGATATTACCTTGCCAACCTCCACCGCCACCTTAACGCCTGCCGCCACCAAAACGGCAACCCCCGAAAGCGCGATTTTAGCAACGGCGACGCCGCTGGCGATCACCGTGCCTACGCCCGCCAATGTTTTGGCGTTTGAAGCTATCGCTGTGAATACCTTGTGCAGCGCGGCGGAAAGCGGGCAAATTCAAGTGCAGGTTTATGAGCTTAACGGCACTACGGGTATTCCGGGGCAAACCATTCGCGCGCGCTGGCAGGGTGGCGAAAGCCGTTTTGTGACCGGCATGATGCCAGAACGTGGCCTCGCTTTGCCGATTTCCAGATGGCCGAAGGCGTGGATTACATCATAGACATGCCCGGAGCTGCCAGCCCGATTGATACGGCGTTGGAAGCTGTGCCCTGCACCGACCCGACCACTGGCGAGCGGGCGATCACCACCTACCGGGTGATCTTCAGATCGATAAACTGATTGGTACGAAAGAATCTGCGTTGCTGCAATGTCCCTATTTATAGAAACATGGGGCTAAATCGTTGGGTTGATGCTGTGAGTTCAGGGAGCAGGATCATGACTGGCAAGCTAAATGCTGTGGCTGTTGAAAACGCAAAACAGCTTATCCTTGATGGCAAGTATCGGATAAATACGATCTGGAAAAAACGCGCAGCCCAGCGAAGCAGAAGTTGAAAGTTTCCT
>LMZS01000118.1 GCA_001567085.1 Chloroflexi bacterium OLB15
AGAAGAAGCCGCTACCAGCAAAGGCGCGCATCATATCCGCGAGCAGTTCACGCCTGATCTGTGCATCATCGGTGAGCCTAGCGGGTCAAGCCGGATCACGCTTGGCTATAAAGGCCGGATCGTGCTGGAATACCAGCTCACCCGGCCAGTGGCGCACACCGCCCGGCCTGAACCCAGCGCTGGCGCTTTAGGCGCTGCCTTCTGGTCGCGCGTGGATGCCTGGACGCAAGAGCGCAATCAAGGGTTAACGGCAGCATTTGATCAGGTATGGGCGCATCTGCGCGCGATCAACACCGAAACCGACCATCTCACCGAATCCGTGCGCGTGGCGCTAAGCCTGCGCCTGCCCCCCACCTGTTCCCCTGAAGAAGCCTTAGAAAATCTGCAAGCGCTGGCTGATGCAGACGCCAAAATCCACGCGCACGGGCTGGAACGCGCCTATCAGGGCGACAGAAATAACCCCTTAGTGCGCGGTATGCTGGCCGCCATTCGCGAAGTTACAGGCGAGCGTCCCGGCTTTGTGCTGAAAACTGGCACCAGCGATATGAACGTGGTCGGCAAGGTATGGCGCTGCCCCATCGTCGCCTATGGGCCGGGCGATAGCAATCTGGATCACACGCCAAACGAGCATTTGCCGCTGGACGAATATCAGCGAGCGATTACCGTACTGCGCCATTTCATTGAACATCTATGAGCCGCCAGGCGTTGATGCCCCTGTTTTCCTGACGCGCGCGCTGATCTCCATTCAACCCCACTTTCTTTTTTGACAACCATTCACCTCCCTTTATAATCAAATCCAGATTTGATTATTTTGAAATTCCCTGTTCAGAAAGCGCATTCTTTGGCGCGCAAACCTGCCGAACAAACGGTGAATCGTGATGCGATCCTGCTGGCTGCTGCCGGTGTATTGCAGCGTCATGGGTACGCCGCAACCACCATGAAAGATATCGCAGCACAGCTCTCGCTGACCGCTGGCACGCTGTATCACTATTTCGCCAATAAAGACACGCTGGTACTGGCGGTGCTGGAGATGGGGTTGGAAGCGGGGATTGCCCGCATTGAGCCATTAGCCTGTGCCGATACCGCGCCGCCGGTCAAACTACGCAGCATGATCGCCGCGCATATCACCGGCCTGACCGAACAACCGGCCATCGGCGCCGCGATGGTCTTTGAACTCAAAGCGCTGGCACAGGTTGCCCCACCGGCAGCCGGCGCCCGGCCTAAAGATCACCATGATTTTGCCGCCTTTAGCGAGCACCGTCGCCATTTCTTCAAGCGCCGCGATGACTTCGAGAATCTCTTTCTAAAGGTTGTTAAAGCAGGCATCACGCAGGGCGATTTTCGCGCAATTGATGCCTCTATCTATGTAAAAACGCTGCTCGGCGCGCAAAACTGGGTCGGCGTGTGGTATCGCGCTGAAGGCCGTTTAAATGGCGCGACCATTGCCGAGCGCATGGCCGATCATCTTATGTACGGAGTGATGTCGCTTTCATGATTGCCACCAATTATCCGTTGAATTTACGTGTAATTTGCGTGAACCCGCCTGAAAACATGATCGAAGGGCGCGCCGTCGAATTTGGCTTACAGGGCAAACATGAGGCGCTGAATGAAGGCGAACAAGCCAATGGCGTGTTCACCTACACATGCAGCGCGGAAGCTACCCTGTTCAACGATGCGCGTGTTCCCCGCGAAATACGCGGCGCGAATATTCACGGCAAGCGCGATGAGCCATTTTTATATATCAGCCTGCGTTTCAAAGGCAGCGGTGATGTGTGGCTGCGCCGCTGGAAAATTATGCTTAATCCGCTTAGCGACCACATGATCGCCAAAGCCACAGGTCGCTATATTGAGGCCACTGTCGATCTTGGTCATGGCAACAACCAGCCTAGAGCGACATTTCTGGAAGAATGGAAGTTAGTGTAGGCAGCGTTAAACAGCTTGATAAAGGAGTTTACCGGATATGGTTTCTTTCACCCCGACGGAAGAACAGCAGCAGCTGCTAGACACCGTAAAGCGTTATGCCGCCAATGATATTCGCTCGATTGCCCATGAATCCGATGAGGGCGGCGGCTTTCCGGCCAGCACTATTGATAAAGGCTGGCAAATCGGGTTAGTGCCCACCGCCATCCCAGAAGAACAAGGCGGGCTTGGCGAAATGAGCGCGCTCACCGGCGCGCTGGCGGCTGAAGAACTGGCGTTTGGCGATCTTTCTGCGGCGCTCGCAGTGATGGCGCCGGCGCTGTTCGCCTATCCAATCAGCCTGTATGGCACCACCGAGCAGCGCGAAGTATGGCTGCCCCATTTTCTCGAAGAAAAAGCCCCTAAAGCGACCGCCGCGCTGTTAGAACCCGGCATCTTTTTTGACGCGCACGATCTCAAAACCACAGCGACGCCCGAAGGCGATAAAGTACGCCTGAATGGGGTGAAAGCCTGTGTGCCGCTGGCTAGCGATGCTGAAATCATGCTGGTGTACGCCCGAAACAGCGAAACCGGCGCGATGGACGGCTTTCTAGTGGGGCGCGGAGCTGAGGGCTTAGAAATCGAAGGTGACGAAAAGCTGATGGGCTTGCGCGCCCTTTCCACCAGCCGGGTAAAACTGAATGATGTGCGCGTAGATGTGCCCTGCCGGTTGGGCGGCGCGGAAGGCTGTGATTATCAGGCTGTTCTCAATCGGGGGCGCGTGGCGCTGGCGGCGCTGGCAGTCGGTGTTGCCCGCGCATCATTTGAATACGCGCGGGACTATGCGAAGGAGCGTCAGGCTTTCGGCGCGCCCATTGCCACCAAACAGGCGATTGCCTTCATGCTGGCGGAAGCCGCGATTGAGGTTGATGCCGCCCGCCTGATGGTGTGGGAAGCCGCATGGCAGCTTGATCAAGGAAAAGACGCGACCAAAGCCGCTTATCTCGCCAGGCAGTATGCCGAGAAAGCCGCGCTCACTGTTACCGACAGCGGCGTACAGGTATTGGGCGGTTACGGTTTCATCCGCGAATACCCGGCTGAACGTTGGCTGCGTAACGCGCGCGGCTTCACAGCGTTTGAGGGGTTGGCAATCGTTTAGCGCGTGAAAATTGAACGTTAAAGGTTAAAAGTAAATTCAGGGATCGCGTTCCACTTTCCCCTTTTAACTTTTAACCCTCGAGTGAGACGAGAGGTTGAGATGACCATTTCTTTTGAAATTCCTGAACATGTGCAGCAGCAGGCAGACATGGCGAAGATGGCGGCTGAATTTTTCATGCGCCCTGTCAGCCGTGAGCTGGACGAAAACGAGCATCAGCGCCCGGATATGTTCGTTCAGAATATCTGGCCTGTGATGCGTGACATGCAGAAAAAGACGCTGGACAAGCTGGCCGCGCCGCCTACAGAGGGCGAAAAGAAGCCAGAGCGCCAGAGCACCCAAAACCTGCGCCTGATGCTGATGATCGAGATGCTCAGTTGGGGCGACGCGGGCATCTATCTGTGCCTGCCCGGCGGCGCATTAGGCGGCGCGGCCATTGAAGCCGTCGGCACGCCAGAGCAAAAAATCCGCTTCTTGCAGCGTTTTGCCGAAGGCGAAATTCCAGCATGGGGCGCGATGGCGATGACCGAACCCGGTGCAGGCAGCGATACCAGCGCCATCCAGACTACGGCGGTTCTCGACAAAGAAGCCAATCAATGGGTGCTGAACGGCGAGAAAATCTTTTGCACTAACGGCAAGCTGGCGCTGGATGAATCAAATGGGCTGGTGGTCGTGTGGGCTTCTATTGACCGCAGCGCAGGCCGCGCAGGGATGCGCCCATTTGTCGTAGAAGCCGGAACGCCCGGCGTCAAAGTCACAAAAACTGAGATCAAGCATGGTATTCGCGCCAGCGATACCGCCTCAATTGTGCTGGATAATGCGCGCATCCCTGCCGATAATATTCTCGGCAGCCCTGAGGTGCAGCGCGAAGGGGGCGGCGGCTTCAAGGGCGCAATGGCTACCTTTGACGCAACCCGCCCGCTGGTATCCGCCAGCGCGTTAGGTATTGGCCGCGCATCGCTTGAGTTTGTCAAAGAAAAGCTGGCCGAAGAAGGGGTCGAAATCCCCTACAATCTACCCTATCACAAACTGACCGCCATCCAGCGTGATGTGCTGGAAATGGAAGCGCAGTTTAAAGCGGCTTATCTGCTCACCCTGCGCGCGATCACGCTGCTGGATCAGCGGCAGCCCAATAATCTGGAATCGGCCATGTGCAAGGCGAAGGCGGGTAAGGTCGTCACGCAAATTTCGCAGAAAGCGGTTGAACTGCTCGGCCCGATGGGTTACAGCCGCGAATGGTTGGCTGAAAAATGGATGCGCGATGCTAAGATCAACGATATTTTTGAGGGCACCGGGCAGATCAACACCCTAATCGTGGCGCGGCGTATTCTTGGCTATTCGAGTAAGGAATTGGGGTAAAGCTAAATGTGGGTCGTTTGTTGTGGCATGATGCGTTCTGGCTCAACCCTGCAATTCAATCTGGCAAATGCACTGGTGCAGGAATTGAAGATTGGAGAATCTGCGGGATTTTTCTATCAGCCAGAACAGTTTACCGATGCAGTGACGAAGGAACATGATCGCTCAAAATGGCAGGTGGTCAAATGCCATTACTGGTGGCCGGAAGTTGAAGCATTACAACAGGAAGCGCCGGTCAAGTTCATCTATTCTTACCGCGACCTGCGTGATGTTGCGGCATCTTGGGTAGAAATGCAGCAGCTTAAATTTGATGCTGATTACATTCGGGAGCTGCTGCAAGATGCGGTGAATCATTTTGATATCTGGACTAGTCAGCCCGACGTACTGGTCAGTCGTTACGAAACCGACCTGCAGGCCAATTCAGGAAAAGAGGTCATCCGTATTGCAAACCACTTAAACCTGAAGATCACTGAAGGCCTTGCTAGTGACATCGCAGAACGCTGTAATAGGCAAGCACAACGCGCGAAAATTGCTTCTTTCGATTACGAGAAAGAAGGGCAGCCGATGATGAATACCCGCTTTGACCCGGCCACTCAATTGCACAATCGCCACATATTGAACGGCGAATCAGGACGCTGGAAAACGGTGCTTTCGCCGGTACAGGTAGATCAAATTGAAGGCTGGTTCGGGGATTGGCTGGTAGAGCATGGCTACCCGCTTCGAGAACGACGTTGGTTTAAAGATGGTCTGCGAAATACACAGATGCAAGTGGTGAGCATGTGGAATCGAACACGCTCAAAAGTCAGATTAACTTAAACCCGGCTTCTGCGCCGAAATCATGATCAGCCTATCAGTGATCAGCTCAGAAGCGCGTGCGTCATAACTACTGTAGGTTTGCACCTTAACAAAACCTGTCTTTTCGATGAAATAAAGCAGTTCCTGCGGTGAAATGATTGCTACTTCGTGCGTTTTCACAACTGCTTTATTTTCGCCTTCCAGAATGTGAGGAACATAGTCCCTCCGGGTTTTAGCGCCGCGCCCATGCGTTCAAGCGCCTTTACTTGTAGATTTTCTTGTTCAGTCATTCTCAAAGCATATATATCTGCCATTTAGCCAGCATCAGCCACCTGGCGAAAAAAAGTTAGCATCTTTGCAAACGCAAATCTCTAGCCACAAGGAGTTTCTTTCTATGGGTTATCAAATACGCAAAGCAGCAGTGATCGGCAGCGGCACAATGGGCGGCGGCATCGCCACCCTGCTAGCGGCTGTCGGGGTTAAGGTAACACTGCTGGATATTGCCGCCAGAGACACACAGCCCGGCGATCCGCCTGCCAAACGTAACGCCGTCGTCAATGAAGGCCTTAAACGCGCTGCTTCCAGCCGCCCCGCCCAGCTTTTCAGTCAGAACGATCTCAGCCTGATCCACACGGGCAACATTGATGATGATCTGGCGCTGGTGGCCGATGCTGATTGGATCGTGGAAGTGGTGGTTGAACGGCTGGACGTGAAACGGGCGCTGATGACCAGACTGGCCGAAGTCGTTTCGCCAAACACGATCATCAGCACCAACACCAGCGGCCTGCCCATCCACGATATTGCCGAAGGGCTGCCTGAAGAATTCACCCGCCGCTTTTTAGGCACGCACTTTTTCAATCCGCCGCGCTATTTAAAGCTGCTGGAAGTGATTCCCGGCCCGAATACCGATCCTGAAATTCTCGCCTTCATCCAGCGTTACGGGAATGAAGTGCTGGGTAAAGGGGTGGTGTTATGCAAAGACACGCCCAACTTCATCGGCAATCGTTTCATGACTATGGTGGGCATGCAGGGCGTCAATACTGCGCTGGATGGTAATTTCACCGTAGAAGAAATTGATACCATTACTGGCCCGTTGATTGGCCGCCCAAAGACTGCCACCTTCCGCCTGAACGATCTGGTTGGCATTGATGTGGCGGTGGGCGTTGCCCGCAACCTGTATCCAGCGATACCCGACGATCCAGCGAAAGCCATCCTTGAACATCCGGGTACTACCGCGCTGTTTGACCGTCTGCTCGAAAATAAGTGGCTGGGCAACAAGACCGGGCAGGGTTTCTATAAAACTGTCAAAGGCGCGGGCGGCGAAAAAGAGTTTTGGTCGCTGAACCTCAGCACTTTTGAATATGAAGCGCCCGTCAAACCGCGTTTTGACAGCGTGAGCAAACACCGCAAAGTAGAAAATACCGGCGAACGCATCAAGCTGCTTTTAGGCGAAGAGGATCGCGCCGCACAGTACCTATGGCATCACCACGCTTTTTATCTGGCATACGCTTCACAGCGCGTGCCGGAAATTACCGAAACTATCGTCAACATTGACAACGCCCAGAAGTGGGGTTTCAGCCATGAGCTTGGCCCCTTTGAAATCTGGGATGCGCTGGGCGTGGCTGAAACTGTGCCCCAGTTTGAAGCAGCAGGCTACCCTGTAGCCGGTTGGGTAAAGCAAATGCTGGCCAATGGGTACAGCAGCTTCTACCAGCGTGACGCGGCTGGCAACGCTATCGCCTATTACAGCCCGCAGGAACAGGTTTACGTCACCCTGCCCCAGGACACGCTGGCTATTCAGGTCGCCAAACTGCGCTCATCATCCGCACCCGTCGCCCGCAACGCTGGCGCCAGCGTGTGGGATATCGGCGATGGCGCGGCGTTACTGGAACTGCACAGCCCCGCGCAGGCGCTGGATTCTGACGTGATCGAGATGGGTTGGAAGGCGCTGGAGCTGCTGGACTCCGAGTTTGACGCCTTGATCGTCGGCAGCGAAGCCGAGCGATTCTGCATCGGCGCAAACCTGTTCATGGTGGCAATGGCCGCGCAAGCCGGGCAGTTTGACCAGCTTGAGCAGATCATCAAGGCATCCCAAAATCTGATGCAAGCCATGCGCTATGCCAGCAAACCCGTGATCATCGCCCCTCATAATATGGCGTTAGGCGGCGGCGCAGAACTGATCATGGCCGGCACGCGGGTCGTCGCCCATTCTGAGCTGTATATGGGGCTGGTTGAAGTTGGCGTAGGCGTGATCCCCGGCAGCGGTGGCTGCAAGGAACTTGTCCGACGAATTGTAAATCCAGTCATGCTCAGCCACCCGAATGCCGACCCGCTGCCGCATCTGCAAAAGGCATTTGAGAACATCGCGCTGGCTAAAGTGAGCGAAAGCGCCAAGCTAGCGCGAGAAATGGGCTTCCTCACCGCCAGCGACCGCATCGTGATGAATCGCAATTATCTGTTTGGTGAGGCAAAGCGCGAAGCCCTGCATCTGGCACAGGGCTATGTGCCACAGCACGCGGGCAAAGTATATGCCGCAGGGCGTGATGCATACGCGGCGCTTATGCTGGCGATTGAAGGCTTCGTTGATGGCGGTTATGCCAGCGAGCATGACGCGCTGATTTCGCGTAAATTAGGCTATATCCTCACTGGCGGCGCGGTCAGTGAGCCGGGTTGGATTGATGAGCAGGTGTTCCTTGATCTGGAGCGCGAAGCCTTTTTGAGCTTGCTGGGTGAGCCTAAGACGATGGAACGCATCGCCCACATGCTGCAAACCAATAAGCCGCTGCGGAATTAAGCGCTCACCAGCAGCTTACAGCGCTGGCAGTTCAAATGGGCTTTTTTCCAGCCAGTATTCAGCGCCTAAAGTTTCCAGAATTTTTGACGCCCGTTTCCAGTTCGCATTCTGAGAGCGGGCGTCATGCATATATTCTGTCAGCAGCAGCAGGCAAGCAGCCTCATCAAAATGCCGCTGTCGCTCATGCGCAGACTTCGCCGCTTCCTTCAGCAAGGCAATCGCCTGCTTTGGCGGTGAAACTTCAGCCAGCACGCGCTGTGCCACAATTTTGATGCCGCCATACCCTTTGGCAATCGCCTGAGTAAGCGCTGTATCAGCCAGCTCATAGGCTAATGGTTGATTATTCTTCGCCCGGTAACAGCGGCTCATATTGATCAGATTATTCACGTAGCCTTCGTTATCGGCTTTCGTCATCCGGGTTGATACATCCAGATCAGCGATTGCAGCATCATACCGCCCCAAATGAAATTGAATGATCCCTCTATTGCCAGTGGCACGCCGGATTTCGCTGGAATACGCCAGGCCGGTAGCCAGATTCAATTGTTGAGATACATTTTCAAAAGCTTGCTCAAGCTTCCCCTGAAACAGGTACACCAGCGCCAGGTTACCAATGCAGCGAATCATACTCAGGTCATGCCCGCCAATTTGCATGAACTGCTCTTTGCCAAATTTAATGTACTGCTCAGCTAACGCATAGTTGCCCTGATTCCAGTACACCAGCCCCATATCGGCAATGATGCCTACTTCCCAGTCCAATCTTCCGGCAAAAACGGATTCACTTCGGGCTTTCTCAAAATCGGCCAGCGCGCGCTTGTAATCGCCCTGTATCCAGCAGCGAATCAAAGCGCGATTTCTAAGCCAGTCAGAGCGTGTCTCATGATCTGTTGTGGCTAATGGCGGGCTGTCATCGCCAAACGCATCCACCAGTTGAACGGCTCTTTCGGTCAGCGCCAATGCGCGGTAAATACGCAGCCGCTGCAAGGTTAAGCGAAACTCGGTTTCCGGGTTAGTGCCTTGATCGCCATCCAGAATCAGGCGTTCCACTTCCGATAGCATTTGATCAACGTGATGGGGGTTGTCCATCAAATCAAACAATATCCGCGAGATATTGGCTGAATACTTAACCGCCTGTGCTGGATCGCGCGCCGCCAGATTAAACAGCACATCCAGATAATCCTGATAGAACGGCGGGTTGCCCCGCGCCTGATCGGGCATCCCGATTGCTTTGAGTGGGGTTTTCTTTGTCGAGGCTTTAGCAGACGCGCCGTTCGCAGCGATGCTCTTGATCTGCGTTTGCGCCCGGTACAAATCAGCGCGGGTAATACC
>LMZS01000119.1 GCA_001567085.1 Chloroflexi bacterium OLB15
GTTCCGGCGTGTTCGTCGGAGGCTCTGGTGTATTGGTTGGAGGCACCGGCGTATTGGTTGGAGGTTCGGGAGTCGGCACGCAGCCATTAGCTGAGCCTGCTTCACCCGGGCATGCATCTACTCCATCCGCAAATCCGTCCCCGTCCTCGTCATGATTGCACGGGTCGTTATACCCGTCATGATTAGGATCGTTCGGGCAAGCGTCACTCGCATTCGCGATTCCGTCGCCGTCAGCATCAGGACAGCCGTTTGCCGAACCCGATTCAGTCGGGCATTGATCCGCGTCATCCTGCACGCCGTCACCGTCCTCGTCATGATTGCATGGGTTACCCACGCCGTCATGAAAAGTATCATTCGGGCACGCATCCTGATCATCAGGCGTACCATCGCCGTCAGAGTCAGGCGGAGGGCTGGTCGGCACAACGACCTGCTCAGTTCCCTCAACCGCAGAGCCAGACAGGTTACCGCCGCCAGATATGCTGGACAAGACAATTGCCCCGACCACTAAAACCACTAGTGCGACGGCGGCAATTATCACGACTTGCCTGTTTAGCCCGTTCCTTTGCATTAAATTTCTCCTATCTTTGTAATTCCGCGATGTTATCCTTTTCAAATCAGATCATAGGCTACCGGCTCCTTTCCCCCTGATCCCCGGTCAGTGCCTGACACGCCAGGCGCTGCCAGAAGAGATTATCGTCCATTGGTTCGTCAAGGCGTTCCCATTCCTCAGGCAAAACTGCAAGCTGAGTTTCTGGTACTTCGATGTAAAAGTAGAGGGCATAGCCGTCCAGGTTATACGGGTTTTCATCAAGGCCGAGACAGCTAGAGACGTTGCCATCAGAAAGTGAAGTCAGTAATGCATCCGGCAGCTCGAAAGCAGTATCTGTATCTGCCCCCGGCGCAGGCGTCGCCAATAGCGGCACAGCCGGGAGTTGGCCGGTTAATGCGGTGTAAGAACGATCTACCAGCAGGTTGATTTCATCCTGCGTATCGCGAATAGTTGTAGCGAAGTCATCGGTGGTTGTTAGTTGAGCAATCTGCTCAAAAGCTGCCGATAATTCGTCTACGCTATCTGGGTAGGTGCTTTCAAGCCAGTCTTCGCCTTCCGTCATATCAACCAGCACATAGCTCGGTCGCGCAACCGTACCCAGTGCTGTCCCGAATAGCCCGGAACGCAGGTCATTGTTGCTGAAGGCCAGCAACGCAATCGCTATACCAATAACGCCGCCAAGCAGCAATAAGGCGGCATCACGCCCTTTCATGGAGACTCCTCCATATCGATCTGACGAGTTTACCCAAGAATCTAATATTTGGTCGCACCAAAATACCGCTTTGGTTCGGAAATCCTCATAAAATTTACGATATTCAGATTACTCAGGAGAAAATCGTAGGTTTAATCGCGAGAATCCAGCTCGATTTTGGCTGGCGCAGCAACACGCTTATACTGCGATTCGCGCTGGCGAATGGCGGTCACCATCTCCAAAAAGGCATTGATCAACGATTGTATCTCATCATCGCTGGCCGATGCGGTCATTTCCTGAAGCGCGCGCTCATAATCCTGATGGAGCAGAAGTTCAGCGGCATCATGCAGGCGGCGCAAATAATCGGTTGTGTAGCGCACACGTTCGGCAAGGCTTCTCATCAGCTCAACGCCCACAATAGGACGCTCTTTGAGCATTTGCTGGAAATTTTCACCTTGAAGCACCCAAACCGTTAAATCGCCAACAGCGCGCGCCGAAGCAGATCGCGGTTTATCATCCAGCAAGGCAAATTCACCGACTATCTCGCCCCGCCCGTAATTACGGAACACGATCTCTGTATCCCCATCTTTCAGGAACACGGCAATGCTGCCGCTGCGAACCAGCAGCATGGCATCACCCTGATCGCCCTGATTGAACAAAACCGTACCTGACCGGTATTGGCGTTGCTCCAGCACCTCAAGCAAGGTTGGCAGAACTTCAGGATCAATGCCTTTGAATAATTGAAACTGTTGTAGTTCCTCAATAAGCGGTTGAGCGCCCATCAGTTAGCCCCCTGCCCCGCAGAACGTGGCGCTGGCGCATTTTGTTGCAGCGTGCTGGCAAGTTTCGCGAAAGTTTCAGAAAGTTGGCGGCCAACCGCAGCCGACACATCCGAGTCCGACCCCTCTTCCGCTGCACCGGCTGTGGCCGCCGTGGATTCCGCTGTTTGTACTGCTTCAGCAGCAGGCTTCGCTTTCGCCATCACATCCGCATAGTTACCCTGCGCCAGATTGCGTAATGTTCGCACATTTTCCTCAACGGTGCTGGTGGTGAAACGCGCCTTTTCGCCCAGCACTTTAAGCACCGCGAAAATGACCTGCGGGCGGCTTTGAATGAACATCTTGAAGCGCACGCGCTTTAACTCCAGCGTCACCAGCGGCGTACCTGCACTTGCACGGGCGCGCGCCGAACGCGGCTGACCGTCCAGCACGGCAAAGTCGCCCACCACCTGTCCCGGCTGGAAGGTGCGCAGAAAGGTTTCTGTGCCATTAGAAACAGCGAAAATATCAATCCCGCCTGATTCGATCAGATACATTGCCTCACCAACGTCACCCTGATCAAACATCATATCACCGGGCTGAAACTCGACGGATTTGATGGAGCGGCCAAGATTTTCGAGATTGGCTAGGTCAACCTCACGGAAAATTTCGATCTTTTTCAGGCGCAGCGCCATTTCCTCGATATATTCCGGAGTCAGTTCAGCGGCAACGCCCGTTGTAAACAAGAACATGTCAAAGGTATGAATCATGGTGGGATCGGTTTTAGCAAGATCGTCAACGATCCACTTCCACATCGATTCATCTTCGCTTTGAAACACGCTCTGGAAATAGGACATCACGCTGCCTTTAAGCTGCTTGCGAATAGCGAGATATTCTTTCTCGCGTTCAGCAATTTCTTCTTCCCACGCCTTTCGCAGGCGTGGGCTGGCAGCACCGCTTGAAAGGTTGTTTTTGAGAATCCCGATATTGGCCTGGGTGATCAGCAGTTTGCGAATCAGCGCCACATTTTCATCGCCCACTGATTCGCTAAGCTGGCTTAACATTCCTGAAGACATTTCACCCATTCGCTGGATAGATTTCACCTCACCTTCACCAACGCCAGTCTCGCCCTGTGAGGACAACACCTGTGCCATGCGCGCCTTCTCGTCGCGCAGGAATGCCTTCATCTGATAAGCAATAAATACGACACCAAAAATGCCAAAGCCGATTGCCAGCAGCAGCAGTATCGCGCCATCAACCGAGTTGACAAGATTGTTGTACACGATATGGGCAGCATAAGCGGCGGCGATACCCACCACTGCAAACACAGGAAAACGATTCTTTGTACGCCGAAGCCTGCCCAGTCCAAGCCCGACCAGCGCGGTCGCCGTGCCGTGCATCAAGGCTGTGGAAAGTGAACGGGTGATAGCCAGAGAGAGCGTTACATTGGGGCTGTTGTTGACATAAAAAATGTTCTCAACAACCGCAAAGCCGATGCCGATGCAAAAACCGTATACCGCGCCATCTACCGGATAGCGGAAGGTGGGCTGGAAGATCAGAAATATCAGGAAAAGCGCTTTTATCGTCTCTTCTGCCAGCGGGGCGATAAATCTGCGGATCAGATCAAGCACTTCGCCCCGATCCAGCCCGGCCTGATTAACCAGCAAACTTAAGATTGTGTTGTTCACCACATAGGCCAGCCCAAACGCGACCACCCCCCATCCAAGCGAAAACAGCAGCACATTCCGTTTCGTCGTTTGAAACAGATCAACTGCTTGCAGCACATAAATCACAAAGATTGGGATGGCAAGAATGATGATGTAAGAAATGATGGTTGTCGCTGTCATCGGTAATGGGCAATCTGGCCTGCGCCGGTAAGCGGTGTTAAGCGATTATCAAGATGTTACCGCTAAACACAGGCTGAATTACATCAAGTTTACAGAATTGCCCAAAATCAATTATCGTTTTCGCCAAAAAGCGTAGGCCAGCGCGCCAACAAACACCAGCCCAAGCGTGGCAAAAAGGATGACTAGCGAAGAATCAGACGCATCCCTGACTGCCGCACCTGTCATTTCCCCATTATCCACTTGCGCCGTAAGGCTGAGCGCGATGATCGCCACAAATACAGCCGCAATGGCGGCAACTGCCATGAGGTAGCGCCGGGGCAGTTTGTGTGAAGGGGACGCTTGCGCGCGTAACTGCCATTCCTTATTAAGCGCCAGTTTTAGCCGATCTTCCAATTCGACGGGGGGTCGTTCAGATGGCGTGATCAACTGCTGCAAGGCAACTATCACCTCGCCTAGCCCTTCATCGTCGGTAGAATTGTCATAGTGCTGATTTGCCAAAATCGCATCCGTCATTGCTGCCAACTGTTCGTCTTTACGGTAATCGTGGCTCATGGTTAACCTTCCCCAAGTTGATCACGAACCGCTTGTATAGCCCTGCGATATAACGATTTCACCGCTTCAAGCGACTGCCCGCGCTGCTCAGCAATTTCTGAAAAACTGAGGCCGTCGGCAAACCGCATGAGAATAATTTCCTGATAATGCTCTGGCACATTGTTTAACGCCCGCTGAATAAACAGCCTTTGGTCTGCATTATCCTGTTCTGTGGTTGAAGCGAGATCCGCCGATTCATCGTTTAACTCTACCGACGGAATACGTTCCGTGCGCCCACGCCGCCGGTAAAAATCTGCAATCTGCCGGTTGACGATGGTATACAGCCATGTATTAAAACGCGAACGCTGCTCAAAGCTATCCAATGAGCGCACCACTGCCAGAAAGACCTCCTGCGTCACATCTTCAACGTCCTGGGGCGGAACTTTACTTTTTACGCGATTATAAACGCGCTGCAAATAGCGATTGTATAACGCAAAAAAAGCGTCCCTGTCGCCCAACTGTGCCTTCCGTGCCAGTTGTTCGTCGCTGGCATGAACGAACATTCGCCTTCCTTAATACGAATTTGGTCGTAAATAGAATATAGAAAGCGCCGCAGCGCGGCAAAACTATACACTTCTCACATCACGAATGCGAAGCGCTAGGCGACGGCAGCCATCTGGCGCAGCGCATCCAATTTAGTCTGTAAACTTTTTTCATCAGGCATCAGCGCAAGCGCAAATGCGACGCTGGCAATCGCTTCATCAATCTTGCCAGCTTCCTCCGCGCTTTCCGCTGCCGCCGTCAAAATTTCGATAGCCTGAGGCAGCAGCCCGCATTTTGCCAGATGATGAGCGGCTTGTATGGGCTGCGCCTCACTCGCGGGCAAGTTACGATAATATTCAGCCGTTGCGCGATGCAGTTTTACCCGCTGCGCCCGTGACAGCGTTTCATAAATAACCAATTGGGTCATGCCATGCCGGAACGCGAAAAGCTGCGGTTCCAGTTCCTGCAAAAGCTGCGCTTGTACCAGTTCCTGAGCAAGCGCCTCCACCTGACGCAGCGTTGCGACCTCACCCACCCAGCGCAGCGCTTCCAGCGTGAACGTTTCGCCCAAAACCGCCGCCACGCGGATCAAATGCTGATTTTCAGGGGATAGCCTGTCAACACGGCTTACCACCAACTGGCGAACATCGTCCGGCAGCGCGTCAATATCAGCATGATCTTTGAGCGATACCCGCCCATTGACGATTTCAATGAAATTGCTGTCCATCAATGTACGCAGCAAAGACTCAATGTAGAGCGGCCTGCCGCTGGTGCGTTCCCATAAAATGGTCTCTAATCGCGGATCAAGTTCGTTGGCATGGAGAATCGCCATCGCCAGTCGCAGCGTTTCATCTTCGCTCAGGTCTGGCACAATTTCAGTTTTCACTTCAATATTTACCGCAACCGGCTCAAAGGTAAGAAGCAGCACCAACTGCCCGCGCCCCACCCCGCGCTGTACTGCCCGCAGTAAATTCAGCGTATCGTTATCAGCTTGATGCAAATCATCAATCACGATCAAGGTAGGCTTTGTGCTGGCATAAAGCGAGAGGAATCTAACCAATCCTTGATCAATGCTGGTGGCTTTTTCGGCAGTCTTAAAAACGCCAGTATTTTCGGTTGGCGCGGGGGGCATCTCTTCAGTCTGTTCCATGCGCCGCCGCATCACCCCAAACATGCCGGATCGCTTCCGATCCTCATCGCTCATCTGCTGGAACATGGCGAACAGATCGTTCACGCTGGGGCGCGCGCTTGTATTGGCAGGTGCTTCAGTCTTCGTTTTCCCGTTGTCATTCTTGGGAATACTGGTGCCAAACAGCAGGTTACTTAACGGGATAGTCAATCCCGCATACTGAGCGTCCCGCGTTTTCTCGTCAAATTGGCGGCGCAGTTCCTCTGGCGAAGCGGTCAAGTCCAGCTCCAAAAGTTGCGCCACCAGAGTCGCCCATACCGGACGGCGGCTGCGCGGCTGGCAGGTTGCCCATGCCACCTGAAATTTCAGGGCGCGCGCAGTTTCCGCAAACTGGCTTGCAATTCGCGTTTTCCCGATGCCCGCATCCGCCACCAATCCAAGCGTTTTCACCCGCCCCAGTTTTGCCTGTTGCAGCAATAAATCGAGCTTGAGCATGAATAATTCATGCCCGATAAACGGCATATCGCCTGTCGTTGACAGGATGCCTGCTGATTCCACGTCATCACGAATTAAATAGGTCTGGATCGGCTGGCTTTTGCCCTTTAAGTTGATCGGGGCTTGCGGTTCTGCGTTGAAATAACCGCTCACCTCTGCATAAATACGCCTGCTCACCAGAATATTGCCGAAATCGGTATAGGCCATCAACCGCGCTGCAAGGTTTACATCGTCGCCCATCACCGTATATTCGCGGCGCTGCTTCCAGCCCGCTTCACCAGAAAAAGTTTCGCCCAGCGTGATGCCGATACGCTGCTGAACATATATTTCACGGCGAAGCTTAGGCGGCAATTCCTCATGAATGCGCTGGTTAAACTGAGCCAATGTATGATTGATCTCCAGCGCGGCGGCGACAGCGCGGTAAGGATCGTCGCTATGTTGAATGGGCGCGCCAAACGTAGTCAGAATTTTGAAGCCAAGTTTATAAGGATCAGTACGGGTGAGCGTTCCCCCGTATTGGCTGACAATTCGCTGTACCGAGCTGTAATAACGCCCCAGATATTCGACCACCCGCTGCAATTCGCCTTCGCCCCATTCAGACAGCAGCTCAGCAAAGCCGGTAGCGTGAATGAACATTGTGGTGGTATAGCGGTTTTCACGCGGCAGATGCAAATCTTCGCTGTGAATCAAGCCGCTGAGAATCGCAGGCGGAACGAACAAGCCCACCCGCTTGACTTTTCGCGTCTGCCGTTCAAGGCTGTCTAACAAGTTTTCCTGCTCAAGATCGAATAAGCCAGCAGCCAGCCCCTGACGGCGGCGCACAGTGAGCAGCGCACTCTCAAAGTCATCCAGATCGCTGATATCGTCAATGACCTGCAAAAAGCCCTCATCCATTTGCCGGAAATGAAAGCTGTTTTCCAGCCCGGCGGCAATATCCGGCGTAACGATCACCTCATCCCGTTCGCCTACACCTTCGGCAGCCATCGCTTCGCCGGGCAAGCTACCTTGAATAATATGATCGCGCTGCTTGGTATTCCCAACCAATGCCTCAAACAGCCGCCCCCGCGCGATGCCAATAGACATGGTTAACTGCGAGCCGTGATCCGCCCCGAACAATGCCTTGAGCTGTTCGTTCTGAATCGGCTGAAATTTCTCGCGCATGGCGCGCTGCATTCTTAAGCCCGTACGAATCGCTTTCAATTCAGAGCGGCGATCTGTGGGGTCGGCGCTGGTGGGATAGAAAGCCAGCAAGGCATCGCCCGCGAACTTAAGCAGTTGTCCTTCAGATTTCGCCAGAATTTCCAGCATGGTTTCAAAATACTGGTTGATCACGGCGGTGAGCATTTCAGTGCCAACTGCGCCGCTTGCCCGCTGAAGTTTTTCGGAAAGCGCAGTAAAGCCAGACACATCCGCAAACATGAAAACACCATCGCGCAGCGTTCCCTGATCGCGCAGGCCGCCTTCTTGCTCCGCCCCATCTCCAAACAGGCTGCGATCTTCAGCGATATAGGAAGGGATAAACGAAATAACTGCGCGCTCCAGGCTGTTTAGATGTTGCAGCGCCGCCCGTAAGTTTTCAGGCTCTTGAAGATTATCCAGCATATATGAAGGCAGCAGTTCGTGAAGCCCTGCCTCAAGAGAAGGATGATGTTCAAACATATTGAAGGCTTAATGCTAACCAGGACGATCTTTCGAAATACGATCAGACAGTACTGACCATAAACCAAAACTGGCATTACTGCCCCGCTTGGCTCTTAAATTCACGCGATAATGCAGATTTGGCTTCTCGCCAAAAACGATCAGCCATCCGTCACGAACTAAATGCTCTAGTACTGATTCAATATCGGTAATTTTTCCGGCGAATTTTGTATTCAAAAACTCAATGGCAACGCCGTCAGTCGTGCCCGCCTGTTCGCGCAGCAGGGACAGCATAACCTGGCGCTGATCGGCGGGCAGATCCGCAATATCCAGAGGGGTGATCCCGCCAGGATCATCGCCGCCAACGTGTGCGCTTAAGTGATCAAACAGGCTAGGCATGGCATTCTTTGCCCTTAATAAAATTCCGGCATTTCTATTGGCTCGCCCTGCGGCCTGCAAAGCCCGCACCAGATTGCGTCCGCGACAATCACCGCTTTGGGGGTATTGTTCGCGCCGACATAAATCGTGAGGATAAATGGTAGTTTGGATGCGTGATCCTTACAGATGAATCGCCCGCAAAAGCGGCACGAAGCATTTGCAGGGCGGTCGCATTCCCAGCAACCGGCAGACATACATCCCTTCTTTCCTTGCGAAAAATCATGACATCCATGATGTTCACATATTGTAATGAGTTTATCAGTTAGAATAGTACAAACGAATTTCTGACGATTATTCCGTTAATTCCCGCGCAATCACGCGCAAAGTGTCGCTCCACCGGTGTTCAGGATATACCGCCGAAAAAACATCAGCGCTGGCATTCACCGCCACGTCTTCGGAAAGCGGCAGCACGCCAGCCACCCGCACACCGTATTCTTTCTCTATGTCTTCCTTTAATAAAGCCGCATCGTAGCGTGACGGCAGTTTATTGACCACAATGCGCATTCTCGGCACTTCAAGCTTGCGGGCAATATCTACCGTAACCGCCGTTCCCTGATAATCCTGTTCGTCAGGCCGCATGATGATGCACAGCGCATCCGATATGGCAATAGACAGCAAGGTTTCCTCATTCAAGCCGGGGTGGGTGTCAATGATCAGTACATCCAGATTAAGCCGCCGAACCAGATGATGGAAACCATCGTTCAAAAGGCCAACGTCATACCCTTGATGCAAGACCTGGGCAATTTCATTCGGCTGTATGCTTGCAGGGATCAACCACAGATTCAGGTGATGCAGGTAGCTCCGGCGCGGATCATTGGCGGCAATTTGAGCCAGCGAGTGGGCGACATTTTCAATCGGCGTGCGCCCCAGTAGATAGTCATTCAGCGTCGTTTTGAGTTCGCCAGCGCGAATGCCAAAAATGGCGTGTATACCCGGCGACTGAACATCGGTGTCAATAATGCCCACCCGTTTCCCGTTTTTAGCCAGTTGGTAGGCAATATTAGCGGCGATATTTGATTTCCCCGTCCCCCCGCGAAACGAGTGTATTGAGATGATCTGAGACATACTTTCAACCTTTACGCCAGTCATTTTCGGGCTTACCCAGGCTATTAGAAATTGTAGGTGAAGTCGTTAACGCTTCCAAATATCAAGCACTTGTTCGACCATAATCATCAATTTCTTAACGAAACAATGCTAGCGGATAACGGAAACTGATACTAATATAGTCCGCTTGTATGTGAACGTTCTCACAAAGTAGGGAGTTTATGAAAGCACTCTTCACCGGCATTACGTCCGTATCCCTGCGATTCCGCTGGATTACGCTCATTATTGCTGCCTTAGTCTCGATTGC
This sequence comes from Chloroflexi bacterium OLB15, assembly GCA_001567085.1. GTDB lineage: Bacteria > Chloroflexota > Anaerolineae > Aggregatilineales > Phototrophicaceae > Flexifilum. The sequence continues at coordinate 9,972 of LMZS01000119.1, forward strand.
CGGTGTGGTTGCAATCACCCAGCTTCGGCAGGAACTCATCCCGGCAGTAGAGTTTCCACAAACAATCATCCTTGCACAAGCATCCGGCATGACCAGCGATCAGGTGCTGAATCTGATCACCAAACGCCTGGAAGATGCCATCTCCCAAGTTGAAAATGTCGCGAACGTAGAAACCTCTACAACTGGCGCATTTGGTGCGGTCATCACCGCCCGCAATGACTTTGGCTTAAACCAGAGCCGCATTCAGAGCGATATTGTGGAGGCGATCAACAGCGTTTGGCTGCCGCATCGCCGCATCGCCCCCCCTGAAGGTACAGACCCACAGGCATTCGCGCAGCAGTTACTCGGCGAACTCCCCGCCGATGTTCTGATCTACATTGCCGAAAGCGATCCGAACTTCTTATTCCAGTTAAGCCCTGAAGTTTGGTCTGCTCTTTCCGAAGACACTGTCTCCAGCGTGCTCGGCTATCTGGCCAGCACCCAGCAGGACAGCACTGCAAGCAACGCGCTGCAACATCTGGTTGAGCAGGAGATTGTACCTGCGCTGGAAAATCTGCCGCAGGTTGCCAATGTGCAAATCAGCGGCGGGCAGGCACTTCCCGGCGAAGAAGGCGCGCAGACCGCCCCGCCCGTAAATGCCAGCGATACGGAAAGCCTGCTCACCCAGCTTTCTTCAGAAGCGTGGGCTGCTGCTGCCGCCCGTATCGGATTCAGCGGCGCGTTAAACGCTCAGGCTGTTGAGGCGCTGAGCGCTGAGGTAGAAATTCCTGAAACCGCCCCCGCGCTGCCGGAAAGCTGGCAGATGGATCGTTTTTACGATGCTTCTGATCTTCTGGAAATGCGCACGCTCACCCGCACAGTCGGCGCAACCATCAATCAATTCCTTGAAACCGGAACAATTGTTGGCGCGCTCGGTCAGACGAATGACCTGACGCCAGACGATATCACCCAGATGCTGGCGATTGACCCAACGATGGCGGACTATTTCGACGCCGCCCAGCTTGCCGCCATGTCGCCAGAAGCATTTGCCGCGCTGCCCGAAGATTTCGTCGCCGGATTGGACGGCTTCACTCGTGACGCGCTGGCCGCTCGTTCCCTTGCTGAAGCGATTACGGGCGAATCAGTGCCGCTGCCGCCGGTTGACCTTCCCTCTCCATGGCGCCTTTCGCCGCCGCAGTTGATCACCTTTAGCTTTGACGATCTGCCGCTGGCAACCCTCAGCATTTCCGGTTCAGCAGGCGCTGAAACGGGCGCTGAGCCTGTCGAAACGCCAGTAGACGAAACGGCTGCTGAACCAACTGAAACGCCAGCGGTAGAAAACACCACAACGGATGATATTCCCGAAGGCCCGGCGCTGCCGCTGCCATTCTCGCTGATGGGCGGTCTTATCGGCATTGAAATGAATACCGCCGATGACCTGATCAATATTCAACTGCCGGAAGAATGGGCAGCGCAGCTTGGCGGCAGCCAGTTAAACGCCGCTCAGTTGCTAAGCTTCATGCTGCTGCTGGGCAACCCGGATCAGTTACCTGAAGGGTTGGAAATCCCCGCCATTCCGATTGATCCGACTGCACTGATCGGCGGGCTAAGCGCTGATGTGATCGCCTTCCTTGCAGAATACGATCCTACCTTCTTGCCTAATCTGAGCGCAGACGTTTTTGAATCCTTCAACGATGATGTGCTTTCACTGCCGCAAATTGCCCCACCGCTGGATACTGTATGGGATACGCTGGCGGAACAGCCTCAATTTGCTGAACACCCTCTGAATACTGCGCAGGATATTCTGGCACTGGGTGACGGCGCGGCCAGCAGCGTATTAAACGCGATCAATGCTGGCGTTCCCGGCCAGTTCGCTGGCTATGAAGTGCGCCTGTTCGACAGCCTGCCTCCGGCAACGCTGCGCTATTTCTCGCTGCAAGAACCGGGCTTCTATGAAGCGCTCGATCCAGCGGTGTTGCTAAAGCTCTCGCCAACCACGCTGGCCGCCATCCCTGAAGCTGTGCTGGCGGAACTGCCGGAAGATACGCAAGCGTCTATCACCGCAATTGCTGCTGGTGAAGAGCCGTCCGCTGCCGCGCAGCTTGCGGAACTGTACACAACCGATGCGCCGCCTGCCGATCCGAATGCCCCAGCGCTGAACAGCGATTGGGATTTCATCGGCGATTTCATGGGCATTGAGTTGGATACTGCCGATGACTTCTTCCGCTTCTTACCTGACCCGCAAGCCTTCCTGAACAGCCTGTTCGACAGCGCGCAGGGGGTTGCCTTCGCGCCCAATCTATTTGGCAATCTTCCACCGGAAGCCGCCGCTTATATGAGCGAGCGTGATCCGGCGCTCTTTGACGGGTTACGCTCCGAAGCCATTCAACTGCTGCCTGACAATGTGTTGGCGGTGCTGCCAGCCTCAGTGCAGGAACGCGCCGCTTCCGGCGGCGAAGCCTTTACGCCCACCGACGCCATCACCCGAACCAACGGCGCATCCAGCTTACTGCTGACGATCTACAAAAGTGGCGACGCCAACACCGTAGAAGCCTTCCATGCCGCCAATGACCTGATTCGCAGCATCACCGCTTCCAACCCGAATATTGAAGTCAGCGTTGCTTTTGAGCAGGCCAGCTTCATCGAAGAATCGATCAGCGGCGTTGCCCGTGAAGGCGGACTCGGCGCGATCTTCGCGGTGGTTGTTATCCTGATCTTCCTGAGCAGCGGCAAGTGGGCAAGCACGCCGCGCCGTATCACTGGCGCAATCATGATCGGCCTGTTTCTGCTGCTGCTGGTAGGCGCTGTTGCCATCAATGCCGGCGCGGCCGGTGGCGATTTCAGCCTCGCGTGGGATCAAACAGACGTGCTGGTACGCGGCATTCTAATTCTTGGCGTTCTGGCGGGCATGCTCGTCATGCTGTGGCCGGGCTCGCTGCCACGTCCTGCATGGCGCAGCACCCTTGTCACCGGCGTCAGCATCCCCTTGTCCGTCCTCATGGCGATGGCCTTGATGCGCTGGCTGCCACCGGCAGTACATGAAATACTTGAACCTGTTGCTGAAGGCTCAGGCATTTTCACCTTCCTGCTGCGCCTATTCCCCGAAAGCCTAACGCTGAATATCATGACCCTTTCGGGTCTGACTGTGGCTATCGGGCGTGTAGTAGACGACTCTATTGTGGTGCTGGAAAACATGTTCCGGCATTTGCAGGAAGGAGGCGATAGGAAAACAGCCATTCTTGAAGGCGTCCGTGACGTATCTGTAGCTATTTTCGCCGCGACGGTGATTACGGTGGTCGTGTTTCTGCCGCTGGGCTTGACCGGTGGCATCATCGGCGAGTTCTTCCTGCCGTTCGGTCTGGCAGTCACTTACGCGCTGCTTGCCTCATTCATAGTCGCAATCACAGTCATTCCAGTGCTGGCGTATATGCTTTTGAGCACCAGCGAAATGCAGGATGAACACGAAGTTGGCAAGCTGGAACGCGCTTATCTGCCTGTTCTCGGCTGGTCGTTGTCAAAGCGTTCACGCCGCGCAACCGTGCTGGCCATCGCCTTCCTGTCATTGGTGATTGGCGGCGCGTTATTTGCCACTCGCCCACAGGCATTCCTCCCCTCATTTGGAGAACCGCAGATCAGCATCACTGTAAATTTGCCTCCGGGTACGAAAATCCTTGAAACCAATGAACTGGTCACACAGTTTGAGGGGCGACTGCACAGCGATATCTCTGAGGGCTTAATTTCGAGCATTCAAACGACAGTTGGGGGCAGCGGCGCTAGTCTTGAGTCGCTGGTGCTAGGCGATACTGGCGTCACCGAAAACGCGGCGTCGATCATGCTCGGCGTTGAAGACGCTGGCCGCCTTGACGAACTGGCCGGGCTGGTGCGTAACATCGCTGTAGAGACTTTTGGCGATGGAAACGTGACCGTTTCAGCGGCGTCGCTCACTGAACAGGGCTTTGGCGGGTTTGCGCTCCAGCTTTCCGGCCCACAGGCAGAACTTGAGGCGATTAACGCCCGCGTCATTGAAACCTTGAATCAGGTAGATGGCCTTGCCAATGTCTCCAGCAATCTTGCTGATCTGACAGGTGGCGGATCAGATGCGCCGCCAACCTATATTCGTATTGATGGTCAGCCTTCTGTGCGCTATACCGGTGAGTTGGAAACGCAGGATACTCTTGGCGTTACCGCCGCCGCCAAAGCCGCTGTCGCCGCCATGACCGATATGCCCGCAGGCATCACCGTCAGCGAAGGCTTTGAGTCGCAGCTTCAAACCGAAGGCTTCGCCAACCTGTTCGTTGCGATGGGCATTGCCATCGCCATTGTCATCGTGCTGCTGATCATCACCTTCCGATCCTTCGTACACTGGTTGGATATCATCCTCAGCGTGATTGTTGCGCCGGTAGGTGCGGCAGTTGCCCTCACACTCACCAACCGTGTGCTTGGTATTTCAGCGCTGATCGGCATGCTGATGTTGATCGGCATCGTAGTAACTAACGCTGTGGTGTTGATTGACCGCGTACAAAGCAACATCCGCGAACGCCACATGAACGTTCACGACTCGCTGATGGAAGCGGGGCAGCGCCGCCTGCGCCCGATTTTAATGACGGCGATTGCTACGATCATGGCGCTTATCCCGCTGGCAATTGGCCTTTCGCACGGCGCAATCATCGCTTCCGAATTGGGCACAGTGGTGATCGGCGGGTTGTTTAGCTCAACTATCCTGACGTTGATCGTCGTGCCGGTGGCCTTCAGCCTGCTGGAGCCGCTCAACCGCAAAATTAACGGGCTGTTCGGCGGCAGCAAGAAGCAAAGTGCGCCGCCTGCCGAATCGGCGAAATCATAACAGTGACCGGCAATCCCTTCTTCCATTCAGGGGGGATTGCCGAAATATCTGCAAATAAAAAGACGAACTTGCCGTTCGTCTTTTTTGTTTAGCGTCTGGTTTGCAGCTTGATTCGGCGCTAGCCAACCGCCTCGAATGTTTGCGATTGGTGAACAATATCCAGCCGTTCGCCAACCACTTCGAAGGCATGCAGCGCGCGATCCAGATGTTCTTTGGTGTGCGACGCCATATAGCTGGTGCGCAGCAGGCTGTGCCCTGTAGGTACGCCGGGCGGCACCACCGGATTGGTGTATACCCCCTCACTGATCAGCGCGTGCCATGCCATCACAGTGCGGAAATCATCCCCGATAATCACTGGAATGATCGGCGTGTTGCTGGAGCCAACGTTATAACCGAGCCGCTTCAACCCCGCGCGCATATAATCGGCGTTTTCCCACACGCGCTGCACAATTTCCGGCTCGCTTTCCATAATGTCCAGCGCCGCCAGCGCCGCCGCCGCCTGAGGTGCAGGCAGCGCCGCAGAGAAGATCAGTGAACGCGCATGATGCTGAATGTAATGGATCGTGTCGTGATCGCCAGCGATGAAACCGCCAATGGAAGCGAAGCTTTTGCTAAACGTGCCCATAATCAGGTCAACCTGATCGGTCAGCCCGAAATGATAAGCCGTTCCATGCCCCGCGCCGGTCACGCCAATGCCGTGCGCGTCGTCAACCATGATGCGCGCGCCATGACGGCGGCAAATTTCCACAATTTCTGGCAGCGGCGCGATATCGCCGCCCATGCTGTATACCCCATCCACCACCACCAGCTTGCCCGCCGCTTCCGGCAGTTCAGAAAGCAGCTTATCAAGGCTGGAAATATCGCTGTGGCGGAAACGCTTCATCTCGCCACGAGACATGATGCAACCATCAACGATGCTGGCATGATCATCCTTGTCAATGATCACGTAATCGCCCTTACCCACCAGCGCCGAAATCGTGCCAACATTGGTTTGATACCCGGTGGAAAATACGAGCGCGGCTTCTTTGCCAACAAATTTCGCCAGCCGCCTGTCCAATTCAAGGTGAAGTTCCAGCGTGCCGTTCAGAAAACGGGAGCCGGTCACACTGGTGCCATAGCGGTTTACAGCATCAATTGCCGCCTGGCGAACGCGCTGATCAGTGGTCAGGCCGAGGTAATTATTCGACCCGATCATCACCACTTCCTTGCCTTCAAAATTGGCGATTGCACCTTCAGTATCGCTTAGCGCGCGGAAGTAAGGGTAAATGCCAGCTTTTATCGCATCTTTTGCGCGATCATAGCTTCTTACCTTATCGAATAGATCACCCACCGGCTATTTTCCCTTCTGCTTCATATTTGGGGGCAAGGCAAAATAAATCACCTTGCCAGACAAAGGTATAACACCAAACTGCTTCGTTCGATATGTTCAAGATTTATTAAATTTTAGCGCCGAATGCGAAATATACAATCCACTCTTGTGAAGGCATTCACATAGACCTGCGCCTTACCACACAGATTGTATACGTTGAAAGAGGCCTGTTTGTTGCTGGCGGCTTTCCCCGGATTCCAATTTGCAACACACGCATAGAATCAGGTACAATCGTGGTCAGATTGTGAAATACGATACTTTTGATTGGAGTACAAATGTCGGCGCTAACAATTCGTCGCATCATTGTGTTGGTTATCGGGCTTGGCGCTGGCGCGCTGACCGCTGCAATCATGGTCACGGTTATTCTGCCCTGGCTTGGCCCGAACGCTGGAATCCCGATTTCGATTGCAAAGTATGGCTACCAGTATTTCCTGTGGACGGCGCTGCCTTTGGGGCTGTTCTTCGTCATCTGGCTGGATTACTTCCTCAAGACGAAAATTCTGCCAGACTAAACTTGTCGCTGATTTCACTGAACAGGGCGTTTATCACGCCCTGTTTTGTTTTCAGGAATCGGTCAGCAAAAGCGCCGCCAACGCATCTACTGAAGTGTCGTTGCTGATGCGTACACGTGGCATCTCTAACGTTCCATCCGTAGTATGCAACGCGCCAAACTGCGTGGTAACGGCCCCCCATAACGGCATCGTGCGGGCAATCTCAATCGTGTAATCGTCGTAAAACCCCATTGGATATGCCAGAAAATGCGGGGTGCGCCCGGTATAAGCCAGCAAGCTCTCTTGTGCGCCCAAAAGCTGATAGACCAGCGTGTCATAATCCTGATTACGCAGATCAATATGATCGCGCGTGTGATTTTCCATGCTCATCCCGCCTTCAGACATCTCAGCAATCTGCGGCCACGACATATAGCCGGACGCAGAATTATCGGGAGCACTTGTGATCACAAAGACTGTGCCTGTAAAGCCAAATTCGCGCAGGATCGGGTACACCGTTTCATAGTGATCAATGTAGCCATCATCAAACGTCAGCACCACTGGCTTAGCCGGAAGCTGCGCGCCGGTTCGCAGGGCGTTAATCAGTTGATACAGCGAAATCGTGGTATATCCACCGTCAAACAAATACTGCATGTGAGCGCGAAACATATCAGGGGTCACACTCAGCGTAATGCGCGTGTCATCCGCTGTCTCAGGCAGCGCGCTTACGTAGTGATACATCAATATTGGAACCCGAATACGGCGGTAAGTGCCGTCCCATTCGGGCAGCGTATCCATCCATGCCCCTACTTCATCAAGCACTGCTGGATCAATTGGGGCAATATCCTGCCCCGCCGCGCCTGCTGCCGCGCAGCAAATCATCAACAACAGCCCTAAAATAAAAACCCGTCGCCAGATCATCCTGTTCTCCCTGCCCATATTCTAATCCAAACTCTCAATCGCTCTCAATTTCTGTTTTCAAGCCAGATTTACAGTTGAAATTGCGCCATTTTTCACGGAGTTGAGAGGTTTTGAAAGTCTCCTCAGGCTAGATTTGAGGCATGTCAAACCATACATCACGCCTGTCCGGTTTCTACAAACGCAGCCTTGAAGAACGCGCCAGCGCCCTTCAGTCATGGGCGCAGCTTTCCGATACTGAAATTGATGTCTTGCAAGGCAGCTCTGGTTTAAGCGCCGCGCAGGCCGATCATATGATCGAAAATACGGTAGGCATCTACAGCCTGCCTCTGGGTATCGCCACCAATTTCCTGATCAATGGGCAAGATCGTCTAATTCCAATGGTGATTGAAGAGCCATCCGTCGTCGCCGCCATGAGCAATGCGGCGCGGCTGTTTCGGGAAGGCGGCGGCTTTCAAACATCCAGTGACGCCCCCATCATGATCGGGCAGTTACAAGTGCTTGATCTTCAAGATGTGGCTGAAGCCGCAGAAAAGATCGCCGCGTATAAACAACGCCTGCTTGATGAAGCCGATGCCGTTGGCGGCAGCATCGTCAAGCGCGGCGGCGGCGCGCGCGATCTACAGGTTCGCCCTTTTCTGGATACGCCTATCGGCCCGATGCTGGTAGTTCATCTTCTGATGGATGTACGCGACGCGATGGGCGCAAACGCCATCAACACCGCTGCGGAACACATCGCTCCGCTGGTTGAAGAAATCACCGGCGGCCGCGTGAATCTGCGTATCCTGAGCAACCTGACAGATCAGCGCAAAGCCCGCGCCGAAGGCATGATCCCGGCTTCCGCGCTGGCCACCGAAGCGATGTCTGGCGAAGAAGTTGCCCGCGCGGTAGTTGAAGCTGGTGTTTTTGCTGAAGTTGATCCCTATCGCGCCGCTACTCACAACAAAGGCATCATGAACGGCGTAGATGCGGTGATCATTGCTACCGGCAACGATTGGCGCGCTATCGAAGCTGGGGCGCACGCTTACGCCGCGCGCAACGGTCGCTATACCAGCCTTAGCCGCTACTGGCAGGATGATCAAGGCAACCTGCATGCGGCGATGGAAATGCCGCTCTCGGTGGGCATCGTCGGCGGCGCAACCCGCGTACACCCAGCCGCGCAAGTCGCGCTAAAAATACTTGGCGTAGCAAGCGCGCAGGAACTCGCGGAAATATGCGTCGCGGCAGGTTTGGCGCAAAACTTCGCGGCGCTGCGCGCGTTAGCTTCTGAAGGCATCCAGCGCGGTCACATGCGTATGCACGCAAAGCAAATTGCAGTTTCAGCAGGCGCGGCGCCAGAACAAGTGCGATCTGTCGTTGAGCAAATGATACGTGAAAACAACATCCGCCCCGAACGGGCAAAAGCAATTGTAGAGTCGCTCAAAGGATAACAATCTATGTTTTCCACCAATGGCAAAAGTAGCCCCGCAGTTAACTATCTGCTAATGCGCCCAAGCCGGCAGGTAGGCATCGTTGGCTATGGCGCGTATGTGCCGCGTTTCCGCCTGCCCGGTCAGGAAGTGGCGCGCGTGTGGACGAATGGTTTAGGGGGCAGCCCGGTCGCTGAAAAAGCTGTCGCCGGGCCGGATGAAGATGTCACCACCATGTCTATCGAAGCGGCGCGCAACGCCCTTGCCCGCGCAAATATTGATCCGCAGCAGTTACGCGCGGTATGGATCGGCAGTGAAAGCCATCCTTATGCGGTGAAGCCCACCAGCACAATCGTCGCTGAAAGCATCGGCACTTCCCCGAATATTCAAGCCGCAGACTGGGAATTTGCCTGTAAAGCCGGCACAGAAGCGGTTCAGGCGTCCATCGGCATTGTTGGCAGCGGGATGGGCAACTATACGCTTAGCATTGGGATGGATACCGCGCAAAGCCGTCCCGGAGACGCGTTGGAATATACGGCAGCCAGCGGCGGCGCGGCTTTCATAATCGGCCCGGCAGAAGAAGCGGTTGCCATCTATCAGGGCAGCTACAGTTTTGTGACGGATACGCCAGATTTCTGGCGGCGTGCAGACGTAAGCTATCCCAGTCACGGCGAGCGCTTCACGGGAGAGCCTGCCTATTTCAACCATACGCTTTCAGCAGCGAGCAAATTGATGGAGTTGATGGGGACGACGGCTGAGGACTATCAATTTGCGGTATTCCACCAACCTAACGTGAAATTCCCCCAACGCGCCGCCTCAATGTTGGGCTTCAAGGACGAACAAATTCGCGCGGGGCTGCTTTCTGACAAGATCGGCAACGTGTATTCTGGCTCATGCATGTTAGGGTTAACGGCGATTCTGGATATCGCCAATCCCGGAGACCGCATCCTGATGACCAGCTACGGCAGCGGCGCTGGCTCAGACTCGTTCGATCTGGTGGTGACGGATCGCGTTTTGCAAGCCCGTGATCGCGCCCCGCGCACAACCGATTACATCAACCGCCGCACGTTAATTGATTACGCCACCTACTGCCGCTACCGCAGCCTGCTGAGGAATTAAGACTATGCGTGATGTTAGCATTATTGGAATCGGGCAAACGCCAGTAGGCGAGCATTGGGATACCGACCTGCGCAGTCTCGGCATTGAGGCTGTGCGCACCGCGATGGGAGATGGCGGCGTGAAGCAGGTGGATGCCCTGTACGTTGGCAGCGCATACGGGGCAACCGTCAGCAGCCAATCGCAGATCGGCCCGCTGATCGCTGATTATGCCGGTCTGCGCGGCGTGGAAGCCTTCACAATTGAAGCAGGCGATGCTTCTGGTGGGGCGGCTTTGCGTACCGGTTATCTAGCCGTTGCGTCCGGCGCAGTCGAAATGGCTGTGGTATTAGGCGTAGAAAAATCAACCGATACCGTCGGCGCTGAGCGCGTTTTTGCCCGCAGCGTCAGCCTTGATACAGATTACGAGCTGGTACATGGCGCAACCCTGCCCGCTTTAGCTGCGCTGCTGATGCGCCGCTATATGTTTGAATATGGCGTTGAGTTGAGCGCCTTTGAGAATTTCAGCATCAATGCCCATGCTAACGGCGCGAAAACCCGAACGCCATGTATCGCAACCTATTGAAACCCGGCGGTTTCGCCCGTGCGCCCATGATCGCTGATCCTGTTACCCTGTTTGACGGCGCGCCAGATGCCGACGGCGCCGCTGCCGTCATCTTAACCAGCGCTGAACGCGCCGCCGATCTGGTACCCCAACCAATTCACATCGCAGCCAGCGCGGCGGCCACTGATACCCTCACTCTGCATGATCGCGCTGATCTATTGGATTTCGAGGCTGTACGCCTGTCGTTTGACAAAGCCATCGCACAGGCTGGCATCACCCGTGACGAGCTAGACCTGTTTGAGCTTCATGACGCTTTCACGATCATTTCTACGCTCACGCTGGAAGCTGCCGGTTTCGCGGCACGTGGCGAAGGCTGGCGAATCGCCGCCGATCAGAAGATTGGCTTAAGTGCTGATCTGCCGCTGTCCACGTTTGGCGGTTTGAAAAGTCGTGGCAACCCGGTAGGTGCCACCGGCATCTATCAGGCGGTTGAAGCCACCTTGCAACTACGCGGCGCGGCGGGCAGCAATCAAGTGACAGAAGCCCGCGTTGCGATGATCCAAAACATGGGCGGCTTAGGCAGCACAGTGATCACCCACATCCTGAAAAGTTAGGCTATTGAGAGGTTCTCTCTCTCAGGTGTGAGAGGCTTTGAGACCCGTTTGAGAGGTTTTGAGAGCCGCCACAACCTAGAATTTCTGTTAAATGCACCAGGTAAGTGCATAAGGAATATCCCAAAAGGAGTTACATGATGCAGATTTCGCGCCATTGGAGGAAGAACGCACAGCGTTACCGTCTTGAAGGTGTGCGTTACGAAAACGGCGAAGCGCATCTACAACCGCGTGTTATCCCGGTCACACGCCAGCAGCCTACCGAACCCGCCAGGCCGGTTCAAGTACAGTTCGCGGTTGCAGCGGCTGAAGCCCGTTAATCATAGCAGCCTCGATGCCCGTCAAAACTGGCGGGCATGGCTGCGGCATCCCATAAAATCATGCTAAATACACGCAAACAAGTTGAGCTTCAGCCTGAGCGTTTCGGATTTTCAGGCAAAGGTGAGATCTACAGTTTCACCGTTGTGCAGGAAGCCCCTGCTGGCTTTGATGATCAAGCCCCGTATATGTTAGGGCTGGTTAAATTGGATGAAGGCCGATTGGTGACCGCACAAATCACGGATACCGATGAAACCGGGATCGCTATCGGGGATCGCGTCGAAATGGTGACGCGGCGGCTTACCACCGAAGGCGAGCGCGGCGTTATCGTGTACGGCTACAAGTTCCGTAAAGTGTTGCCGCGCCAGGTGAATTAGCCCGTTCATACAGATGATCCCGATCTGACGTTAGTTAGCACAGGAAGTTATGCAAATTAAAGGGCGCGATGGGCGCCCTTTATGTTTCGTTTCCCCTAAAAACTGCCGGTTAATGCGCCCTATCCTCACGCGCGGCATCCCCTGTTCGCCCTTTCCCGCAGCGCGCTAACCGGAAGGCGCGTTTTACCGGGCAGCGCCTCAAATTTGCGATCACATTGCTGGCAATATGGATACCTCCAAGCAGAAAACCTGTGCTAATTTGAAGGTGTCGTCAGCCATTTACTGAAAGTTGAACCCCATGACTTTTTCAGCAGTTTACGCGCCCACCCCGCTGGCAATCAGCGGCGCAATCACCAGCGAAACAATCGCCAGCAGTTTGAGCAGGATATTGAGCGAAGGGCCGGACGTATCCTTAAATGGATCGCCGATAGTATCACCCACCACAGCCGCTTTGTGTGGGTCGCTGCGCTTACCGCCAAGGTTGCCGCGTTCGATGTATTTCTTGGCGTTATCCCATGCGCCACCAGCATTTGCCATCACCACCGCCAGCATGAAGGCTGTCACCAGCGAGCCAAGAAGCACGCCAACCAGCGTCTCTACGCCTACAAACTGCGCCAGCCAGCTATCGCGCCCCAGCACCGTTAAAATGGCGATGCTGACCGGCACCAATACCGCGATAATGCCCGGCGCTAACATTTCTCGTACTGCGCTTTCCGTGCTGATCGCCACGCAGGTTTCATAGTCAGGATCGGCTGTGCCTTCCATCAATCCGGGAATTTCCTTAAACTGGCGGCGCACTTCAACCACGATTTTTTGGGCTGCGCGGCCTACGGCCAGCATCGTTTGCGCGCTGAAAATGAAGGGCAGCACGCCGCCTATAAACAGGCCGGTAACAAGGCGGGGATCAAGCACAACTGCTGAAAACGTAGTCGTCGCGCCTTCCCCAAGATGTACGGCAGTAATGAAGGCTGAAATCAAAGCGAGCGCGGTCATCGCTGCTGAAGCAATCGCAAAGCCCTTACCTGTTGCCGCCGTCGTATTGCCGAGACTGTCCAGCGCGTCTGTGCGTTCGCGCACATCGCTGCCGAGTTCAGCCATTTCAGCAATACCGCCAGCATTATCTGCCACCGGCCCGTAAGCGTCAGTTGCCAGCGTGATGCCTAGCGTGGCTAACATACCAACAGCGGCCATTGCAATACCGTACAGTCCGCCGCCTGCATAAGCGACCAGCGTTGCGCCAATGACCACAATCGTCGGCACAATTGCGCTCTGCATACCGATAGCCAGTCCTTGAATGATCACGATGGCCGGGCCGCCCATAGCTGCTTCTGCAATCGAGCGCGTCGGCCTGTAGGTGTCTGATGTGAAATACTCGGTAAAGTAGCCGATCAACACGCCAGCCAGCAGGCCGCTTATCGCCGCGACGATAACGCCCAACCCTAAATTGAGCAGCAGGCCGATGACGGCAATGGCGATTGCGACCAGGATACTCGCCCCATAAACCCCGCGTCGCAAGCTGTTCAGCAGCCCTTGCTGGGTCGCATTTTCTTCTGTACGCACCAGAAAAGTGCAGCCGATAGCGATCAGCACGCCTGCCGCTGCGACAAGGATAGGAAAGGCGATCAACCGCCCCATCATCTCAGGCGTATCAGCTCCGGCGATGCCGCTTGCGCCGCCCAACGCTGCGATGGCAATAGCGGCAATAATTGAACTGGCGTAACTTTCAAACAGGTCGCTGCCCATGCCCGCAACATCCCCTACGTTGTCGCCTACATTATCAGCGATGACCGCCGGATTGCGGGGGTCATCTTCGGGGATGCCAGCTTCGGTCTTGCCTACAAGGTCTGCGCCAACGTCTGCCGCTTTGGTAAAAATGCCGCCGCCCACGCGGGCAAAAATAGCGATGGATGTGCCGCCAAAGCCAAACCCGGCTAATGCCGATGCTGCGGCGACGGGATTATCAAAGTAGATGCTGGTCAACAGCATAAACAATAAGGCGATGCCTAGCAGCGCCAGCGCAACCACCATAGTGCCCATCACGCTGCCGCTGGCAAAAGCCACCCGTAAGCCGCTGTTCAGGCTTTTTGAGGCGGCGGTTGTGGTGCGCATATTGGCACGGGTGGCAAGCATCATGCCGATATAGCCCGCGAGCGCCGAAGCAAACGCCCCACTCACAAAAGCAAGCGCCGTAAACGGACTCATACCCGAGCCGGGAATTGCGCTTAAGACCAGCAGCACAACCACAACGATGCCGACGAGAATGGCGGCATAACGATACTCGCGCTTCAAAAAGGCCTGTGCGCCTGTTTGAATTGCCGCGCCAATTTTCTGGACACGCTCGCTGCCCGTATCCTGCTTCAGAAGCCAGCGGGCTGTATACAATGCGAAGATGATACCAATGACTGATGCCAGCAGCGCAGCTGCGTTCGCGGTAGTTATAATGGGATCCATCAATTCTCCTTTAGAGGCGGCAGTTCTGATTGGGGAAGCTTACATAAAATATCTTCAATTGCAGATCGGCCACATTGTGTATTTCTCACAAAATTAGGCATATTCACTAATGGGATGATTAACAAACGGGAGCATAAAACTGGACAAGCGGGCGGTAGGTAGTCATGGTGAACAATTAGCGCGCGAATACCTTATGGGAATTGGCTATGAGGTTATTTGCAGCAATTGGCGCTGCCCCGGCGGCGAAATTGACATTGTTGCTAAAGATGGCGAGTTTACGGTCATTGTTGAGGTACGCACGCGGCGCGGCAGCAGCACCGAATGGGCATGGGCAAGCATTACCCCGCGCAAACGCGCCATACTAGAGGCAGCCGCCTTTCAATATATGGATGCGCAAGGCGACGATTCAGCATGGCGTATTGATGTGGTGGCAATTGCCCTGCCGCCACGCGGAAAACCCATCATTGAACATGCTCAGGATGCACTGAACTGGTGAGTATGCCTCAAAGGAAAATTCCGCTGCTGGTCATTCTTGGCGCGACGGCAGTAGGTAAAACCGCCCTTTCGCTGAAGCTGGCAGGTACGCTAGGTGGGGAAATTATCAGCGCGGACAGTCGTTTGCTGTATCGCGGTATGGATATTGGCACGGCCAAGCCGACCCTTGAAGAGCAGCAAAGCATACCCCACCACCTGATTGATATCGTCAATCCCGATCAGACGATCACAGCGGCTGAATATCAAGCGCTGGCGCAGGCGGCGATTCAAGATATTGACGCGCGCGCCCGTCTGCCGATGCTTGTCGGCGGCACAGGGCAATATATCACCGCGCTGCTGGAAGGCTGGTCAGCCCCGCGCGTGCCGCCAAACCCAGAATTACGCGCCGAATTTGAAGCATATGCAACCGATCAGGGATTGGAAGCGCTTCACGCCCGTTTAGCGGCGGTTGATGCTGAAGCCGCAGCAGCGATTGATCCGCGAAATGTACGCCGCGTCATCCGCGCATTGGAAGTGACTGTGCTGACAGGCATCCCCTTCAGCCAGCAGCGCACTAAAACACCCCCACCCTATCACACGCTGGTCATCGGCTTGCGCATGGAACGAGAGCGATTATTCCAGCGCGCGGATGAGCGTATTGATGATATGATTCAGCGCGGCTTTGTTCAGGAAGTTCAAGGCTTAATCCATCATGGTTATTTGCCAGCGCTGCCTTCAATGAGCGGGTTGGGATACGCTCAAATTTCACGCCACTTAGCGGGCGAAAGCACACTGGAAGCAGCCATCACCGAGACAAAACGGGCGACCCGCGTCTTTATTCGCCATCAGGAAACATGGTTCAGGCAGCACGATCATCAAACGATGTGGTATAACAGCGAGTCTGTAGATGCTGCCGGGTTATCTGCCGTGATTCAGCAGTGGCGTTCTACGCTGGAGTAAAGAATGTCGCCATCCAACGGCGCGAAGCAAGTTCCTATAAACTTTTTAGTGATCGCGGCAATCGGTCTCGCCGCTTTAATAATCATATCCCCCGGCAGGGTGACCAGCCTGATCGCGAATGCCGTTCCCGCCGTGTACGAAGGCGCGGCGTGCGCTAATTTGCGTGCTGGCGATGATCGCGCATTTCACCAGAGCGTGGTAGGGCGCGCAGTAGCTAGCCCGATTGAATTACAGGTGCGCACTTCGCCGCTGCCCGCCGCCGCAGATGGATTTTTGAGCATATATATCACCGTGATCAATAATTCATTGGGTACGGTGCCCTTCGTCTTCGATCCCAATCAGGTTATCATCGGGGATAATGGCAGCAGCGGCATTGGCCTGATCTTCAACACAAATTCGCTGAACACAGGCGGCAGGCAAGACCCATCATCCTTTGCAGATAGCCAGCTTCGGCTGCTGGTGCCGCGCCAAAGATGCGTGCATGAAGTTCGCATTCCAGCCGGAAATGTGTTGGTTGATCCGGCATTAACCAGCGGGCAGGGACAAGTGCGGGCGTTTTATCGCAATAACTCACGCGGGGTGACTGCCGTACAAGCGGGAACGATAGCAACCCCTATTTTTAGGGATCAGGGGTTGTGGGTTGGCTTTGTAGAATCGCCTAATGTAACGATTCCGCTGGCGCCGCCTCCCGCAGCATAACTAAAAACGGTATAATAGCATAGTGGTTTTCAACGACTCTGAAGGAGTTCCACTGATGGCAGAACCAAATGCCGACCGCCCAATATTAATTTTTAGAGGCGATAACGGAAATAATCAGCAGTGGACGCTTCAAAAAGATGATCTCACCGTTGGGCGTGGGGAAGAATCGGATGTCGTGCTGCCAGAACGTCAGGTTTCGCGCCAGCATATTCGCATTTTCCGGCAAGGTGATGCGTTCTACATAGAAGACCTGAACAGCCGAAACGGCACATGGGTCAACGACGAACCCCTAAAGGATGTGCCTCGCCGCCTGTACGACAACGATATCATCACGCTGGCGACGGTTGCCAAGCTGCAATTTGTCGGCTCTGGCGCCACCGCCCCGCTGCCTTTTGAAGTGCCTGCGAACATTACCGATGGCAAGCTAAAGCTGGATCGCGCGGCACGCCGCGTTTTTGTGCAAGATACCGAAATTAACCCGCCGCTTAGCCCACCGCAGTACCGCCTGTTGGAGCTGCTGTATATCAATACCGGGCGCGTGTGTACCCGCGATGAAGTCGTACAAACCGTTTGGCCAGACGCTTTCGGCGAAGGCGTAAGCGAACAGGCGATTGACGCGCTGGTGCGGCGCTTGCGGGATCGCATCGCCGAGATTGACCCGTCATGGCAGTACATCGTCACCGTGCGCGGGCATGGATTCCGGCTGGAAAATGCCTGATCAGTAAAATCAGCAACCCTTTATAGGCGGCCTGATAAGCCGCCTATATTTTTCACCCACATATCCAATGGAAGCGGCTGTTCCAGCTTCTCCCCCTAGCCTGATAGCAGATAAGGCAGAATTTACCCTTATGGCATGAGCGGGCTAAAGGCCATAGTTCCCACATTAAGCCCTTCACGATAACTGACGTTATTAACTAACGACAAGCGATTAGCCTTTGTTGATAACTACGAATCTTCGCTTAAGGGGGCGAGCGAAAATTGGTTTTTGTCACATTTAACCAATAACCTCCAGAAAAGGATTAGAAGCTTTCGACTAAGCGGTATATTTCACAAACCCCTATACTAGCGGCAGTTGACCAATTTTCGTTCATCAACACTAAGGTTGTACAAATGGCCGCTTTGCTCCGTGATTTCCTTGAAATTTCGTATGAAGAGCTTGAAGAGCTGAATTTGGAGGCGAAGGCGCAACGTGCAGCGCGCACACCCATAGACCAGATTCAAGAACAGCGCCTGAAATACCTCACCGACACGAAGGGCATCAAGGCAGTCACCGTGTGCTTCTCCGACCTTGAAGGGCGGCTGCACATGTTGGATTATGACAAGAAATTCCTTGTTAAGTCTGCCGATAACCTCACTTTTGACGGTTCCTCAATACGCGGCTTCACGGCGCAAAAGGAATCCGACCTGCGTTTAGGAATTGACTGGTCAGCATTTTACTGGCTGCCAGCCGACGTTTTTGGGCCAGGCAAGGTGTTTGTGTTCGGCGAAGTTCTTGAAAAAGATGGCACCCCCTACACCGCCGACCTACGCTCTCGTTTGAAGCAGTTAGCTGAAAAGCTATACACCGAAAAAGGCATCGTCGCCAACGCAGCCAACGAAATTGAAGGCTTCCTGTTCGCAGGCCAGCACGCAGAGCAAAGCTATTTTGAGAATGGCGGGTTCGAGTTTGCTTCGACCACCGGCTACTACCATACGCTGCCCGGCGATCCGCTGCGCCAGTTCATCGACTCGGCGGCGGAAGTTCAACGGGCGATGGGTTTCTCGAATGAGAAAGATCACCCTGAAGTAGCGCCTTCTCAATTTGAGATGAATTACTCTTACACAGAAGTAACCATCGCAGCCGACCAGATTCAACTTTACAAGCTGCTCTGCCGTCAGGTTGCCGCGCTTAAGAACATGACTGCTTCGTTCCTACCCAAGCCGGTTACTGGAGTTAACGGCAACGGTATGCACACGAATCTGTCACTTTCTGAGGGCAAGACGAATCTGTTCTATGACCCCAAAGGCAAGGACAGCCTTTCCAGCACAGGGTGGGATTTCATTCAGCGTATTCTGCACAGCGCACGTGACATCTGCCTGATCCTAAACTCCAGCGTCAATTCGTATCGCCGCCTTGACCCGCATTTTGAGGCGCCGAACCAGATAAAAGCATCTGCGGTAGATCGCGGCTCGATGGTACGCATCCCGATTGGCAACGAGCGTTCTGCCCGCGTAGAAGTACGCTCAATCGCGCCGGACGCTAACCCTTATCTGGCGTTATACACCCTGCTAAGCGCTGGCATTTACGGCGAACTGCCTTCAGGCCCGCTCAATCCTGAAAAAACACTGCCTGACAACATCTACGATGCTATCGCTGATTTCAGGGCTAGCAGCTATGTAAAATCGCTGCTGGGCGAAGAAATTCACGAGAAGTACGCAGATCTGAAATTGGGTTCGGCAGAGCGCTGCCCTGCCAAACTTGGCACCATCATCAAGAAGTCAGAAGTACAGTTCCACCACGAAGTTTACAACCAGTACATCTGGAGCAAATTCTAGTTCTCGCCTTAGCCCGCAAAAAGACCCTGCTCACATAGTGGGGTCTTTTTGATCACCCCGCAGGCTGCATCTCTAAATAGCCTTCGGTGATCATGGCTGACGGCAGTATCCCCAGAATGCCCAGCATTTCGTGAATCAGATCGGCTTTATATTCCGCATCGCTGGCTGACCAGGTTCGGCTTTTGATTTCCAGATATTGCCCTGGAAGCGCGGGATCAAGCACCCGATCCAGATTGATGTAGAACAGCACCCCGCGAAAATGAATGTGCCAGCGCAAGCGATCTTTTTCAAGTTCGCGCTCTCTTTGCGGCCGGAAATACTCGCGATAGAACCGCAGGGGCTGTGTGGCGTCGGCAATAAAACGCGCCCGCGAAAGCCGGATAGTTGAATGGAAATCGCGCTCTGTATCGGTTTCGGTCAGCGTTAAGCGCGCGCGAACAGACTGAATTTCCCCTTTATTGCCGATCAGCGCGTCTTCACGATAACGCACCCTGCCCTCTTCAGAATCTGGAAACTCGAAATAGGTGTCGTACTGCTTGTAATGCACCGTTTTGATCACCTGCACATCGGGATGCCGCAGCAAGCTATCCAGATTCACAGAGTCAGAAACAGCAGCTTTGGCCTGTACCTCAAAACTCTCTGAACGCTCTAGCTCGCCCATTGCCAGCAAACGGCTAAGCAAACTCGCTTCGCGCCGTTTCATAAACACATCAATTTCCTGCGCTAGCGCGTTCGCCCGCTGAAGCAAATCCGCTTCAGCAATCGTCAAAAGCTCGCGATCTCGCATCAACAGCTTGCCGTTGCAAAACACGTGACGGACATCTGCCGAATGGCCGGCATACACTATCTGCGAATACACCGCATTAGGATCACGCGAAAAATGTGGCAGGCTATGCAGGGTTTGCCCATCCATAATCAGCACGTCGGCAAGTTTCCCCGCTTCAAGGCTGCCCGTTTTGTCCCCAATGAACAGCGCTTCTGCCCCTTGCCGAGTCGCCATCAGCAGCGCCTGCCGCGCGGGGAGCGCAGTTGGATCGTTAGCATCGGTTTTGGCAAGGATAGCCGCCAGCCGAATTTCCTCGAACATATCCAGATCGTTATTACTGGCCGGGCCATCTGTGCCAATACCAACCACCAGCCCTGATTTCAGCATCTGAGTCACCGGGGCAATACCGCTAGCCAATTTCAAATTGCTGGTTGGACAATGCGCCACCGATGCATCGCCCTGTTTCAGCAGGTGCATATCCGCCTGATCAATATGCACACAATGCGCCGCCAACACTTTTGCCCTGAACAGGTCAATGGCTTGCATGTGCTGAATCACGCTCATGCCTATAGCTTCAAGGCTGTTCTCAAGCTCAAGCCTGGTTTCGGCAAGGTGTATCAACAGCGGCGCGCCGGTTTCAACCGCAAGATCAACACATTCCCGCATAATTTCATCGGTATTGGAATACGGCGCGTGCGGGGCAACTGCCGGGGTGATCAGCGGATGATCCTGCCAGCTCTCGATAAACTGGCGCGCGCGCGCAAGCGACTTTTCGTAAGTTTCGGCATCCGGGGATGGGAACTTAAGAATGCTTTGCCCTAAGACACCGCGCATTCCGGCTTCCGCAGCCGCCGCCGCAATTTCTTCCTCAAAGTAATACATATCAGCAAAGGCAGTGATGCCGCTGCGGATCATTTCAGCACAGGCGAGGCTCGTGCCTAAACGGCAAAATTCGGGGGTGACAAAAGCGCGTTCGGCGGGCATCACATAACCAAGCAGCCACACGTCCAAACGCAGGTCATCCGCCAAACCACGTAACAGGGTCATGGGAACATGGGTATGCGCGTTCACCAGACCGGGCAAGACGAACTTACCGGCGCAATCAATCACCTCATTGGCCGTATATTCGGCTTCGACAGCCGCTTTTGTGCCAACGGCAACGATGCTTGTGCCAAGAATTGCAACCGAACCATCCGGAATCAGGTCAAACTGTCCGTTCATGGTGACGATCATTCCGCCGCTGAGCAGATAATCAACGTGCTGCATTACATCACTCCATTTCATTTACAGTGCAAAACTATTCTTCGCGATCCAGATATCGCAGAGAGGCTACAGATCGCCTATCGCGCCAAGAATATGCCGCGCCTTAACGGTCGCGTATACGCAAGCGGAAAATGAGGCCACCTATGAAACCGCCACAAGACGGCGATCACGTATAAGCCACATTTAAGAAGCTAGCGTAGCACGATTTTAGGGGATTGTGGTATCCATATTGCCAGCAATGTGATCGCAAATTTGAGGGTCTTAAAAAGGCGAAAGCAAAACGCCCTACCCTCAAGCGTCATTCTGGCGGGAAGAAATGCGCGTATTGAAGCTGCTCGTAGAACTAGCAATTTCCGCGCCAAAAGCTGAAATGACGTTCTCTCAAGGGGGCTTCAAAGCAATCTGCGCGCATGGCTGCGCCACAGCAGTTGTGATTTAGCGGGTATAAATTGGCGGAATCTTAGTGGTGCTGTACACTTTTGCTACACTTTACCAGTGTACCGCAGGAAGATAACAGGCATGTTGAAACGGCTGAAACTTTCGCCTCAAGCTTGATGGCACTTGAGGCGGGGCTGATCGGGCTATTCTTCATTCAGGCGCTAAGATTTCTCGTCGGCATGCTATATACGCAAACGGCCGGCGCTTCAGCGATGTTGGCGCTTCAGTCGCTAAACATTGATCCGCTTCCACCCGGCGGCCCCGATCCGACGCTGGTGCGCAGCGAAATCAGCTTCACAATTGCCATGCTAGGGCTGCCGCTGCTAACCCTGATTCTCGGCAAAGTACGCCCGCTGATATTCGCTGGCACGCTGCTGGTGGTCGTTGGCCGCGCGCTGATGAACCTACAGGTGGTGCTTACGCCAACAGCGGCGGCGGCGCTGGTTGTGGGCGGCGGCCTGTTCTATCTGGCGTTTCTTGTTCGCTGGCGAGCCAACCACTTCCCGATCTTTTTCGTGGCAGGCATCGGCGCTGACCAGCTATTCCGGGCGGCGGGCAATACGCTTGATCCATCATGGGCTGCAAATTATGCCAATGTGCAAATTGGGCTTTCATTTATTGCTGCGCTAATCGCCTTCATCGCGTTAGTGTGGAGTGAAACCCGCCCACAACCACCGATGCCGGGGCCAGAATACGGCTTGCTTCCATTCTGGGGCGGCGTGGGCATTGGCGGGCTGCTCTTTCTGCAACTGGCGCTGCTGGCTATTCCTAACGCTATCGCCGGGCGCGCCGATTACGATTACGCGATCATCGTCCCGTTCCTGACAGCGGCCACCTTACTGCCATTGGTTCCTTCCGTCAGATCGCGCGTGATGGCCTTCCTGAACACCTTTGACGCGGGGCTGCGAGGCTGGCTATGGATGCTGCTGATCATCCTGCTGCTGGTTTTCGGCACCCGTTTACAGGGCGTCATCGGCGCGATCACGTTGATACTGGCGCAGTTTGGGGCAACGATGATCTGGTGGTGGCTGCTGCGCCGCCGCACAGAGCGAGATCGCAGTTTTAACGGCCTGTGGCTGATTCTGGCAATGGCGATCTTCGCAATACTGATCGCCTTCGACACCTTCACTTACGATTACGCCTACGTGCGCGGGCTGAGCGGCAATCTCGCCTTCCTGAACGATATTGTGGTGCCGCTAATGCGCGGTTTCCAGGGATTGGGGTTAGTGGTACTGGCTTCGCCGCATTCCTTGCCGCCCTGCCAATGACCCAGATACGCGGGCGTATGAGCACTTCCAACGCTTCGGCTTTCTTCTCGCTGGCGGCGTTAGTGCTGGTGATCGCGGCCAGTTTTGCCGCAGGCTATCTGGCAAGGCCGCCTGTTGTACCCGGCGCAGGCAGTTTAGCGGTGATGCGCGTTGGCACGTTCAATATACACGGCGGCACCGACGAATACTTCACGGCCAGCCTTGACCGGATCGCTAATACCATTTTTCAAAGCGGCGCCAACGTAGTCATGCTTCAGGAAGCTGAAGCCGGACGAATTACCAGCTTCGGCGTAGATCAACCTCTGTGGCTGGCGCGGCGACTTGGCATGGATCGCCGTTTCTTCCCGACGGTGGAAGGGCTGCGCGGGTTAGCGGTGCTTTCTAACGTGCCGATTGCCTATGATGATGGCGTGCTGCTGGATGGGATCAGCGAACAAACAGGCCTACAGCGCGTGCAAATTTTGCCAGAGCCAGACCATGTGATTGAGGTTTACAACACATGGTTAAGCTACCTGACCGAACCGACAGGCGATTTGACGCTGGCAGATCAAGAACAGGATCAACAGCGCCAATTGAATCAAATCTTCCAGATTATCGCCGACCAGCACCCGAACGGCGTGCTGGGACGCACGATACTTGGCGGCACATTCAACAATGTGCCTGATTCGCCGCTGCTGGAACAATTGACTTCGGTAGGGTTTGTTGATCCGTTTGCGGGCTACCCGATTGAGCTTTCAGCGACGCTGGTACGTTCTGGCGTGCCACGCGCGCGACTGGATTACATTTTGCTGCGCAACCTGACGCCAGCAGAAGGCGTCGGCGTGATTGATACGCCTGCATCCGATCACCGCATGGTGGTGGTGGGTGTACTGGTAGAGTAGGATCGCCAGCAGACCCCTTTTCAACGGCACAGGCGCAGAGTACGCGGGCCAGAGCGCGTTTCTAGCCCTCTGGAAACCACCGCTCCCATTGGCTGAGCGCGTCTTTGGCGGCGGCAGTGCTGGCAGCCTGCTTGGTGCGCCCCTGCCCTGTTCCAACCACCTGATCGCCAAGCAACACTTCAATTAAATAGGTGCGGTTATGCTCCAGCCCGGTTTCGCTAACCAGCCGATATCGCGGTTGAAGCCCAGCAGCACGCTAGCGCGTTCCTGTAGTGTGCCGCGCGCATTATAGGTTGGAATCTTGTCAGCCTCAGCCGTCAGGCGCGCTTGTAATTTCGGAAGCACATAATCGGCGGTGGCCTGCATTCCCTGATCGAGATACAGCGCGCCCAATATCGCCTCAAAGGTATCGGCAAGCACAGTAGGCTGGCGACGCCCCCCTTGTTGGTCTGTGCCTTTGCCTACCCTTAGCGCCTCATCAACATGACATTCAAGCGCAATCGCAGAAAGCGCCTGCGTGCTGACGAGCGCGGCACGCAGTTTCGTCAATTCGCCTTCAGGCTTATCAGGGAAATGGAGATAGACAAACTCGCCAGCCAGATACCCCAACACGGCATCGCCTAGAAACTCAAGCCGCTGATTGTCGCCTATAACTGTGTCTTGATTCTCGTTCGCATAAGAACGATGGGTTAAGGCTTGCATCAGCAATTCAGGCTCGGCAAATTCCAGCGCGTTCAACGCCGCGAATTGTTCTGGCGTCACAGTTTAGCCTTCAAATTTGCTTAGAATCAGCGATACATTATGCCCGCCGAAGCCAAAAGAATTGCTCATCGCATATTTGATCGGCAGTTCCCGCGCCACATTTGGCACGTAATCCAGATCGAGTTCAGGATCAGGCTCATCGTAGGCGATGGTGGGCGGGGCAACTTGATCGCGCAGCGCCATTGTGCAGAAGATCACCTCAAAAGCTGCCGTTCCACCCATTGCATGGCCGGTCATACTCTTGGTTGAACTCATCGGAATTTCGTAGGCGCGTTCGCCAAACACCCGCTTCACGGCTCTGGTTTCCATAGCGTCATTCAAACCGGTGCCGGTGCCGTGCGCGTTGATGTAGTCAATCTCATCACTGTTCAGCTTCGCATCATTCAAAGCCTGTTTCAACGCCTGTGCCGCGCCAATGCCTTCAGGTTCAGGGGCGGTAATATGGAAAGCATCAGCCGTTGAGCCATACCCCACGATCTCGGCAAGAATATTCGCGCCGCGCGCTTTCGCATGTTCCAGTTCTTCCAGCGCAACTACACCCGCACCTTCGCCAAAAATCAGGCCAGGGCGATTTTTCGTAAAAGGACGGCAGCCAAGCGCAGGATCAGTTTCGCGCGAACAGGCGCCAGTACGGTCAAAGGCAGCTAGCCCGATATTGAAGATGGTCGAGTCAGCGCCGCCTGCCAGCGCCTGATCCAGCCGCCCCTCACGGATATAGTGATAGGCAACACCGATGCAATCAGCGCCAGTTGCACAGGCCGATGCCGGCACAAATGACGGCCCCCCTGCGCCGATTTCGATCCCCACATAATCGCTGCCGCCGTTCACCATCAGCATGGGGATCGCCATTGGGGTGATGCGTCGCGGATCGCCAGTGCGATAAATTTCTTCGCATTCACTGTAATAACTGCCCACGCCGCCTACACCTGAGCCGATCATCACGCTGCTGCGCCAGCGTTCCTCTTCAGTGATGGTGAAGCCGCCTGCCAACGCTTCCTTGGATGCGGCAACCGCATATTGTTGATAAGGATCGCGGCGGCGCACTTCTTTCGCTGACATATAGCGTTCCGGCTGAAAATTCTTGATCTCACCGGCCAGCTTGACCGGAAAATTGCTCACATCGAAACGTGTGATTGGCCCGATACCGGTGCGGCCTTCCTTGATGTTGCTCCAGCATTCTTCAACGGTGACGCCAACAGCAGAGACAATACCCATGCCTGTAATCACAACGCGACGAGCCATTCTTCACCTCAATCTATTCGCCAAACTGCCCAAACAAGCTCAGGGAAACATGCCAAGCGAAGCCCATGCCAGCTAAGAGCGGCGATCCTGCTCCGTTGGCTGATAATGCCCCTCAACCCACGTATTTCCGTCTGTGCCCACTTCCTGCTTCCAAACCGGCACGATCTGCTTCAGGCGGTCAATGCCATAACGTGCTGCTTCAAAACAACCCTGATCACGATGCCCCGATGCACAGGCAATCACGATTGTATTTTCGCCAACCTGCAAGTGGCCGACACGCTGCACCACCGCAACCCCTTGCACCAGCGGCCATTGCGAGCGAATTTCGGCAATCACCTGGCGCATCTTTTCCAGCGCCATCATTTCATAGGCCTCATAATTCAGCGCGGCAGTCCGCAGAACGCCGCCATCTTTGGCTGATGTTTCACCGCGCACCATGCCGCTGAACACGCACACCGCGCCTGTATCGGGCGTGGTGATCTGGCGGATTAAATCATCGGTGCTAAACGGCGCATCTGGAAGCCACACGATTTCGGCATATGGCGCGCCACCGCTGACCGGCGGAAATAATGCCAATTCATCATCAGCATGCAGCAAATCTTCAGGAGAGGCAAACTCGCGATTCACAGCGATAATGGCGGTCTCTAAATGCGCCTGAAGTGCCGGAAAACGGGCAGCTATTTCGCGGCGGGCATCGGCAACTGTTGACTCTTCCGCGACCTCAAGCGCAAATTTGCGCTGCCCGGCCGCATCTTTCAACGTTGCGAACAGCAAAACTGACAGTTTCATCTTAACCGATCACCTGCAACATAATCACCGTGTACGCCGCCATGCTTTTCCAGCAAGCGTATATCGCTAATCCGCATTCCGCGATCTACAGCCTTCGCCATGTCATAGATCGTGAGCGCGGCAACGCTTACCGCCGTTAATGCTTCCATTTCCACGCCGGTTTTACCAGTGGTGCGGGCGCTGGCTTCGATAGCAATTGCGCTTTCGGCTTCGCTGAAGTTAAATTCAATGTCAATATGGGTCAGCGGAATCGGGTGGCAAAGGGGGATCAATTCTGACGTTCGCTTTGCCGCCATTATGCCAGCAATTCTCGCGGTCGTCAGCGCATCGCCTTTTTTCAACCCATTTTCGCGAATCAGGCGCAGTGTTTCCGGCTGCATCATAATTTTGCCAGCGGCAACGGCGAGGCGCGTAGAATCGGGCTTATCGCCTACATCCACCATTCGCGCTGTGCCTTGCGCATCTACATGTGTAAGTTTGTCTTCTGCCATAAACCCTCCGGCTAGAGTCTATTATAGCTGAGCCATAACGCAATGCCGTCTTGAACACAGGTTGTCGTAACGTGTATACTTTCCCCTTATAAACCGTTCGACTGCCCCACTATTTTCCCATTTGGAGAACCACTTTTGAGTATTTTCCGCTCCGGTATGAGCAAAACACGCCAGTCTTTTTTCGGTCGCATTTCGCAAATGCTGACCGGCAGCGCAGAAATTGACGATGATACCTGGGACGATATTGAAGCGCTGCTGATTCAGGCGGATATGGGCGTAGACACCACCCGCGCTGTATTGGAAGACCTGCAAAACCGCGTGCGCAAGCAGGGTATTCGCCGCGCTGAAGATGTGCAACCGCTGCTCAAGCAATCACTTCGCGCGCTGCTCAAAGACCCGCCAGTGCTGAACATCAGCGGACGCCCCCTTTCTATTATGCTGATCGTTGGCGTGAACGGCTCTGGCAAAACTACATCTATCGGCAAACTGGCCTACCGCCTGAATAATATCAACCAGCGTAAAGTGATGTTAGCCGCTGGCGACACCTTCCGCGCCGCAGCTATTGAACAATTGCAAATGTGGGGGGAGCGTGTGGGCGTGCCGGTTGTCGCCAACAAACCGGGCAGCGATCCGGCTGCGGTTGTATTTGACGCCACCGCTGCCGCCACGCGCGCGGGCGGGACGTGCTGATTGTAGATACGGCAGGGCGACTACACACCAATCACAACCTGATGGAAGAACTCGCTAAAATCAGAGAAGTTTCTAAAAAAGTTATCCCGGATGCGCCGCACGAAGTGCTGCTGGTGCTGGATGGCACCACCGGCCAGAACGCGCTGCAACAGGCGCAGAAATTCCGCGAAATGGTGGATGTGACTGGCGTGATCGTGACTAAACTGGACAGTACAGCTAAAGGTGGCATGATCTTCGCCATCAATCACGATCTCGGGCTACCCATTCATTATGTTGGATTGGGCGAGAAGATGACCGATCTGGTCTTCTTCAACCCTGACTACTTCGTTGAGAGTCTTTTCGACGAAGAGGGATAAGAGAAAGCTGAAGCATGGAAAACATAACCGCCCTGTTGGAAGCAATGCAGGCGCAAATTCATGAATTGATTGAGCGGGTAGACCTTGATAGCAAGGCGCGCCGCGCTGCTGATCTGGAAATTGAGGCATCGGCGCCCGATTTCTGGTCAAACCCTGAGCTGGCACAACGGGTGATGCAGGAAATTTCACGTCTTAAGGGCGAAATTGAGCATTGGAACACCATCCGCGCACGAATTAACGACACGCTAGAGCTGGCACAGCTTGAAGATGCCACCCTGCACGAAGATTTAGCCAACGAAACCCGCCAACTTCAGGATGCGGTGGAGGGTTTATCGCTACAGACCCTGTTAAATGGGCAATATGACGATCAAAACGCCATTTTTGCCATTCACGCCGGCGCTGGCGGCACCGACTCGCAAGATTGGGCGCTGATGTTAGAGCGCATGTATTTACGCTGGTTTGAAAATAACGGCTACAAGGTCGAGATTTTAGATCGCAGCGAAGGCGAGGAAGCCGGTCTGAAAAGCGTGACGATGAGCATTAAGGGCGATTACGCATACGGCTACCTACAAAGCGAGCAAGGCGTTCACCGGCTGGTGCGCATCAGCCCGTTTGACGCGGCGAAGCGCCGGCACACCTCATTCAGCAAGGTCGAATTATGGCCGGATATTGAGGGCGATATAGAGATCGAGATCAGCGAAAAAGACCTGAAAATTGAGACTTACCGCTCCAGCGGCGCGGGTGGCCAGAACGTTCAGAAAAATGACACGGCCGTGCGCTTGACGCACATTCCTACAGGGATTGTGGTAAGCTGTCAAAATCAGCGCAGCCAAACGCAGAATCGAGAGCGCGCGATGCAAATTTTGAAAGCGCGGCTGTTCGAGATTGAACGCAAGAAACGAGATCAGCAGATCGCCGCATTGAAAGGCGACATCGTGAGCGCAGAATGGGGTAACCAGATACGTTCTTATGTGCTGCACCCGTACCGTATCGTCAAAGATCATCGTACAGGGTTTGAAGATGCGAATACTGATGCGGTGCTAGATGGCCGCCTAAGTGGATTTATGGAAGCCTATTTACGGGCAAAAGTGAACCAAACGCTTGCTCAGCCAGACGCCGCGCTCGATCTGGAGGCATGAGGCGACCCGATGCCATCACTCAACTTCGCCATCGAAGTCGCCGCCTTGCCGGGTGGAGAATCAATCTCCGCCTATCGCCTCAAGGTTGCGTCTCCTGTTGGCGAAGTTTCGGTTGATGTAGCCGCGCCGCTAAACAAACAGGAAGTAGATGCCTACTTTCAAGCCTTCAACGAGGTTCGCCCCACCGCCCGCGCAGCACAAGCCAACGCCGCCCGCGAACTAGGCGACAGGCTGTTTAACTTTCTCATTCAATCTCATTCCGATATTCAATCAGCCTATATTGCCAGTCTGGAACGCGCGGGAAGCGATGGGTTGCGTATTCGTTTATCAGTAGATAAAGCGGGAATCATCGCCCCACTGCCATGGGAAACGATCCGCGACCCGAATCGCGATTTTCTGGCGTTATCGCGTTCCTCGCCTATTGTTCGCTATTCGACGCTGGTTTCGCTGCGACGCCTGCCAGCACTGGCGGTCACACCGCGAATTCTGGTGGTCATCTCGTCGCCCGAAGGCTTCCCCAAGCTGGACGTTGAAGATGAGTGGCAGCGAATACTACGCGCAACAGAAGGCCTGCGCCGCGAAAACCGGGTGGCCGTTGAACGGCTGGAACAACCCTCGCTGCTCGCTCTGCAACGCAAATTGCGTACCGCTGATTATCACATCATCCACTATATCGGGCACAGCGACTATGACGCACAGCGCGGGCGCGGGCTGCTGGTTTTTGAGGATGAAAGCGGAAGTCATCAACCGCAAATCGTGACGGGCGAGGCATTAGGCCGCGAAATTGGCGAAGAAAGCACGGTGCGGCTGGTGGTCATGAATTCCTGCCACAGCGCCCGGCAGCCTGATCAGGATGCGCTGGCGGGCATCGCCAGTGGGTTGGTCGCTCGCGGCATCAGCGCAGTCGTTGCCATGCAGTTTGTGATCTCTGATGCTTCCGCGCAGTTATTCGCTGAAGAGTTTTACCGCGCACTGGCCGACGAACTACAGATCGATCTGGCGATGAGCGAAGCGCGGCGAGCGCTGGCTAATAATACTGCTGGCGCTGAATGGGCGACGCCTGTGCTTTACATGCGCTCGGAAGATGGCGCGCTGTTTGCCCGCGCTAAGCCGGGCGAAGCGGCCGCCCCGCCACCTGAAGCAACTGCTGAAAAAGCGAAAAGCCGCGTGTGGCTGATCGGCGGGAGCTTACTTGCGCTCTTAACGGGTATTCTGCTCATCGCGGCGCTGGCATCAGGATTATTCCCGCGCATCGAGCCGACGCCAACCGCGGTGCCGCCCAGCGCAACAGCATCTGGCACCACGGAAGTGCCAGCGCTGCCCGATTTGCAGATCGGCACTGTACGCATCTCCCCCCGCGATCCAGCTCCGGGTGAAACCTTCCGCGTCAGTGTAACCATCACCAACGCGGGAAATGCAAATTCAGGCACATTCAACTACGGTTGGAATGCGAGCTTGTCGAACCCTGTTCTGCTCAATTCGTTCACCGATGAAGTCGAAAATATTCCTCCCGGCGCTTCCAAAAATATCACTTTCCCGTTCAGTTATGGCTGGTGGGGAACTTATACCACACAGGTATTTGTCGATCTTGACGGCGAGGTTCGAGAAAGCGACGAGCGCAATAATGTGCGCCCATTCGATATCACGCTGCAAAACCTGCCCTTTGACATTGATTTCACGCTGCTGCCAGACAATTCGTTCGTTGAGCCACCAGTACCCGTGACCCGCGAAACCTATACCCTCTGGAATTTTGAGGTTGCGCCTAACACAGATGACCTACCGGAGTGCGCTGATACTTCGCTACAGCTAGCCGATGCTAATGGCGAAGTCGTTCTAGAGCCAATCGCGGCGGGCGTGTGCGCGTCTGTCCCGCTCAGCGTGCGAATCTTGCGCGCACCTGTGGCGGGTGTTGATATTGAGCTTCTAGTAGAGACGAGTGGCACAGCGACGATTCAATATTTTGCCGATATTGCAGGCACAACCCTGATAAGCGAACAACGCGATGTTCCAGTTCAAGCAGGCGAACTGGCAGCATTCACATTCAATGAAAATGTGCCGCAAGCCATCGCGCGGGTTGACATTCAGGTATCTTCAGGACGGGTACGCCTCAACCGCATGATCCTCTACCCGCCAAATGCGAGCAACTAGCTGTCGAAAAAATCCGGGATTTCCCCCGATTCTTACCTTTCGGGCGCTTCTGCGATCTTGACTTTCCCCCTACAGACCCATATAATTCTGCTTACCAATGATCACTTCTGCGCTCCCTCCCTGTGAACGCAGCGCTGGAATCGAGATTCCATGCGCTGTTTTGTCGTTTATTGCCGGAGTGAGGCTGAAGACTTTCGCTCAACTGTCTGCGGATAAATCCGCGATTTCCACCGAATCATAATCAACATCTCGTTACTTGTATTTAGCGCAGAGGAGGTACCGCCTTGGAGGCGAAGGATTTTAGCGCGCTGCGCGTGAGTCTGGCGTCACCGGAAGACATTAAGAACTGGTCTTATGGTGAGGTGCTGAAGCCGGAAACTATCAATTACCGCCGTTTGCGACCGGAAAAGGATGGGCTGTTCTGTGAAGCCATCTTTGGCCCTACCCGCGACTATCAGTGTTACTGTGGCAAATATAAGAACATTCGTTATAAAGGCATCATCTGCGACAAATGCGGTGTAGAAGTCACCCGCTCCAGCGTTCGCCGTGAACGCATGGGGCATATTGAGTTAGCCGCGCCTGTCGCCCACGTCTGGTATACCCGCCGCGTTCCCAGCTATCTGGGTATGCTGTTGGATGTCAGCCGCCGCAACCTGGATCGCGTGCTGTATTTCGCGCAGTACGTGGTCACCAATATTGACGAAGACGCCCGTCTGCGCGCGCTTACGCGTATCGAAAAAGAGCTTCAGCAGAAAGAAGATGCGCTGCGAGGCGATCTTGAGACGCAGGAAGCTGCCCGGCGCACCCAGCAGGATGCTGTAGCCAACGAGCTTGAAGCCAGCACTCGCGAAGTGAACCGTCACTTTGAGGACGAACTTTCACGCCTTAGCGACGAAGTGATGCGTGAAGCACAGAGCGTTCAGACGCGCATTGATGCCTATATGGGGCAACCCGCACCCGCTGATATTGATTTCCCCGGCGCGAACACGGTTATCGTTGCTAAGGGCGAAGTTGTTGACAACTCGCATACTGCCCGCGTGCAGAATATTGTGAACGCCCGCCTGAACGATCTTCAGTCGGAAGTTGATGTGATGCGTCGTGGTCAGATTGACGAGCTGACCGGTGAAGCCACCGCGCAAAATGAACTTAGCGCGCTTGCCACCGAGCAGGATATTGAAATTACCGACCGTCTGAAGCTGCTGCGCCAGAATGCGGAAAAAGCGCGCAACGAACTGCATGATCTTCACATTCTGCAATTCCTGCCGGAAAACCGCTATCGCGAGTTGAAGCAGCGTTACGGTCAGGTGTTCCAGGCGGATATGGGCGCTGAAGCCTTCTACGAAATCCTGAAAGGGATGGATCTTGAGCAGATGGCGAAAGATCTGTGGGGAGAAGTTCGTACTACCCGCTCTAAACAACGCAAGAAGAAGGCAACCAAGCGCCTGCGCGTGGTTGAAAATCTGCGCAAGAGCAGCAACCGCCCTGAATGGATGATCCTGAAGGTGCTGCCGGTCATTCCTCCGGATTTACGCCCGATGGTTCAGCTAGACGGCGGTCGCTTTGCCACCAGCGACTTGAATGACCTGTATCGCCGCGTGATTAATCGCAACAATCGCTTGAAGCACCTGCTGGAACTCGGCGCGCCGGATGTGATCGTGCGTAACGAGAAGCGTATGCTTCAGGAAGCGGTAGACAGCCTGATTGACAACAACCAGCGCAATAAGGCGATGAGCCGTCGCGGCCGCCGCGAGCTTAAATCTTTGAGCGATATGCTCAAGGGTAAGAAAGGCCGCTTCCGCCGCAACCTGCTGGGCAAGCGCGTAGACTATTCCGGCCGTTCGGTGATCGTCATCGGCCCACGCCTGAAGCTGCACCAATGCGGCCTGCCCAAGACGATGGCGCTGGAACTGTATCGTCCATTTGTTATCAGCCGCCTCGTGGCGCATGGTTATGCCAGCAACGTGAAGGGCGCTAAGCGCATCATCGAACGTGAAAAGCCGGAAGTATGGGAAGTTCTGGAAGAAGTGATCAAGGAACGTCCCGTTCTGCTCAACCGCGCGCCTACCCTGCACCGCCTCGGTATTCAGGCGTTTGAGCCGCAGTTGGTCGAAGGCAAGGCCATTCAAATTCACCCGCTGGTCTGCTCGGCGTTTAACGCAGACTTTGACGGTGACCAGATGGCGGTTCACGTTCCGCTAAGCGACAAAGCGGTTCAGGAAGCTCGCGAGCTGATGCTGAGCACCCGGAACCTGCTGAAACCGGCGGACGGCCAACCGATTGTTGCGCCAGCGAAAGATATGGTGCTGGGCATTTACTATCTCACGATGGATCCATCGGTTGAAATTTTCACCCGCCCGGATCGCGCTGATGAATTCCGCACGATTGATATGCTGGCTGATCCGACCAGGAAAATTGGCGTTGGCTTCCGCAGCAACGGCTATTACTGGGCGCAGGATCACGATATTCCCGGCATAGTGATGTTCGACGCGCCAGAAATTGCCAAAGACGATAAGCGCATCAATGAAGCGGTATATCGCGCATCGCAAGCGGCGATCAACGGCGAAGTGGATGCTGTGCTGATCAACACCTTTGAATCACGCAGTTTCCTGCATGAGCGGGGACTGACCGGACAGTTGGTTCCAGCAAACCTGCACGAACGCCGTCACGTTGTTGACCTGGACGAAGTAGAGTACCTCTACAACATTGACCTGGTTGGCTTGCACACGCCGATTCTGCTGGGCACCTATCTGGAAACCCGCGAACCGCTGGCTGAACCGGAACCGACTACAGTTGGTCGTGCTATTTTCAACCGCATTCTGCCGGATGAAATGCGCTTCGTTCAAAAGACGCTAGGCAAGAAAGAACTACAGGAACTGGTTGATAAGGCGTATCGCCGTGTTGGGCCTGAAATTACAACCAACATCGTAGATGCGATCAAGGATCTCGGCTTCCACTACGCCACTGTGTCTGGTACCACTGTCGCCGTAGCAGACATCACCATACCGGATCAGCGCGCTGATATTCTGCGTGAAGCGGAAGAAGTGGTAGACCGCAACGAGCGCGACTTCCGTCGTGGTTTGATGACCGAAGAAGAACGTTATCAGAACACGGTTGATACCTGGAACAATGCCAAGGATCGCCTGCAAAACGTGATTCGCGGCTCGCTGAACCCATACGGCCCGATTGCCATCATGGCGCTCTCTGGCTCAACCAAAGGCGGTTTCGGCCCGATCACCCAGTTGGCGGGTATGCGCGGCTTGATGGCCGACCCGTCAGGTCGCATTATTGACCTGCCCATTCGCAGTCACTTCCGCGAAGGCTTAACCGCGCTGGAATATTTCATCTCTACACACGGCGCGCGTAAAGGCCTGGCCGACACCGCGCTGCGTACTGCTGACGCAGGTTACCTAACCCGCCGTCTGGTGGACGTGGCGCAGGAAATGATCATCAACCGTACTGACTGCGGCACGGAAGAAGGCATCTGGATTCGCCGTTCAGACGACATCGCCAACCAGAGTATGTTTGAGCGTACCGTCGGGCGCTGCGCCGCAAAAGACCTGTATGATCCGAATACAGGGGAGCTTATCGTTGCCCGTAACGGGATGATTGATGAAGAAGTTGCCGAAGCGATCAACAAGAACGCTGAAATTGAGCAGGTTTACGTTCGCAGCCCGCTGAGCTGCAATCTCATTCACGGCATCTGCGCCCTGTGCTACGGGCGTGATCTGGGACGCGGCGAAATGGCGGAAATCGGGACGGCAGTCGGCGTTATCGCCGCGCAGTCCATCGGCGAACCGGGAACCCAGCTCACGCTGCGTACTTTCCACACTGGAGGTACCGCACAAGCAGCGGGCGACATCACCAGCGGTCTGCCGCGCGTTGAAGAACTGTTTGAAGCCCGCAAGAAGCCGAAAGGCGAAGCGGTAGTGACGGATATTAGCGGAACGCTGCGCCTCTCCAAGCGTGAAGGGGTGCGTATCGCCACCGTGATCAACAGCGACGTGATCGCCGAAACCTACACGGTGCCCGCTGGCTGGACTGTCAATGCAGCCGAAGACCAGAAGGTTCCCAACGGCTTCATACTCGCGCAGGATGAAGATACTGGCGAAGCCATCGTAGCAAATATGGAAGGCACGGTTCACGTCGAAGACAATGCCATTTACCTGCGCTTTGAGAAGCGTGAGGAAATGGAGTATGAGATTCCGTCAAGCTCACGGTTGCTGCCAGAAGCTTATGACGGCGCAGAAGTGGCCGCTGGTCAGCAGTTGACCGAAGGCGCGCTGAACCCGCACCGCGTATTGCGTATTCTGGGCGAAGAAGCAACGGAACTGTACCTGCTGACGGAAATTCAGAAGGTCTACCGCGCTCAGGGCGTGAACATTAGCGACAAGCATTTTGAGATTATCATTCGCAAGATGCTTTCACGAGTGCAGCTTACCCGCAGCGGTGACAGCGAACTGCTGCCCGGCGAATTGATCGAGAAGCTCCAACTGCTGAAGATCAATGAACAGTTGATCGAGCAAGGGTTAGAACCAGCGGCGGGCGTTCCGATCTTGCTAGGGGTAACCAAAGCGGCGCTCACTACTGACAGCTTCTTATCAGCGTCCAGCTTCCAGCACACCATCAAGGTGCTGGCAGGCGCGGCCATTGAAGGCAAGACCGATAACCTGTATGGCTTGAAGGAAAACGTGATCATCGGCAAGCTCATTCCCGCCGGTACCGGCTTCCACACCTATCAGGATCGCGAGTTGATCGCCCCGAATACCACGCTTGAATCGCAAGGCGCGCTTGATGCCGGCGCTGAAATTTTTGATGACGAAAGCGACGCTGAAGAATCGCATCGCGGCGAAGAAGAATAATCATACTAAAGGCGATCCGGTTGGGTCGCCTTTTTTTATTCCCTGCTAAAGGCGCAAAAATATAAAGCAGCTATACTTTTTATGCATAGGTAAGCTCTGCTAGCTACCCTGCTTAAACATAGAAAGGTATCGCCTTGTTACAAATACTACGTCGCAAATTCGCCGTGATTGCAGGGATAGCCTTCATCGCCCTTTTAGGCGCAAACGCTTTTCGCATACTTGGGCAGGATGCCCCAACCGTCAATTTACAGTCTGAACTCAATATCGGTTTAAATTGCCCGGTAAGCTCAACATTAAACGCTGATCAAACCCAATTGTGGATATTGCTCGATAATTGCTATGGGGAAGATTACACCGTTCTGATCTACGATCTGACCAGCAGCACGTTGATCACAATACGCGACGATAATTTCGCCCCGTTTTTTGAATCGCTCACCGTTGATCAATGGGTAAGCAGCTTTGTGTCGCCATTTACCTATACATCCGACGAGATGCTTGAGGTCATTTATACCGATGACACTCAAGACTATGATACAGGCCGCGCGCGCGCCCCGATAAGCGGCGATATACCGGCAGAGCCATCTACGATCCTACTCAACCGCGAAACGCTCGAAAATCTGATCCCCGGCTATGCTGGTTATCCAGAGACAACCGTATATAACGCCGATCATACGCTGGCAGCCGTTAGCGATCTCACCAGCATTCACGTCATTGATTTGCTCACTGGCAGCGAATTATTTGCGATGAATACCCCGGAAGGCTCAGAGCAATATTTTCCGGTGTTCTCGCCCGATAGCCAGTCGCTGTTTATTCCCCGTCTGATAAACTTTAACGACGCTACCGACAATTCCGCCTCGCTCAGCATTTACAGCCTGCCCGATGGCGCCATAACCGCGACCTATGAAGTCCCCACCGCCTTCTTCTGGCCAAGCCCGGATAACCGCCTCATCGCTGGCATGATACCTGATCCTAACGGCGATGATTCGAATGACCAGCTTTTAATCATCATGGATTTAAGCACAGGCAGCGTAAGCCAACCACAACCGATCAACGAGCCTGCCCACACCGTCAGCCAATGCGTCAATGATGGCCACAGCATCGCCGATTTAAATCACTCTATTGAGGGAGATTTGCCGATCACCAGCCTGATCTGGCTGCCGGACAGTTCAGGCTTTTATACTACGAATAGTTATGGCGGAGAGGCGTTAGGGGGTGGGCGTCTTTGCATCCTCAACTACAGCCGCCTGCGCTTATATTCAGTTCTGGCTTCTAACTGATCGGCTGAGGATAAAAAAAGCGCCCTCATATTTTCAGGGCGCTTTTTATGCTGACGCTTAGATTACTGCATCGGCGCGGGTATCACCCCGCAGTAATCAGATAGTGAAACTTCCGGGCGCACCGCATCATACAGCATCCAATAGACGGGGCGTTCGGTGCGATTTGTGCTGTTCAAATCCAGCACACAGCCATCACCGGGAATAAGCATGCTATAGGCCGCGCGTTCATCGCTGTTTTGCACCATGCCCGCCAGCGTAGCGAAATTCAAATTCCAGAGGATCGTGATGCCAATATCCGGGCTCGTTTGGGCAATTTGCAGCGCGCGAATAGTATTAACGCCCTGCTCCAGCCGATCTGTATACAAAATCCAGTCGTCGCTAACGGGCGGCGCGGTTGGGTAGCCATCCCAACTGGCATAGCCAAACTCGGTGATCCACATTTGACGGCTGTCATTATACTCACGCATGATCTGGCGATAGGTATCCAGCGTGTCAGCGAAGAAGAAGTGCGGGTTATCATCCCACCCCTGCCCTTCCACGTTATCGCAGCAGTGCGCGTCTGGTGGGTTGCCCCACGGATAGGGATGAACGCCCAGAACGACATCCGGATAATTCATCAGCCCTGCCCCATACATTTGGCGCAGGAAATCGCCATCATCAATCGAATACTGGCTGGTGGTCGTTGGCGCTAACCCGGCAGTCAGCACAGGGATCGTGGGTGAGTAAGCCCGTACCGCTTGATAAGCTGGCGCGAATAACTGCATATAACCCGCGCCGCTAAACGGCAGCGTTCCCTGCCATTCGCGCAGCAGGTTCGGCTCATTCCAGATTTCGACGGCATCAATATAGTCGCCAATGACGGGGCGATATAAATCTGCGTTGATTTCCTGAAATACCAGCGTGATAAAATTCGCTAAATCCTGCGGGTTATCTGGTGGGCCGTCTTCATTTTGCACCGAACGCGCCCACAACGGCGCTTTGACCACGCTGATCATCACGCTTAAGCCGCGATTCGCCGCATCTTCTAAATACTGCTCTACGCGCAGGAAAAATTCGTCATTCTTCTGATTTGGCCCGTCAGGCTGCATATCGCGCCACGAAAGCTGCACTTTCACCCACTTGATGCCCAACCGTTCGATATCACCCATCGCCGCCTGCCAATCTTGCAGGGAAAGGTTGATATCCAGTTGAACGCCAATGCGGCTGCCATCCAGATCGGGCAAATATGGGCGTAAAGGCAAGTCTGGCACCGTTGGCGTGATGGTTGGCTCGCCAGAAATTGGCGAGGTAGTTGGCGCGGCCACCGGAAAAGTGGGCGGCGGAGATACTTCGCCGGAAACAACCGGGCCTTGCCATGTCGCCCCGGCAGTCAGCGATGCGCTGTCCGTAGGAGCAGTGGTTGCTGTTGGCGGCGCAGGCGTTAGAGTTAGCGTCGGCACGACAGCTACGGCAGGTTCCGTGTTTGTTGGGGCTACCGTATTGGTTGGAATAGGCGGCGGGGTTGCAGTTGCGGCAACCGTTGGCGGAATTTCCGTCGGCACAACCACCGCCTGTGTTGCCGGAATCGCAGTTGCCGTTTCTGTTGGCGTCGCTGTCCAGTAAACAGGCACCGGTGTTTGCGGCGCGCATGCGCTGGAAAGCCCAAGGAAAAGCAGGCCAAGCAAGCGTAAAAGTTGAGAGATTATATCCATGCGGGGTATCGTATCATAAGAGAAAGAATACTCTCAAGAGAAAATACCCTACGCTTTACCAATACAAGTAAACATTTCATGCTATAATTAGAACGCATGTTCAGTTGACAATACTGCTCATTCCCTTAGAATGATTGGGCAACAGCCGCTGGAGCAGCTACAACAATGACCAATGGAAACATCCGCCAAATAAATATCGGGCAGGAAATGCGCGAAGCGTATCTTGATTACGCGATGAGCGTGATTGTTGCCCGCGCACTTCCCGATGCCCGCGACGGCTTAAAACCCGTACACCGCCGCATCATGTATGCCATGTACGACATGGGCATTCGCTCAGATACGCCCTTCAAGAAATGCGCGCGTATCGTTGGCGAAGTGCTGGGTAAATATCACCCTCACGGAGATGCCGCCGTCTATGAATCGCTGGTGCGTATGGCGCAGGATTTTGCCATGCGTAACCCGCTGGTTGAAGGGCAAGGTAACTTTGGCAGCATTGATGGCGACGGCGCGGCAGCCATGCGCTATACCGAAGCCAGAATGTCGGCTATTGGCGATGAACTGCTGACCGATATAGACAAGAACACGGTTGATTTTGGCGACAACTTCGATGGCACGCTCGCTGAGCCTTCGGTACTGCCATCGAGCTTCCCGAATCTGCTGGTGAACGGCTCATCAGGCATCGCGGTGGGTATGTCTACCAACATTCCGCCGCATAATCTTGGCGAAACCAGCGATGCGCTGATATACATGCTCAAGAACTGGGATGCGATGGATGACATCGCCATCCCTGACCTAATGCAGTATATCAAAGGGCCAGACTTTCCCACTGGCGGCTTGATTTACCATCATATTGATGACGCTGAAACTGACGAAGGATCGCTCGCCAGCGCCTATGCCACCGGACGCGGCAAAATCACGATCCGCGCGCGCTGCCATATTGAAGAAATGGGACGCGGCAAATCTCGCATCATCGTCACCGAACTTCCCTACCAGACCAACAAATCAGCGCTGATCGAGCGCATCGCCACACTCGCCCGCGACGGCAGGATTGAAGGACTGGCTGATCTGCGCGACGAATCAGACCGTCAAGGACTGCGCCTCACGATTGAGCTTCAGCGCGGCGCAGTGGCCACTGACGTGCTGGCGCAGCTTTTCAAGCTAACTCCGCTTCAAGAAACCTTTGGCATCATCATGCTGGCGCTGGTGAACGGCGAACCGCGATTGCTTTCACTCAAGCAGTGTTTGAAGGTATATCTGGATCACCGCCTGGAAATTGTGCGCCGTCGAAGCGAATATGACCTGCAAAAAGCGCGGGATCGGGCGCACATACTGGAAGGCCTGATCAAGGCGCTGGATCGTATGGACGAAGTGATCGCCACTATTCGCAAATCCAAGACCGCCGAAACCGCCCGCGATGCGCTGATGAAACTGCTGGACATCAGCGAAATTCAGGCGCGCGCGATTCTGGATATGCAGCTTCGCCGTCTGGCGGCGCTGGAGCGGCAGGCCATCGTTCAGGAACACAAAGAAAAACTTGAGCTGATCGCTTATCTTGAAGGCGTTTTGAGCAGCCCTGAAAAGATGCGCGCGGTCATTGCTGAAGAACTGGAAATGATCAAACAAGCGTATGGCGAACCGCGCCGCAGCATCATCATTGACGATACGGCGACGGCTACCCCTGCCGAAGTGCTGATGCTGCCGCAAGAATCAACCTGGGTTACTTTCACCGCCAGCGGCAAGATCGGGCGCACCTTTGATTCGGCGCAGCCGAAAATCACAGGCGACGTTAAAGACCCGCCCCGCTTCATTCTGCAAAGCGTGACCGACCATATTCTGTACCTATTCTCAACGGATGGCAGCTGCGCCACGCTGCCCGTGCATCAGCTTCCGCAGATCAATGCGCCATCAGAAGGAACCGCTTTTCAGGATTTAAGCACGCTCAAAAACGGGCATCAGGTTTGTGCCGCCTTGAGTTTGCCGCCCAACGGTCTGGAAGGCTTTCTGTTCTTTGCCACACGGCTGGGCGAGG
Organism: Chloroflexi bacterium OLB15; assembly: GCA_001567085.1. GTDB lineage: Bacteria > Chloroflexota > Anaerolineae > Aggregatilineales > Phototrophicaceae > Flexifilum. Next base: position 51,152 of record LMZS01000119.1, read on the forward strand.
TGAAACGCCTGCGATTGGAAGACCTGCCCGGCCTGATGGCGAACAGCTTTAAGCTGATGGATATTGAAAAAGGGGACGAGCTAGGCTGGATCATGGTCACGGGTGGCGACAATGAGATCATCCTGACCACCCATCAGGTTTCAGCAATCCGCTTTAAAGAATCAGATGTGCGCCCAACGGGTATGGGCGCAGGGGGCATGCGCGGCATCAAGCTGGCAGATGACAAAGATCGAGTCATTGGCGCAAACGTCGTATTTGAGGGATCGCATCTGGTCACCATTAGCGACGATGGCGTCGCCAAGACCTCACCAATTGCAGAATACCCAGTTCAAGGGCGGGCAGGCAGCGGCGTGATCGCGATGAAACTACCCCAGGATAGCCCAGGACTCGCTTCGGCCTGTATTGTTGAAAAGCTGGATGAGCCGGTGATCATCCTGACCAGCAAGCATCGCGCAAAAACTATCAAAGCGGGAACCCTGCCTGCTGCCAAACGTGCGGGCAAAGGCGACATCGTGATCGCGCTCGGCCTCAAAGAGACGATTGCTGCGCTGGTCACCTATCAAAATATTCCCACATTTGAAGCGGCGGAATATGCCGCTGAAACGGACGCCGCGCAGATTGAACCGGCTAGCAGCGCTTAGCCAGGGCGCTGCTTCCGCTTTAGTGGGTACGCCTGCGCGCTTCAACTACATTATTGATATTGCTCAACCGGGATAGAATCCGCGTCAGGTGGGTCATGTCGGTGATTTCCAGCGTGATATCCAATGTGGCGATACCATGCAGTACGGAAACATTGACCGAAGACATGTTCACCTTTTCGTCAGCGATCAGCGTGCTGATATCTTTCATCAGCCCTTCGCGATCATACGCGATCAGCTCAATCGGCACCGAGAATCGCTGCTCCTGGCTCGTCTTTCCCCAGGAAACCGGTATCAGGCGCTCCGGTTCAGCATTGATATTCGGGCAATCGGCGCGATGTACCGTCACACCACGCCCACGCGTAACGTATCCGACGATATCTTCCGGCGGCACAGGGCGGCAGCAGCGCGCTAAATTGACCAAAAACCCGCCCGTTCCGAGAATGGAAACGCCGGTAGTTGAATCAACCGTCAGATTCGATGGTGACTGGCGCGCTTTGAGCGTTTCTTTCTCACGGGCAAGCTGATCGCGTCGTTCAACTTCAAGAATCTTCGATGCGATTTGCCCGCCGTTGATGTCTCCCGCGCCAACTGCGGCGAAGAAATCATCAAGGTTATCGTAGCCGAAATAACCCGCTACCGTGTCAAACGGCATATTGTCTAACAAGCCAAGCCGTTTCAGTTCGCGTTCCAGCACGTCCCGCCCGCCCTGAATGTGCTTATCGCGATCCTGCCGCCGGAACCAGTGGCGTATCTTATCGCGCGCGCGCCCGGTTTTGACATAACCGAGATTAGGATTCAGCCAGTCCATGCTGGGGCCGCCGCGCTTTGAGGTGATGATCTCCACCTGATCGCCGGTCTTCAGCTCATAATCAAGGCTGACCAGCTTGCCGCCAACCTTCGCGCCCCGGCACTGGTGGCCGATTTCGGTGTGAATGTGATAGGCATAATCCACAGGCGTCGCGCCAGCGGGCAAGTCAATCACATCACCTTTAGGCGTGAACACGTATACCCGATCCTGAAACACTTCCGACTTCATATGATCAACAAATGAATGTGGATCGTCAGGATCGCCAAATTCCATCAGGCGGCGCAGGTAAGCGATGCGCTTCTCAAAGGCTTCGTCACGATCTTTCTTATTGCCTTCTTTATAGCGCCAGTGTGCAGCCACACCGTATTCAGCGTGTTCGTGCATATCCCAGGTGCGGATTTGCACTTCTACCGTCTTGCCGTGATCGTCGCGCACCGCGGTATGCAAGCTGCGATAGAAGTTGTCTTTAGGCGAGGCGATATAGTCGTCAAACTCGCCCGGCACTGGATGCCACATATTGTGGACTACGCCAAGCGCCAGATAGCATTCTGATACTGTATCTACGATGATGCGCACCGCCCGCACGTCATATATCTGATCGAAGGGCAGCGATTTACGATCCATCTTCTTGTAAATACTGTAAATATGCTTGGGTCGTCCAGAGATGACCGGGGAAGGAATGCCATGCTGAACCAATTCACGGCGCAGCTTGTCAATCACCTCATTCATGTAACTTTCGCGGTCAGCGTGCCGTGCATCCACGCGCCGAGCGATATTTTTATAATCATCGGGGTTCAAATAGCGAAAGCTCAGGTCTTCAAGCTGCCACTTGATTTGCCAGATCCCCAACCGGTTTGCCAGCGGCGCGTAAATATCCAGCGTTTCCTGAGCGATAATGCGCTGTTTTTCAGGCGATTGGTAGCCCAGCGTGCGCATGTTATGCAGGCGATCTGCCAGCTTGACCAGCGCCACGCGAACATCATCGCCCATCGTCATGAAAATTTTGCGCTGGTATTCAAAATCGCGGTCGGTGTTGCGCCCCTTACGATCTGTTGATTCTTGCTTGGGCAGATTCTTGAGCTTAGTTACGCCCTCAACGATGTTGGTGATCGCCGGACCAAATTCGGCGCGCAGTTCTTCGCGCGTCACATCAGTATCTTCCAGCGTATCATGCAGCAGCGCAGCAGCAATTGCTTCCGCATCCAGCCGCATTTCAGCCAATATCTGAGCCACCGCAACGCAGTGCGTGAAATAGGGTTCGCCCGATTTTCGCATTTGCCCCGCATGTAGTTTTTCAGCTTTGGCATAGGCGCGCTCAACTACCGCGCGATCATTCGGCGTTAAATCGGGAAGCGCTTCTAACAAAGACTGCAAACTGAGCGCCGGAGCCGGCGCGGGCACCGCAATACCGACCATGAAGAACCTTCCAGTTCAGCGATTAATGACATTCTACATCAGATCAAAGGGCTAGCGCAGAGGAGTGTTATAATTTCTCGTGGTATTTGAAGGTTAAACCAATGAACGCTTTATTATCTGTAGACGCTGCGTTAAGCCAGATTCTGACTAACTTCCAGCAGCTAGGCGCTGAGCAGGTTTCGCTAGAAGAAGCCTACCAACGCATCCTGGCTGAAGATGTGATTTCGACCATCGCCCTACCCCCTTTCGCCAACTCCAGCATGGATGGTTTCGCGGTGCAGGCAGCAGATACGCAAACTGCACCCCGCAGCCTGCATGTCATCGGCGATATTCCCGCAGGCACTTCGCCCCAATTCGTTGTGCGGCAAGGTGAAGCGGCGCGTATCATGACCGGCGCGCCAATGCCCGCTGGCGCGGATGCTGTCGTACCAGTTGAAGCCACGAATCAGAACTTCAGGCAGACGGGCGACCATGAACTACCGGAAACCATTGAGGTACGGCAAGCAGTCAAACCGGGTGATTATGTGCGCCCGGTTGGTGAAGATGTACAGATAGGCCAGCGGGTATTGCTGGCAGGCAGCAGCATTCAACCCGCCGAGATTGGCTTGATGGCGATGCTCGGCGTCAGCCGCGTGCCAGTCGTTCGCCAGCCGCGCGTTGCTATCTTAAGCACAGGTGATGAGCTAATCGCTCCGGATCAGCCATTGACGCCCGGCAAAATTCGCGATGCTAATGGCTACGTGCTGGCGGCGCTTGTACGGCAGAACGGCGGCATCCCGCTGCGCTTCCCGCCAGCTAAAGACAGCATAGAGGCGGTGCGCGCGCGGTTTGAAGAAGCGCTGGCTGAAAAGCCAGATTTGATCCTGAGTTCTGCCGGCGTTTCAGTTGGCGTATTCGATGTCGTGCGTACCGTGATTGAAGAAATTGGGCACATTGACCTATGGCGCATCAATATTCGCCCCGGCAAGCCGCTAGCCTTTGGGCAGGTGGGCGGAGTGCCCTTCTTCGGACTGCCCGGCAACCCGGTATCGGCTATGGTTACGTTTGAAGTGTTCGTGCGCCCAACCCTGCTAAAACTCGGAAACCGAATTGACGACGCCCCGATCATTCAGGCGTACCTTGAGAAGCCAATTCACTCTGATGGGCGGCGTACTTACGCGCGCGTCAAATTACGCCGAGATGCCGGAAGTGGGCGCTGGATCGCCAGCGAAACCGGCACCCAAAGCTCTGGCGCGCTCAGCTCAATGGTTCTGGCTGACGGCTTACTAACGATTCCTGAAGGACTCACCGGAAACTCACCTGAAGCGTTATACTCTGTTCGTTTGTTACGACCGGTTACTCAAGGTTTATCATGATCACTTCAGAGCAATCTTTTGACACAAGCGCTTCGCGCAGCAAACTACATAAACAGCTCTGGCAGCTTAGCGTTATCTTCGTCGTAATCGCTATGATCACCAGTGGTTACCTTAGCTATACCAAACTCACCAGCACTTCTGTGATCTGCATGGAAAACAGCTCTTTCGATTGCGACGCGGTCACTTCCAGCCGCTGGTCAAAGTTTATGGGTATAGACGTTGCCTATCTGGGCTTCGCTTCCTACACGACGCTGTTCGCCCTGTTGATGCTGGAAAGACAAGTCAATTTCTTCAAGAAGAACGGGCTGTACATCATCTTTGGCCTGATTCTGTTCGATTTCATGTTCCACAGTTACCTTACCTATAACTCGCTCTTTGTGCTGCAAAAAGCCTGTATCTGGTGCCTGGCTACGCATCTGATGGCTTTACTGACGTTAATCGTCACCAGCATAAGGCTGTGGAAGCGACTCGGCAGCGGGGCGGCATCAGCGCCAGAAGCCGCCTAAATAACGCCGCCTGTAGGTAAACCGACCTGCTCATCAATGCTGGCTAGCGTTTCTAAGCCAGCATTGATGAGCAAAAAATTTCTTTCCACCGGGAAATAAAAAGGACGGGCTGTTTGTACCCGTCCTTTGGCTTTTAAGATGTGTGGTGTTGGGCTTAACGATTGCCGCGCAGTGTACGCTCGTAAATATCTTCCAGATCGCGCTGTTCACGCTCACGACGTTCCTGCTTGCCACGACTATTCTTCTTGCCCCGCTTTTCAGGCATCGGAACGCCGCTCTCAGCCATCGCACGCTGAAGCGCAAGCGCCATCGCTGAGGGCACCGGTTCGTTATCTTCTTCAGCCTCTTCGCGAGTGCTCTGTCGGGCTTCCTTAACGCGCTCTTTCTCTTCCTGCTGTTCAAGCGCCTTGATGCTGAGGTCAATACGCTTCTTGCGCGGGTCAACCTTGATCACTTCGGCGGTCACTTCGTCGCCAACCTTCACCACATCTGAGGGAGATTTCACATAACCAGATGCCAGCTCAGAAACGTGAATCATGGCGAGACGCTCCGCGCCAATATCCACAAAAGCGCCAAAGCTCTCCAACTTGGTCACTTTGCCGGTGACAGTGCTGCCAACCGTGATCGCATCCCAACCCACTGAAGCAGGTTTTTCAAGGGAGAGCGCAATCTTACGCGCCGATTGATCAACGCGCAGCACATAAACTGTGACCTGCTGGCCTGGCTTCACCACATCTTCCACGTTACGCACGTTGGGCTTTCCCAATTGCGAGATATGGAGCAGGCCATCGGTGCCGACCCCCACATCTACGAACGCGCCGTATAGCTCGATGCGTTTTACAGTGCCGGTCAGTTCAACGCCGGGGGTAAGTTCTTCAATCGTAGTAGGCTGCTTTACTTCTTCACTCATTCTCTGGCTCCTTATCGCGCTCTACGCCGCTCAGCCCTCAGGCGTAGGCGTTAATGTGATTTCAGGGGTAACTTCGTATTCTTCATTAGTCACAGCATAGGTCTGGTATGGTCCGAAGCCGTCCCATGCGTGTAAATTGCTGGTCTGGATCAAGAGTTCCATATCGTGAGGCTGCATGTAAAGCACGCCAACAATCTCGCTGTCTTCGGTTAAATCGGCATTCACGCCGGCAGTAAACGCATAGACAACCGTTTGCAGGTCAGGGTACAGCAGGTTGATAATGGCTTGTTCTTCAGAATATTCGCTGCCGATGACGTAAGCAGGCTCTCCCTGCGCTTCAATAAGCTCACCAACGGTCACATCCGGGGCAAGCCGCAAGAAAATCAAACTGACCACATCACCCGCTTCAGAGAACATCTGGCAGCATGCGCTGCCGCCTACCCCTTGAAATTCAGCAACAACCGCACTTGAATCATCGTCTTGCTGCGTTTGTACATTTTCAATTGAGGTATCGTCTTCAAGGGTAGTGAGGGCATCATTCCAGCGCGTTTCACCGGGGGTAATATTGTTCCAGCAAGGCGCCGCGCAGGGTTGATTCGTGATTAAACTATCGTCATGGAGCAGTGTGTCATCCCGCAATTCAGGCGGGGCAGAACAAGCGGCAGTAAACAGCAGGGCTAGTAAACCCACCACAAGAAGCCATGATTTCATAAACAGGTGTGCTTTCACCACGACAGATTACATTGATGGATATGAGGGGCAGCGGCTTATGACCGCTGCCCCTTAGGGATTAGTTGAGTTGTGAGAGGGTGAGCTGATACGTACCGGTTGTTCCGCCGTATGGCCCCCCGTAATGTGTCGCAATGATAATATACTGTCCATCGGCTGGCAAGGTGAAGTTAGCGATGAGCGAGTTCGTATTTTCGCCTACAACAGCATCATCATTGCTGGCAATTGCAACGCCAGTTGGCCCAACCAGATATAGGGTGGGATCCAGCGTTCCCGATGTGTTATTCATGGCGATATTCACGACATCGCCGGCAGTGCCATCAAAAACGAAGACATCGAAACGATTTTCGGTCGTAATCGTGCCTGTCACCGGCACATTAGGCGCGATTTCGGGCGCAGTTGCTACCTCCGGCTGGAAGTTAATATCCTGCAAGCCGCGAACGACGCCGCCGGGACCTGGCATGGTCGAGCCATCCGCCGCGATTTCAAAGCTGGTGAGGAAGCGCTCGCCTTCCAATGGCTGGGCGGTAGCGCTGTAGATGGTCTGACCATCCTTCAAAACATACAGATTGAAATTCACCGGCGTGGTATCGTCGCAATCGTTCTGGTACCAGACTTCTACTTCATAGGAACCGGCGCGCGGGGTCACGGTGGTCGGCCATACAATATAGGAATATGGCGCGCCTTCTGCCTGCGTACAGTTCACATTCCCGAAAGCTAGCAGTTCCCCACCGCTGGGAATGGATGGAGAGTCGTCATACACCGCATCGCCTGCCGGGTCACGCACCAGAAGCTGTAAGTCAGCATTCGTATTCCACACCAGCAAGACCTGAAGCGAGCCGGGGGTAATGCTTTCGGTGAAGTTATCCGGCAAATCCAGATCAGCCGAAGTTAGCCCAATCTGGAACTCGCCTTCAGTTGCGCCAAGCGATTTGGCATAACGGGATACCACTAGATAATACGTGCCAGCATTCGGCAGCAGCGCGTTGGTTAGCGCGGAATTGGTATTGCCCACCGCCGCATCGTCATTTTCGCGCTCAATATTTCCGCTGCTATCTACCAACGCTAAATAGGTATCCAGACTGCCGGAAACAGCATTTACGCTGATGCCGTAAAGAAGGTCAGATGCAGCCGTAAAGCTGTACACTTGATACGGCAGTTCATTCGTGATCACGCCATTTAGCACATCACCAACGGCAATTGGCTGGGCAGCGGCCATTAGTTCTGGGAAAGACGCGGGCAGAATATTCGTGAGGACAATGCCGCCGTTGTTATTCAGGCTGGCCGTGCCATCAGCTTCAAGGGAGAAACCCACGACGTAAACATCGCCGGGGTTCACCGTCGCCTCAACCGGGCCCAGTTCAGTGCCATCCACATTGATGCTCAAGCTAAAGGACGCGGCGGCATCGTTATTGCACGACTGCTGGAAATACACCAGCACTTCGTAACTACCGGTTGAAACACCGCCCGGCGGCCATGTCGCGGTTTCTGCCGCTGGCGCAGTAGCAACGGCACATCCCTGATTGATATTCGGGCTAAGCGAGCCGCCGCTAGCAATTTGCGGGGTACGCCAATACAGCGAACCGCCAACCGGATCGCGCACTTCAAGGTCAAGATCGTCAGTCGTCGGCCAACTTAGCGTGACCTGAATGCCCGATGTCGTGACAACCTGGGTGACCGGTTCAAGCGTCGTTCCGGGCGTTGTGCCGGTATCGCTAGCCGCTTCTGGCGTCGCTGTAGCTGCGGGCTGTTCGATTGTTTCAACTTCGCCGGTAAGGACATCAACAACGATGGTAAATTCAACATCTACCGCAGAATTGACATTCCCCGCCTTGAGCACAGTGATGTAATACGTGCCAGCGGCAGGCAGTTCCACGTTGCTCAGAACCAGCTCGCCATCCACATCCGTATCAATGGCTTGCGCCACAGGTTGGGCGGCAGCATCCGTCACGGTGATGATTAGCGGAACACCGAGAGAATTGACGGTAGAGATAGCAATTGTTTCATCTCCGGCAGCCTCAAAAGTATAGGCCTGCGTCACGCTGGAGAGATTCAGCGAGCCGGTGCGCGGCGTTCCAGCCACAAGCGCACGCGAGTCCTGCGCGAATACGGCACCAGCAAATACCGCTAACCAGACAAAAAGCATCAGCAGCCATAACGATTGCTGTCTCGATTTCATGGAGATAGCGCCTCCTGACTTCCGACGAACCGGGTGTAAAGTTTCGGCTCAATATGAGGTTAGTTTATCTGAAACGGCATTTAGGCGCTATCAGCAAACCCAACGCTTGACCAACGGGCAACGGGTTACTGCTACGCTAAGATGAGCCTGCGGGCACCGGCGTTGAAGCCACGCTCAACTCGATAAACGTGGTCGTTCCTTCAACCACATTGACGATTGCCGTCACCCGCTGGCCGCCAATATCTGCGACAACTTCATGGCGACCAACGGGCACATCCCCGATCACGAAATTTTCCTGCCATTGAGGATCAGGATTCACATCTACGCCGCTGTTCTGATAGATATAAGTCGTCGTGGTATTCACCACCTGGCCGGTAGCCCGGCTGCGCACCGTCACATCCGCATCCTGCACCAGGCCGCCGCTGGCGTTGGTTACCCGACCTGCGATGGTACCCGTGCCAACGTAAGGCACCATCCACAGCGCGGGGTTGTAGGTATTGGCGTAATTGGGCACATCGCTGCTGCCAGCCTCACCCAAACGCACCTCAAAATGAACGTGCGGGCCGGTAACGCGGCCTGTATTTCCTACAAGACCAATCGCATCTCCAGCTTCCACCCGCTGCCCAGGTTGAACATTGACCAGCGCAAGATGGGCATACAATGTGAAAACCGGACGGCCTTCATAGCCAAAATCATGCTGAATGACCACGACATTACCATAGCTGTAAGTATCCTGAAATGCGCCGCCGCTGGTGCGCAGCCCATCCGCCGCCCAAACAACCGTGCCAGCGCCAGCCGCGCGCACGGTTTCGCCAATCTGATTCGGCATGTCTATGCCAGCGTGGATACGGTAATTCTCGCCCTCTGGCCCATCCGAGCCGTAGGGGTAATAGAACAAGCCGCGATTATTGGCATTGGAATCGACTGGACGCTGCATCCAGTAATGATCGCGCCCAAGCGGATCACGCGAGAGCGGCGGGATCAACGGCGGCGGCTGCCAGCTTTGCGGCGGCTGTGTGACATAAATCTGCGTCAGCGGGATCACCGTTTCAACGACCGGCGCGGTGGGCAGCGGCGGCGTTGGCGTGGCGGCGATAAACGGCGTAACTTCGGCAGCATTGAAGGAATTGAGATTTTGCGCGGGCAGCAGCGTCGCCTGATCATCCATGGATAACGTGGGCGGCACAAACGGCGCGGTAGGAATGCCAATGGTAGGCAGCGGGGTGCTATCGCTGCCAAAGCCCTGCTCAAGGATCACTTGCCAGGCATTGACTTCGGTAGCCACCTGAATTTGTGTTGGCACAATCACGCGCGCTGGCGCTTCCGGGCGTATGTTCTGCCAGATGATCACGCCAAAAATGATGACGCCAATGATCACCAGTGTTATCGCTGGAATACCGTTCCCACCCTGGCGCATATGCTTATCCGGCTAGCCTCCGTCCGTCGTTGGCTGAAGTTCACCTTCAGACGGCGGATCTATAGGCGCGGGGCGTTGGCGGCGCTTCGGTTGGCTGGATAATCGCCGTTGGGGCAGCGTTTCCACCCGCGCTCACCGGGGTCGGAGCTGCGGTAGGCGCAAAGTTGATCAACGCGCCGGCGGTATAGATTTCACGCATCGCCGTGTACCAATCCAAACCATCGGGGCGGTAAAACATCCAGAAATTGATAGAGTTGCTGTTGGCGCGCCAATCATCACCGGCAGCCATCGGCGCCCAGCCATAATCACTGGCGAGCCGGGTGAAATCAATATAGTAGCCCTCAGGAAATATAGATTTGAGGCGGCCACCCTGATCATAGGCTTGAACATCGCCAGAAGTACGGCTGGCAAAGTCCCAGGGCATATGCCGCAGCGGTTCGCCAAGCTGCCCATCCTGAGCATCATCCGCAACACGCAGATATTGACGCCAGTAGGTTTCAACGCCGCGATCTTCGCGTACCACCTCCAGCGGCGGAGGGAAGCCGACAATCGAGTTGCGGGTAGTACTAAAAGCGCGTCCGGTCATGTGCCAGTTGCGGCGCTCAACGCCGGGTTCCGGCGGGCGCTCCAGCGGCCAGAAGGCATCATCCAACCGCCCCAGATAATCCCAACCCGCCTGTTCCAACGTGGCCTCACGCAATGCCACAAACGAATCGTTCACACGATCGCTTAAGACAGCCTGTTCAACTGTGACGCCGATATTGCTCAAAGCGAAAGGCGGGTCTTGATTCAACTCGCTGACCTGTTCCACATACAGCGGCTCGCTGATAGGCGCAGGAAGGCTGCCAGCGTTGATGATCGCTGCTGGCAGCGGCGTGGCGCTCCACACAACGCCTGATGCGCCAGCGGGCACCGAGATGATCGAGGTCATGGCGCCAGAGCCGCTAAACGGATTGGCGATGATCTGGTCACCATCGCTCGAACTAACGGTATAAACCAGGCTGGAGCCATTGGGCGACCACGACGGCGCATGCCCGTAGGAAAGCACCTGCGGCATGGCTGAGGGATCATCCACTGGCTTCACGAATATCTTTTCAAAACCTTCATCAAAGGCGCTGTAAGCCAGCAAATCACCATCCGCGCCAGGGTACCACGCGGGGTAATCTTCCTGGCGTCCGGGCGTGTTGGTCACGTTGATGGTGGATTGATCATCCAGATTGAAAACGTAAATATCCTGATTGCCATCACGCCACGACACAAAAGCGATACGCCGTCCATCCGGCGACCACGCGGGCGAGAAATCAGGCGTATCAGAATTTCCCGGAAGCCGTATCGGCGGCTCAGAGCCATCTGAACGCATGATGTAAATATCAAGGTTGTTCCCCTGATAGCTCTCGTAAACCAGATACAAACCGTCTGGCGACCATGCAGGGCCAGCCTGAAATGAGAGGTCATAGGTTAAGCGAGTCTGCGTATTCGTATTCAGATCGTTAACGTAGAGTTCCCAATTACCATCCTGATTTGAGGCATAAGCCAGACGCCTGTCATTCGGCGCAGGCGACCATGCGGGATCGCGCTCATCAGCAGGATCATTGGTGAAGCGCAGCGGCGCGCGGCTGCCTACTGGCACAACCCAAATATCGGTTTGCCCTTTTTCACGCTGGGTATACGCCAAAGCGCCAAGCACATCCAATACTTCAGGCAGAGGCGTGGCGGTGGGTACAGGCGTCGCCAGCACAGCCGGTGCGGGCGTATTCAAATCTGGAGCTGGTTGTTCAGAAGTTGGCACAAACAGTTGATTTGCCGCGCCGCCGCCAGCGCTGGCGACTTGTAAGGGAGCAGTTCTTGCGGGGTTGGTAGCCCACAAAACAACCGCGATCAACGCCGCCAACAGGCCAACGGTGAGCAAGCTAAGCATTCGATTTTGACGTTTGAGCGGGTCTTCAACGATGGTAGCGTCAATTTCAGCGCGGGCAGCACGCCGAGCCATCGTATTCGACATGGCGATGCTGCTTTGGCCGAAAGCGCGCCGAAACAGGTTCACAATCGCCAATAGAACCAGCGCGATCAGGCGAACAAACGGGCGTAGAATACGCCAGATCACCTGCCAGACAATAGAAATCCCCGCCAGCGTCTCATCAATGACAAGACTGGCAGATTTCAAAAGCACGACGCCAAAACGGTCAGTGAGGCGGTAAGCCCTTACGAGCATAGGCTTTTTCTACATGGCCTTAATCGGATTCGGGCTGAATTGTAAACGCGAACTGATTAGGCGGCAATTATATTCGTAAAGCCAACTATTCTGAGTACCCGATTGACGGGAAGCTCAGTTTGACATACGCTATCGGATAGAACATATCATTTTTATAACGTACGCCGAGGATGCCGCCTTATGCGCAAGCTGCTGATGCTCATTGCTATGCTGGTTATTACCGCCTGTCTCATGGTCATGCCCACAGTTGCACAGGAAACAGCACAGATACATCTCGTTCAACCCGGCGAAAACCTGTTCCGCATTGCGGGCTATTACGGCACTGACGTGAACACCCTTGCCCAGTTGAATGGCATCACCAATACGTGGCAAATTTACGCAGGGCAAACCTTGATCATCCCCCTGCCCGGCCAAACGGCTGTCGTCCCGGCAGAAGTGATACCGGTGGTGGCTGAAGCGCCAGTGGTAACCCAAACCCATATTGTTCGGCGTGGTGAATATCTGGCATCTATCGCCCGGCAGTACGGCCTTGCGCCAGAACAGCTTGCCGCTTTGAATGGAATCACCAATCCCAACCTGATTTATGCAGGTCAGGAATTGATCGTCACTGGCAGTGCCCAACCTGCGCCTGCCGCTGAGGTCATTCCGGTGCAAGCTGTTGCTATTGAAGTCGCTCAACCCGTACTGGCCGTTGAAACCCGGCACGTGGTTCGCCCCGGTGAATATCTTTCACAAATTGCAAATCAGTACGGCGTAAGCTGGCTCTCGATTGCACAGGCCAATGGCATTTACGACCCGAACACCGTATTTGCGGGCATGGAATTGATCATCCCCGGCGCTACGGGCGGCACAAGCTATGAGGCCATGGTCATTCCGCCTGCCGCCCCGCCAGCAGCCGTCGCTTCAGGGCGTTCCATTGTGGTAGACCTGAGCGATCAGCGGATTTACGCCTATGAAAACGGCGTGCTGGTGCGTAACGTGCTGGTTTCCACCGGGCTACCTGCCACCCCTACCGTACTTGGCGATTACACTGTACAGCAAAAACTTGTGGCCGAAACGATGGTTGGCCCCGGCTATTACCTGCCCGATGTGCCTTACACGATGTACTTCTTTCAGGGGTATGCCATTCACGGCACCTACTGGCACAACAATTTCGGGACACCGATGAGTCACGGATGCGTAAACCTGCCCACGCCAGAAGCCGAATGGTTCTATAATTGGGCTGACTACGGAACGCCGATACACGTTCAGACATAGACATCTTTCATGATGCATTAAAATGAAACAGGGCGCTTGAATTAGGCGCCCTGTTTCTGTTTCAGGCTAAGCCGCTAGCTTGTGACTACTTCGCAAGCGATCCATCAATTCCCAGTTCTGCCGCGTGCGCCTGCATCGCTCTCAACACCAATGGAACGTGAAACTCCCACAAATCCACATTCAGCGAAGCCGCCCCGTTTTCAACATCTTCACGGTTTACGCCGCGCGCGAAGGCTTTGTCTTTCCATTTTTTACGGATGGAGGATACTTCAACATCACGCACATCTTTTGAGGGGCGCACCAGCGCGGCAGCGGTAATCAGGCCGGTCAACTCATCCACCGCGAACAGAGTCTTGTCGCGCAGGGTGATGCGATCATCGGCGGCCAGCGGGCCATGACTGAGAATCGTGCGAATATCTTCCTCGCCCAAGCCACGCGCACGCAAAATCGGCGCGCCATCCATCGGATGCTGCTCAAGCGCGGGGTGTATCTCCCAGTCAAAATCGTGAAGCAGCCCCACCAGCCCCCAGCTATCAGGGTCTTCGCCGTAGTGTTCAGCATAAGCACGCATCGCAAATTCTACTGCCAGCATATGCTTGCGTAAGCTGTCTGACTGCACATATTCACAAACGATATCCCATGCCTGACCGCGATCCATCTTTACCCCTTTTTAGCGCACTAAACAGATAGGCATACACGCTAAAGCGCACACAACAAACGATGATGTTAGCCTCACCGCACGCATTTTAGACGGCGCACTTTCGCCTGACCATGTATGGAACAGGCCGGCAGACTAAGAAGCGCCGTCTAGCCTGATTGGAAAACGTTAACGCTGATAGTCAATGGCTCGCCAATCGGGATTAAACCGGGCGTAAGCAGTTCCCAAATGCCGCTGGCAATACCGCTGCGCGTAGGCGTGCGCCCGCGAAAGAGAATGGTCACTTCGTCGCCTACATTGACCCGCTGGCGAATGTAAAAATACGGCGGGGTTGCGTTCAGGCTTTCGCCGCTGACGAACACCAGCGAGGTATTCCGTTCCCACGGGCAGGTGCCGGTATTCTGCAAGATGATCTCGCGCTCATACTGGCGATTTGCAGCGGCAAATTCGCCATCTGCCGGTTCTTGCGAAATGATGCGGTAGTCATAATCACAGGCAGCGACGGTTGCGGTCTGGAAATCGAAGAACAGCGTAGATTGCAGCAGCGTGAGGGTGATATCCAGCGTTGGCGTTAGCGTGATCGTCGGCGTATCGGTTGGCGTATACGTTTCTGTTGGCGTATATGTTTCCGAAGGTGTAAGCGTCGCTGTCGGCGTCTCCGACGGTGTCAGCGTTGGTGTCAGAGATGGCGTTTCCGTCGGCGTATGCGTTTCAGAAGGCGTCAGCGTGGGCGTCAATGTCGGCGTTTCGCTTGGCGTATCCGTTGCCGTCAGGCTAGGCGTTTCAGTGGGTGTTGATGTTTCCGTGAATGTTGGCGTGGCGGTGGATGTCAACGTTTCAGTAGGGGTATCTGCTGGCGGTAATGTTGCCGCTTCCGTTGTAGCCGTAAAGGTCGGCGTAGCTGATGCAGCAGCGAACAACGCGCTGAACGGGCCAGAACCTTGTATCCCCCCCAACACCATTACCCCACCGATGATAATTATTCCGGCGACCAACCAGAACCATGGAAAGCGTCGTTTTGGCGGCGCACCAGCAGCAGCACGATGCGCGCGGCCACCGACCTGAATATTGGTTGGCGGGTCGTCAATCGCCTCTAGTTCGTGGGTATC
The DNA here is from genome assembly GCA_001567085.1 of Chloroflexi bacterium OLB15. GTDB lineage: Bacteria > Chloroflexota > Anaerolineae > Aggregatilineales > Phototrophicaceae > Flexifilum. Next base: position 66,349 of record LMZS01000119.1, read on the forward strand.
GTCATTTTCCGGTTCGCTTCTGGCAGGCCGGTTCTTTATCGGGCGCGGCTCGCTCAGCGGCTGCCCCTCTTCCACCCGCGCGACATCAGCGATCAGTTCATCGGCAGTTTGATAGCGATCATCTGGCTCTTTCGCCATCAGGCGATTGATGATGCCTTCAACTTCTTCGGGCAAATCAGGGCTATATGCGCGCGCAGACGGGATCGGCTCATTCAGATGCTTAAGAATGACTGAAAGCGGGGTTTCGCCATCATACGGCAGCCTGCCTGTCGTCATCTGAAACAGGATAACGCCCAGCGAATACAGGTCAGAGCGCTCATCACCGGCGTCGCCCAGCCCCTGTTCAGGGGCCATATAGGCAGGGGTGCCCACCATGCCGCCGCTGGCCGTAAATTGCACGCCTTTAACGATCTTGGCGATGCCAAAGTCCGTCAATACTACCCGGCTGCCATGATCCAGCATCAGGTTTGCCGGCTTCACATCACGATGGATCATGCCTTGCGAATGGGCATAAGCGAGCGCGCTGGCGGCTTCACGGGTAATGCGCAGGGCTTCGCGCACAGGCATCAACTCGCCGTTGTCAGCCAGATCTGCCATCAGGTCTTTGAGAGTTGGCCCTTCGACTAACTCCATGACCATGTAATAGGTTTCGCTATCCGGCTCCATTTCAAAGTCGTAAACCTGCACGATATGGTTATGTTTCAACCGCGCAATGTTACGAGCTTCTTTTTCAAACCGGCCTTTGAATTCGGGGTCATCTGCGAGGAACGCATGCAGCGCTTTGATAGCAACAAATCGCTCTAAGCTGGACTGGTATGCGCGGTAAACTTCCGCCATTCCCCCTCTGCCGAGCCGTGCTACGATTTCATATTTGCCTAAACGTCGAGTTCCCACCGTCGCAGTATCGCCTTGCCGCGTACAGGCAAATTAGCCAAAAGTATACTGGAAAAGTTTATTTTCTCAAACTTTCTCAAGATGAGTATAGAGTAATGAGTTATGAGTTACAACCAATATAAGCGTATATTGCCGGGTTATACCAGCCTATCTGCTTAACAATTCTGCCGCTATGAGAGAAAATGCAGAATCCAATCGGTCAGATAAGCGAAAACGCAGGGTAAAAAGCAGAGGGCACGCCGCAGCACGCCCTCCAACCTTGATAGGTATACGAGATCGAATCTCGCCCTACGGCAAACTGTTTAGCCAGCGGCGGCGATACCCTGAATACCGCCTTCCGTCATCGCGCGGGCGTCCAGCGCTTTTTCTACTTCTTCAGGCTGCATCAGCCCTTTTTCGACCACAATTTCCTTGATGCTGCGGTTTTCTGCCAATGACTGCTTGGCTACTGCCGCGCCATTCTGGTAGCCGATGATCGGATTCAGCGCGGTCACCAAAATCGGGTTTCGCGCCAACCAGCCTTCAGCGCGTTCCTTGTTGGCAACCAGCCCCTTAGCACAGCGTTCGTTGAACGCATTCACCGATCCGATCATCACCTGCATCATCTCGAACAGGTTATGCGCAATGATCGGCATCATCACATTCAATTCAAGCTGACCAGCCTGCCCCGCCAGCAAAACGGTAGTATCGCAGCCGATCACATGGAACATCGCCATATCCAGCATTTCCGCCAGCACCGGATTCACTTTCCCCGGCATGATCGAGGAACCGGGCTGCACCGGCGGGCAAGTGATTTCAGCAAGGCCAGTGGTTGGGCCGCTGGAAAGCAGGCGCACATCATTGGCAATGCGGATCAAATCTTGCGCCACTGCGCGCACCGCGCCAGAGAAGAACACCGCGTCCGCATGAGACTGCATAGACTCAAACAGATCGTCAGAGGTATGCAATTCCAAGCCAGACAGCTTGCTCAGGGTTTTAACCATGCGGGCATGATATTCGGCGTGCGCGTTCAAGCCGGTACCGTTGGCTGTGCCGCCGATGCCCAGACGACGCAGGCTGTTCGCCGAAAATTCGATCTTCTCAATGCCACGCCGCAGCGCTGTAGACCACGCCTTCACTTCCTGACCCAACCGGATCGGCACCGCGTCTTGTAGATGGGTGCGCCCGCTCTTCACGATACCATCCCATTCGGCAGCCTTCACGTCAAAGGTATCGGCCAGCGAGTTCAACGACTGGACAAGCTCGCTTACGCGCCACAGCACGCCAAGACGAATGGCTGTTGGGATGGTGTCATTGGTGCTTTGCGCCATATTAACGTGATCGTTGGGATTTACCGGCTTCTTGGGATCGTCAATCTTGTAGCCAAGAATCTGGTTAGCGCGGTTGGCAATCACTTCATTGGTGTTCATATTGTGGCTGGTGCCAGCGCCCGCCTGAAACGGATCGACCACAAACTGATCGCGCCACTGGCCTTCCAGAATTTCATCTGCCGCCTGAATAATGGCATTGGCGATATCCGCAGGCAGCAAACCGAGATCGCGGTTTACTTCCGCTGCAGCGCGCTTGATCAAAACCTGTGACCAGACAAATGCCGGCCATGGCTTCAAGCCGCTGATCGGGAAATTATCTACCGCGCGTTGGGTTTGAGCGCCCCATAATGCGCCAGCAGGTACATTTACTTCACCGAGCGAGTCTTTCTCGGTACGAAACTCCGCCATGAATATTTCTCCCAAACTCAACAAAAAAACAGGCACTACGATTGTAGCGCCTGTGTCGTTCGGTGAGAATGATGGGTGATGAAAGTGATGACTTTTATCACCTGAAATCCTCCCACTTGTATGGAGCGAAACTTTAATTAACGAGCGGCGTAACGGCGCGCTACCTCATCCCAGTTGACAACATTCCACCACGCATCCAGATACTCTGGGCGGCGGTTCTGGTACTTCAGATAATAGGCATGTTCCCACACATCCACGCCCAGAATAGCGGTCTTGCCTTCGCTAATCGGGTTATCCTGATTCGGGGAAGAACTAACGCTCACCGAACCATCGGGTGCAGCTAGCAGCCACGCCCAACCAGAACCAAAGCGGCCAGCCCCGGCAGCCTTGAACTGCGCCTTAAACTCATCGAAGCTGCCAAACGCCGCATTGATAGCATCCGCCAGCGCGCCTGTAGGTGCGCCGCCGCCATTTGGCCCCATAACCTGCCAGAACATAGAGTGGTTATAGTGACCGCCGCCGTTGTTGCGAACAGCGCTGCGAATGGCATCCGGCAGGCTGTCCAGCGAAGTCAGCAGTTCTTCAATGGACTTACTTTGCAGGTCTGGGTGATTTTCCAGCGCTTTATTGAGATTGGTCACATACGCCTGATGATGCTTCCCGTGATGAATCTCCATCGTTTGCTGGTCAATATACGGCTCCAGCGCGTTGGACGAATAAGGAAGCGGTGGAAGTTCAAAAGCCATGGTTTATCCTCCCAAAATTAGGATCTGTCTTTTACCTAGACGTATTGTAACACGGCGAACTTTCGTTTTTCACCGGCCACCTGACCTAAATGGTATTTATGCCCGGCTAATGCTAACATTGCCCACGTTCAGGAGTTCCCCACCTACATGACAACTTCAGCCGCTGCTGCCGCTCCAAAGGCTGCTATACCGCCCCGGGTTTACGGCGCGCTGGTCGCGGGCATTATCGCCGTATCTATGGCCGCTATTTTCATCGGTCTGGCGCAGCGCGAAGGCGTGCCTTCGCTGGTGATCGCGGCTGGCAGGGTGCTCATCTCAGCGCTGCTGCTAACGCCGGTCGCGCTGCGCTTTCATGGCGACGTGCTCAAAGCCTTACGCCGCGCCGATCTACTGCTGCTTGTTTTTTCCGGCATATTCCTCGGCTTTCATTTCGCCTGCTGGATTCTATCGCTGGAATATACAAGCGTCTTGATCAGTGTGGTGTTTGTGGGTACAGGCCCCTTATGGGTGGCGCTGCTGGAGTTTGTGTTTTTAGGCGCGCGGATCAACCGCCTGATTGCGCTGGGGCTGGCGTTAGCGCTGGCTGGCGGGATCATCATCGGCGTTACGGGAACAGATGGCGGCAGCGGCTCGCAGCCTGTACTTGGCGCGGGGCTTGCGCTAGCAGGCGCGATGGCTTTCGCGGCTTATCTGGTCATCGGGCGAAAATTGCGCGCCAAATTATCGCTGGTGCCGTACATCTGGCTGGTGTATAGCTCTACCGCAATCTGTTTGCTAGTGATGATTCTGATGACAGGCACGCCGGTAACCGGCTACCCGCTCTCTGGTTTTGGCTGGGTGGTGCTTACCGCGCTGATCCCGCAGTTGATCGGGCATTCATCGTTCAACTTCGCGCTGCGCTATCTTTCAGCGACATATGTCAGCATCGCCACGCAGCTAGAGCCGATTGCCAGCGCGTTCATGGCGTTCTTCGTCTTTAAGCAAGTCCCGACCTTCTTACAGGCGATTGGCAGCCTGATTATTCTGACAGGCGTCACGCTGGCAAGCATCGGGCAGTCAAAGCGAACGCCAGCTCAACCCGAAACTGAAAACCCTAAATAGTTGGTTGCGCCCGGCCATACTTCCATCGGCGGGATTGCCTGCGCCGAGGTTACCGGCGCCAGCATCGAAGCTAGCGTGCCATCGCGCATCATTTCTTGCAGGGTGTAGTCTACTAACAGCTCAAAATCGAGATCGGCGCGCGGGGTTGCCAGCGCCAGATAATGCCGCGAGAAAAAGATCGGGTTGCCCTCGCCATCGCTGAGCAGTTCCAGCGTGTCGGGGTTGGCTTCGATATGCGGTCGCAAACGCATACTATCGCCAAATACTGAGGTCAGGTTTATATCGGTGCCTGCCAGAATTGCAAACGCGGCATCCGACTCATTGGCAAGCTGAAATACGTCATCAACAATCGCCCGCGCAGCCTGCGCCTGCTGCGCCAAAATCTCATCTGCGTCTGGCTCATCGCTGAAAATACCGACACCTTTCCCGCGCAGATCGCTAAAGCCCGTGATATTTGCGCTGGTTTCAGACATCAATTGATAGCCATGCATCAGGTACGGCTCGCTAAACATGGCCTGACCAGCGGCGTTCCAATCCGGCTGTACGCCAATCGCCAGGTCTGCCTGCCCATTCGCCAGCAAATCAAGCGGGTTTGTGCCATTGTCCGGCACATACACCACCGTTACATTCCAGCGGCGGGCGATTTCATTGACAAATGCGCGATGTGCGGCGTCCAAACGGCGCTCTGATTCCGGCGCGTCTGGCGCTACATCACGAATGCCAGCCACGCGCAAGGTGCGATCTGTTTGCAAGCGCGGAATCACATACTGCGCCGGCGTCGGAATATCTGTGCCAAACTGCGACGGCGTCGGCGCGGTATCGCCCACATTCGCCCAGGGCACGATCATTGCAGCCGGATAATCTACGTTATTGAAATTGGCGCGGTGAATCTCGTTCAAACGGCCATTTTGCGCGAAGAATTGCAGAGTGCGATCCACCAGGTCACGCATGTTGGTATCCTGACGACGCACGCCCACCGCAAACGGCTCAGGCATCACCGGCTCACCCAGTACGCGCACAACGCCCGGTTGAGTGACCGCTCGCTGCACATGCAGGCGGTTAGCCACCAACCCGTCCACCGCCCCCGTACTGAGTCCGCTCAAAGCCTGATCCAGGTTCACATAGGGCTGTGCGGTCACGGCAATCCCGGTACGGCTTGTCCATTCCTGAAGCGCGGTTTCGCTGCGCGTGCCCATGATATAGCCGATGCGCTTATTCGCCATCTCGCTCAGCGCCTGCGCGGGATCGCCATCACGCAAGACCATCACCTGTTCACTGGGATAGTAAGCCTCGCTAAACTCGATTAACGAGTCCAAACTGCGCAAATGTGGCTGCGCGGCGATCAGCATATCAATTTCCCCGGCAGCCAACATCTCTGCCCCGGTTTGGCGCGTCACCTGCACAAATTCAGGCGTCACGCCCCACGCTTCAGCCATTGAGCGCCCAAGATCGGCATCAAACCCTGAAATTTCGCCGCGCACATTGAGTTCACCAAACGGCAGCTCGTTAAACAGAATACCGATGCGCACGCTGCCAGCAGCAACGATACGGGCAATCGCACTTTCGGCTGGCAGCGCGTCAGCGAAGGCAGTTTCAACCGTTGGCACCAGCGTCGGCGGCACTAACGTAGGCGCATGCGGCGGCGCATCCTGCGCGACCAGCAGCGGCACACCCAACAACACAAACACCAGCGCCACCAACGGGGCAACCAAAATTTCAGATCGTCTGTTCATAACCGTACAACTTTCGCTGCTGTAATACTGCCATCGCAGCATCTGGAACCAGATAACGCGGGCTAAACCCCTTCATAATCCCGTCCACAATCACCGAAGAAGACAGGTCAATCAGCGGCGAATCAATCCATGTGGCCGCCGCGGTAAGGCCGGGCAGCGACGCTTCCAGATCGGTCATCTCAATGGTGACATCGGGGCGGGCAAATACGCCCAAACGCGCCAGATGCATCAACTCTAACGGCTGGTGCCAGCGCGGCAAATCGCGCAAAGAGTCTGCGCCAAGCAAGAAAATCCATTCACTATCCGGGTATTGTTCGTGAAGAATCTTGAGCATGTCTACGCTGTAGTGCGGCCCCGGGCGATCCAGGTCAACCCTGCTTAGCTGAAAACGGTCATTATCAGCAATCGCGGCTTCTACCATTGCCACCCGGTCTTCAGCAGAGGCTCTGGTTGCGCCCTGTTTATGCGGCGGGTCAGCCGCAGGCACAAACAACACCGGGCAATCGAAGGTTTCAGAGGCGCGTTGGGCGTGAATCATATGCCCAACATGCAGCGGATCAAACGTTCCACCAAAAACGGCGAGGCGCATTTAATCTGACCACTCTAACTCATGGTCGCCAATATACACCGTGTCACCTTCCTGCACGCCTGCTTCGCGCAGCGCGGCGGTGATTCCCAGCACATCCAGCGTTCGCTGGAAGCGCAGCACCGCTTCGTCATAATCCCAATAGGTCATCTTAGCCGCGCGTTCAATGCGCTTGCCAAGCACCCTGTAGGTGCCACTGCCAATGCGCTCTATTTCAAACGGCAGTTCTTCCTGCGGAAGCTCGTACAGCGGCATCGTTTCGATGATCTCTGGTTCAGGCGGCAGTTCATCAATCACGGTGAACATCTGCTGGATCAGTTTGGTCACATCCTGACGGGTGGCAGCGCTGATCGCCATCGGTTCAATGCCGCGCTTACGCAGCGCTTTTTGCACCTGCGGCCAGCGTTCCTGCGCTTCCGGCAAATCCATTTTATTGAACACAACAATTTGCGGGCGCGTGCCTAATCTTTCGTCATAGAGCGAAAGCTCAACGTTAATCTGGTTAAAGTCGGCAATCGGGTCTTCAGAGGCGCCATCCAGCAAGTGCACCAGCGCGCGGGTACGTGTAACATGCCGCAAAAAGGCATGGCCAAGCCCGACGCCTAAATGCGCGCCTTCCACCAGACCGGGAATATCGGCCACCACCAGATCGCGATTATCATAAAGCACTACGCCCAACTGTGGTTCAAGCGTCGTAAATGGGTAATTGGCGATCTTCGGTTTGGCGTTGCTGATCACCGAAAGCAGCGTGGATTTCCCGGCATTAGGCACACCTACGATGCCCACATCGGCAATCAGGCGCAGTTCAAGATTCAACCAGCGCTCTTCGCCGGGTTCGCCTTTTTCAGCGTAGCGTGGGGCTTGCGCGTTAGAAGTCGCAAAACGGGCATTTCCACGCCCGCCGCGCCCGCCCTTCGCGACGATCACGCTGTCGCCGGGGCGCACCAGATCGGCCAGAATTTCATCGGTATCGGCATCACGCACAATAGTTCCAGCAGGCACTTCAATGATCACATCACGGGCGCTTCTGCCCGTTTTAGTGGATGTCCCCCCACGCGCGCCGGGGCTGCCCTTGAAGTGAATTTGTCTGGTGAAGGCGATCAAGGTGTTGATCTTGGGGTTTACGCGCAGAATCACATCAGCGCCCTTGCCCCCATCGCCCCCCGCAGGCCACCATGCGGCACATATTTTTCGCGGCGAAAGGCCACCATGCCATCCCCGCCCTTGCCGCTGCTTACGTAAATTTTCGCCTGATCATTCATGCTTGTCGTTAACACTCAACTTCGGGGATCCAGTCGGGACGCCCGGCTTTATACCACGCAATAGTGCGCCGCGCGCCTTCAGCGAAAGGCGTAGGCACAAAACCAAGTTCTGTTCGCGCCTTCTCATTGGAAACGCGCCAGTAATTATACACGTAAGACCGTAAGTTCATGGGGTAGAAGGGTTCACGGCGGGTGATCGTCGCCAGCCCTTCCAGCACTCGCGCTGTAAAAATGCCCATCCAGCCCGGCAAAGAAAGGCGCGGATACCACAAATGCGCCTCTTTATACACGATATCAAAGGCGGCTTTGTGGGTGATCGGGTCGCCGCAGATATTGTAGATTTCCCCTACCCTACCCTTCGTTAGCGCCTGAATGATGCCCTGCGCGACATCCGGCACATATGCAGGGAAAATGACATAACGCCCGCCATCCATCTGCATCACAATGCCGCGCATCGGATCGCGAAAGAACAGGCGATTGAAGGCATACGTCCCCAGCGGGCCATAAAACGCGCCGGGGCGCAGCACGACTACCGGCAGCGCCTGCGCTCTGGCAAACCCCAGCGCATGGTTTTCGGCTTCCAGCTTACTGCGCTGATAAGCATCTGCCGGGTGCGGCGGATGGGTTTCATCTACTATGCGATCAGGTTCAGGTTGGCCGATCACTGCAATCGTAGAGATGTAGATCAGTTTTTGAACACCGGCTTGCAGCGCGGCGGTTAGCACATTATCCACGCCGCCCACATTGGTCGCCTCAAATCGGGAAGCATCGCCCCAGAAGCGGAATAATCCCGCCGCATGCACCACGTAATCTGCATGAGCAATGCCCTGCATTACCGAATCAGCATCCAGCACATCGCCTTTGATCACGGTGAGATTCGGATAACGTTTAAGCCATGTATGAGCTTCTGGAGAACGTACCAGTATGCGCACCGTATAGCCGGCGCGGCACAACGCGGGTAGCAAATGGCGCCCTAAAAACCCGGTGCCGCCGGTGACAAATACAGTTGATGAAGACACTGAGGTTTAACTATCGCGGCCAGCAGGAAAAGGCAGTGGAGTGCGCTCAAAAACACGCAGCGAATTCCCCCGCCTAAACTCCGCATGCGGCAAGTCTTGCACGCAGGCATCAATCTTCCAGCGCGCATCTGCCGTGCTGAAGCGCATCAGATACACAACGGTGCTGCTGCCAAGGTCTTGCGTTCCTATACGCTCCCCCCCATGCAAGCGATATATCGCCATACGCCGATCCGACTGCGTATCGCTTAGCAGGCAGGTATCGCCACCTGCCGAGAAATAGCGCACCGCGAGTTTATGTTCGCCGCGCAAAACATCCACTATCTGCACGTCACTTTCACGCGCAGATTTTAAGGCTGAGGTAAATTGTTGTAAGCAAGAGCCGGAAAGAAAATGGCGTGCCGCTTCACGCCAGCGGGTATTCTGAAAATGCTGTGAGGCTACTTCCAGCCACAGATGCGCTTCGGTGTAACGCCGCATCACCGTTTCAACGACATCACTGGGAGCCATCCATTCAAAGGTGGCTTCTTCCATTTCGCCAGGGAGCCAGCGTTCAGCATCATCTTGAACCGGGCGTGGGATTCGACGCATAAGCTTCGCCCAGGGAAGTGGTTCGGGAGAAATACCAGCCATATCAGTTACCTAATTTCAGGAAGTCTTACTCTAGCAGAAAGCCCTGAGAATTCAACCGGCGGTATCTATCACAATCCATAAATCATATGGGGCTATAAAGGTTAGCTTGTGAAAACATGAACCCCTTGAATCCCCGCAAATTGCGCCTGCATTCAAGAGTGCGCTTGCAGCACCTCATAAACATGCAGCCGCAATCGCGATTCATTAATCGGGTAATCAAGCAGCACATGCGCGCCTGCCTCTTTGAGCGCCAGGGCATACACCGGATCCGCTGTTTCAGCATTTGCCAGCACGATCACTTCAGGCATGTTCTGGCCGCGCGATTTCATGTACTGGGGCAGGTCACGCCAGTCGCTCTGCTCTGAAAAGGTAAGGTCAAGGATGCACAGCACCGGTTCGCAGCCTTCAATCTGCGTATTGGCAGCAATCACTGACCACGCTTCGACGAGCGAAGATGCCGCTACAAGCTGCATACCTGTCGCCTGCAGCGCTTTCCAAATAGTGTTGGCGTTGTCTATATCACTGGAAAGCACCACCGCGCATTTGCCCTCAGTCATCGGGGAAACTGATTGGCTCGCCGCAAGTTCATCGAATGAAAGTGCGGGCGCAGTATCTTCAACCAGCGCAGACAGCATCTCGTTGGTGGCTTTGCGCGCATCTGCGCCTTCCGCAAATAAAATTTCTACGCTCACCGATGCTGGCAAGATGCCGCGTATCACCCGCCGCGCGTTTTCGGCATCGTCGGCATTATCGAAAGGCTTGCCCCCTGCCCCGGCCACCGCTACCTGTCCATTGTAAAGGGTCGCGCCAAAGCCAGACGCTTCATCTATTCGCGCTATTCGCTCGCGCAGCTTTTCCAGCGCCTGCTCTGGCAAGTTGGTCAGCAGATAGAATGCGTAGGCTTTTTCCTCAACTGGCTCAATTTCGTGATGATCAACGCCGCGATCTTCAAGCATCGCGGTCAGCCAAACGTATTGGCGCGTGAAATGCTCTACCGCGCCGGTAGTTTTCAAGTGTTCCAGTTCAGAATCCATGATTGGCCGGCCAAACATCGCCGGTTCATAATCGCGGTACTGACCGGTCAGCAGTTCTTGCACACGCCAGTTCGTCCATTGAACGACAGGATTCCCATCGCCCAACACAAAAACCAGACTGCGAAGAACCGCCGACCCCTTAAATATGCGGCTCATAAATTAACAAAGTAGGATGAAGCAGAGTGATCGATCATGTCTTTGGTCAACACCGGCGGCTTATTCAGATAAGTGGCGATGTCTATCAATTGATTGATCAAGTCGCGCGGATGCACCGAGCGCAGTTTGCGATTTTGGTTCAGATACCATTCTTTGTACAGGTAAGCCAGCGCCTGTTCATCATACTTGATGCCTTTAGCCGCGCATACGCGCTTGAAAATTTCTCTGAATTGCTCTGGCGTCGGGTCAGTGATCTCAATCTTATGACGAATACGGCGCAGGAACGCTTCGTCTACAAGATCGCGCGGGTCAATATTGGTCGAAAATACGATCAACACGTTAAACGGCATTTCGATCTTGCGCCCTGTCGCCAGCGTAAGGAAGTCTACGCCTTTTTCCAGCGGCACAATCCAGCGGTTCAGCAGGTCACGCGGGCGCACCTGCTGGCGACCAAAGTCGTCAATCAGGAACATGCCGCCATTCGCTTTCACCTGAAACGGCGCTTCATAGTATTTGTTGATGTCGTCGTAAACCAGATCAAGCCCCGCCAGCGTCAATTCGCCGCCGGTCATGATCATCGGGCGCCGCACGCGCACCCAGCGCGGGTCTGGAGACATGCCTACCCCCAACCGCATACGCTCTTCGCCGCCTGCCAACTCGTGGTTCACGTTGTCAAACACGCGAATCACCTGCCCATCTACATCGAAGGCATGGGGAATCCAGATGTTGCCAGAGAGCACCATTCGCCCAACCGTTTCAGCTACAGTGGTTTTACCGTTGCCGGGCGGGCCATAGAGGAAGATTGAAAGGCCACTGTTTACGGCAGGGCCTATACGCCCCAACATCTCATCAGAAATGACCAGATGGCGCATCACGCCGCGCAGCTCATCTTCATGAACGATCAATCGCTCACGGTTTTGCTCACGCATCGCCTGCACATACTGCTGTAAAGTAACCGGCGCGGGGCCAGCATACTGCGAGCGCTCCAGCGCTTCACGCGCTTTATTCACGCCCGCGTTAGAGATCAAATACTGGAAGCCTGCTTCCCCCACGCCACCAGTGCCGCGAACCTCAACAAATTTCTCGCGTTTAAGATGCTCCATCACCGAGTCAAGCACGCCGGTATAGGGCAGTTTGACAATATCGGCAATCATATGACCAGCCATATAACCGCCGAAATACAGCACTTTCAACACAAGATCAGCAACATTGAGAATATTAAGACCGGTATCTTCCAGCCGGGAAAGCGGCGGGGGATACCATGCGCCACCCATCAAGTCGCCGGTTTGCCCGCGCGAAGGATTGATACTCTTAATGGGCTGTCGCGATAAATTCGACAGCGGACGGTCGGACATAGAATTTTGCTCCATCGCTTGCATGAACGCGCAACACGACCGAATTAAGACAACAATGCCGAACCTGCGAAGGAAATTCCCCGCGCAAGCGCAGCGTATCACTAAGGCGATTATAAGACGAATTGACGGCGAATAATAATGAACAAACTTGAGTCAAATGCAATTTATGATCTTGAGGATTCGCCTGCTGCGCGTTACAGTTGGATCACTTTCGCCGGATGAGCTGCTTCATACGCAGGATCGCTCGTTAAGATGATTAGAAAGATTCACTGGCTCGGCAATAGCAGTTTTCTGATTGACACAACGCCAGTCATTTATATTAACCCCTGGCGCCTCGCCAATCCCCCTCTCCCTGCCGATCTAATTTTAATAGGACACCACAAACACGAACACTTTTCGCCGCCAGATATTGCCAAACTGAGCAGGCCAGGAACACGCATCATTGCAACTGAGCAGGTCGCAAAAGAACTGCCCAGCGCTGAAGTGCTGCGTCCCTTCCAAACCATTTCGATGGGGCGCGCCAGCATTAAGGGCGTGCCGGCCACATCGGACGACGGCGGGCTAGGCTTCGTGATATCGGTCAATTTCTACGACATTTACTATGCCGGCGATACCAGCAGTATTCCGATGATGGAAGCCCTGCATCCAGACATCATGATCCTGCCCGTAGATGGCGCTGGTACGATGACTGCCCACGCGGCTGCCGATGCCGTCAAACGCCTGCGCCCGCGCTGGGCAATCCCCTGCAAATGGAATTCTGCCAGCCGCATCAACGCGACCCTATTTCAACAGGAAGCAAGCGCATCCTCTGAAGTGGTGTTGATGCAACCAGCAACCTGATCAGGCGGCCAACTTCTGCTGTGCCGCGTCACTTTTGAAGGCAGGGCGATTCTGAACGCGCTGAAAACACTGGTATAAACAAAAAGACGGGAGCGATCCCGTCTTTTTTGTGTTGTAAGCGTAAAGAACTACGCCGCGCCCTTCAGCTTTTTCTCTGGGCCGGGCCATTCAACCGGCGTATCGTCACGACCGAATAGTTTGGGCGGCTGCACGCCGTTAATCACATCGGCATCCACCACCACTTTGACCAGATCGCGCCTTCCCGGCGCTTCAAACATCACATCTAGCAAGCGGCTTTCGATGATCGAACGCAGCCCGCGCGCGCCCGTGCCACGACGCATCGCAATATCTGCGGCAGCGCCCAATGCCGATTCTTCAAATTCCAGTTCAAGGTTATCAAGCGCCAGAAGCTGCTGATACTGCTTGATCAGCGCGTTCTTTGGCTCAATCAGAATACGGATCAAGGCATCCCGATCCAGCGGATCAATGGTCACCAATACTGGCAGCCGCCCGACAAATTCGGGGATCATGCCAAACTGGATCATATCCTCAGGGCTGATCTGGCGCAGCAGCGCCGTTTTATCATCGGCAGTACGCTGGTTGTTAGGCTGAAACCCGATTGAACCCTGCCCACCAATACGCTTGATGATATCCTCGTCAATACCGGCAAACGTGCCGCCGCAAATGAACAGGATATTCGACGTGTTGACCTGCAAAAATTCCTGATGCGGATGCTTGCGCCCACCTTGCGGCGGCACATTTGCAACCGTACCTTCGATGATCTTCAACAACGCCTGCTGCACGCCTTCACCCGAAACATCACGGGTGATTGACGGGTTATCTGCCGATTTGCGCGCGATCTTGTCAAT
>LMZS01000120.1 GCA_001567085.1 Chloroflexi bacterium OLB15
TTTTTACGCCAGTAGAGCTGGAACACGTGGCGGCTTTAGGCGGTACGCTCGAAACCATCGCGTGGCATAAAATCGGCATCCTGCAACCCGAAGGAACAGGCATTAGTCTGCCGCAATCATCGCCTGTTCAGCAGGTATTCAAGCAGGAAGCGGCATTGTTAGGGGCTGCGCTTATTGAGGTCAGCGATCTGCCCGGCATACTAAAGCAGGCGGATCGGGTGATCACGGCGCGGCAGCCAGCGGCAGAACAGACAATCCCCCCCCGTTGGGGGAAACAATTGCCCGGGCGGATGGAAATTTTCCGCGCCAACAATCACACATTTATTCTTGACGGCGCGCATACCGCTTCCAGCGCTGCGCGGCTTCGGGCATACCTGAATACGCTTGAGCAGCCAATTCTGCTGATCGCCGCGCTTCTGCGCGATAAATCTGCCGCCGCTATACTACGTTCATTTGATGCGCCCCAATTCCGTGTTGTGCTTGCGCCGCTGGCCGGGCATCGCGGGGCAGCGCCCGGCGAACTCTTGAACGTGTGGCAGCCCGAACATGCAAAAGTTGAGTCTGTGGAAAGCGTGCAGGCGGCGATTTCAACCGCCGCTTTCGCGCCTGAACCTGTCATCGCCGTATGCGGATCGCTGCGCACAGTCGCGCTCGCCCGCGAAACACTAGGCCTGCTTTCAGCAGATGCGCTGGCCGAAAGCCGCTTCACCCGCGCTTTGTTCGAGAACGACACCTATTTGCGAAAAATCCGCTAGACATCCCGTAACAATTCTTTTCGTTCTTTTGGTTTTGAGCTAAACATTGATGTTAGAATGGGGAATATTACAATGCCGATTCAGTAAATTCTCCGGGAGGAAGCAATGGGGAAAACCAAAATCCTTTTGGTTGAAGATGATCCCAACATCAACAGGCTTATTGGCGATTATATGGGGGCACATTCTTTTGAAGTGATCGGCTTTAGCGATGGGCCGGAAGCGCTTGAGTATGTTGGGTTACGTGGTTTACCCCATATCGCATTAATTGACCTGACCCTCCCCACGATGCACGGTTTTGAGGTTAGCAGCCGGCTAAAAGCGATGGCTGATGTGCCGATTATTTTCATTACCGCCACGAGCGATACTGATACGATTGTGACTGGTCTCAAAAAATATGCTGAAGATTTCATCGTAAAACCATTTGAGCTGCGCGAGTTAGAAGCGCGCATTCAGGTTGTTCTTGCGCGCATGCCCAGCCTTGACTACGCTAACGAGCCGATCATTCGCGTGGATGATCACCTGAGCATTGATTTTGCCCATAACCGGATCACGCTAAGTAGGCAAACAACCAACCTAACCCCGACTGAATCCGTGCTGCTGCACGTTTTACTCAGAAATGCTGGCCGCGTGGTTGAAAACCGCCTATTGATCGCCCGCGTGTGGCCTTCTGAAACCGTTTTTGAAGATACGCTGCGCGTTCATATGCACCGCCTGCGCAGAAAGTTAGAAGTAGATTCGCACCATCCCCATTATGTTCGCACAGAGCGCGGTGTTGGCTACATTTTTACCGTGCGTCCAGAAGACTCAATTGAGCCGGACACAGAAGAAGAAGCTGTCAGGCAGGGCGTGTAATCAGCGCTTATGTCCACAGCACCACCAATTCCCCCCGCTCCCGCGCCCGATGTGCTGCAAATACTGGTTGACGCCATCGCAAAAAAAGCGGGAGCGGGGGCAGCCCTATTTGAAACGGATATCTTCGCTGAAGGCAGCTTTTCCCTGCTTTATGCTACGGCTGATTTTCCACGTGCTGCTACTGCGCTAGCGCAGCGGCTAAAGGACATTCCTTTCAGCCCCAACCAGCCTGTGCCCATCAACGAGCAGACGGGTATTCCATCGCTCAAATCTGGCTTAATCATCCCTTTAAGCGCAGAATCCACTCTGCGGGGGGCGCTGGTAGTGGCCAACCAGCGGGGGAGCATCAACGACAGCGCCTTCTACGCAGAGGCGGCATCTGATTTAGCGCTGCTCAGCATGGCTTTAGAAAATCGCTTTCTGCATCAGCTTAGAAACTTCAAAAATGGTGTGGCACAAACCGTCTTGAAAATAGCCGGATCGAAAGAAGCGCTCTCCACCGCTCAGGAAGTTGTGGAAGTGCTGCGCAATTCCTTCTCTCCGCAAATTTCAGGCTGCGCGATCTTGCGTTACGGGCCAATAGACGAAGCTCGGCCAGATGCCCCCCGCGAATATCTGGAAATTCGCGGCGCCTGGACGCAAAAACGCGGCTCTGGCGGCGGCATCGGCATTCGATTAGGCATTGAAAGCTATCATAAACGCCTGGAGCTGCTCGAAAAGCGAAAATATTACGTCTTTCAAGAGATCAATGAGCAGGTGCTGCAAATTTTCGACCCGCTCGTGCGCGGGCTGCTGCGAGATGCTCACGTTCGATCTATGGTGATCATCCCTCTACAAGCCGCTGGCAAATCTTTAGGTCTGCTCATCCTTGCGGCTGATCACCCTTATCATTTCAACACCTTTGAAGTTTTTAGCTACAGGATGATAGGCGAATATCTGGCATTGACCGCACTCGCCACCAGAATGATGCGGCAGCGCGATAGTATGCAGCTAGTGCGCCGCGCGATGCTGAGTGCTGTCAGTGACGGCATATTACTAATGCAGCCCGGCGCTCAGGGCGGGCAGGTAATCAGCAGCAGCATTGCATTTAATCATCTATTCGGCCTCTCTGAGGTTGATATTCGTGGCAAATCGCTGTACGAAGTGCTGTCACGCATGACCTTACCCGAAGATGTGCGCGCAAGCCTCACCCAGCAGTGGATATATATGCCGGTACGTTCAAGTGATATCCGGCAGGGGGAATTTCGCGCCGTCAATAGCGGCGGGCAGCCGTTGGAAATCCTGTGGACGAGCACTCCAGTGTATCAAAGTGACCAAGTCAAGAGCCGCGTCTATGCCTTTCATGATGTCACAGCAGATCGTGCTTCAGCGCGTATGCGCGCGGAATTCCTCTCACGAATATCCCATGAATTACGCACACCGCTCACCTCAATTCAAGGCTTTGCCGAATTTATCCTTGAAGTAGGGGGGCACGATTTAGCCCCCAGGGTGCATGAGTACACGCAAATTATTCTCAGCAGCGCCAAACATCTAAAAGCCATCATCAGCGATATTATTGACCTCACGCGCCTAGACGCCGGACAAATTCAACTCGCGCGTGAAGCAAACAGTCTGCCAAACACGATCCGAGAAGTGGTTATCAGCATGGAGCCGCTCTACCGGATGCGCGGCCAGCGCGTCACCTTGATGTTGCAGGATCAACTGCCCCTCGTGAACATTGACCGCACGCGCATCAAACAGGTGTTAAGTAACCTGATCTCCAACGCGGTGAAATATGCGCCCGAAAACAGCGAAATTCAGATTCAGGCGCAGTACGTGGCACAGATGGACGATTTACCCGAAGGTTTTCCGCCGAATATTATGCTGCCTGCCATCCTGATCACCGTAGCTGATGAAGGCGGCGGCATCACGGCTGAAGACGCCGGACGCGTTTTCATGCCCTTTTTCCGCACAGAACAGGCGCGCAGAGAGCGAACCGAAGGCGTGGGCTTAGGCTTAACAGTTGTGCGCAGCCTGATCGAAGCCCATCAGGGGAGCGTGTGGTTGATTCCCTGCCCACCAGCGGCTGGTGGGTATTTCATATTCACCTTGCCGGTTGCCCGTGATCTGGAAGCGCCGTAAGACGAAACCGGTCTTGCATTGCGCCCTGACTTGCGTATACTAATCGGCATCTGCGGGCAATTAGCTCAATTGGCAGAGCACTCCTTTGACGTGGGAGTGGTTAGAGGTTCGAGTCCTCTATTGCCCACAATCTAAGACACCACTCGAACATCCGGCTATAAGGTCGGATGTTTTGTTTTCGACACCACTTCTAAAGCCCTGTCGCCACAGCGTGTAAAAACTTTGTTAATTCTTGAAATTAATTCCTGACTGATCTTGAATTCTTCCATATACTCAACTAATATGATTATCAACATGGTTGATAATCAATGGGGGTGATTAAGCAGATATGACGAGCAGCGAATACACGCCATATGACGTTGCGCAAACGATGCTGGACGTATTACCCGCAGTCGGACGTATTATGGCTGCTTGTATGCGTGAAACAGGTAATGAAGAGGCGACGATGCGGCAAATCAGCGTATTGATGCAGCTTCGCAAACATCCGGTGACCGCCAGCGAGCTTGCCAAACGAAACAAGGTCAGTTTACAGGCATCCAGCGTTCTGGTGCAGGGATTGGTTGAGCGCGGTTGGCTAACCCGCGTTCGTGATCCTAAAGATCGCCGTCAGTGGCTTTTAGAAGTGACGCCAGAAGGGATAGCGAGTGCTGAAGCGGCAAAAAAGCAACTTACGGGCATTATCGCTGAAATTCTGAGCGATCTGCCGTCTGAAGCGTTGAAGTCAGCAAGTGTATTTTTGCCTGCGCTAGATGCAGCAGTGAAAGCCCGCCTGACACATGATCTAATCGCCGAAAAATAAGCGCCGCGCATAAGGATATATTCATCAATGACACGATTAGCCAGCTATCTCAAACCCTTTCTGGGATCGATCCTGCTGTGTATTGTCCTGCTGTTTGTACAGGCAATGGCAGATCTCTCTCTGCCCGATTACACGGCGCAGATCGTCAACACAGGCATCCAGCAGAGCGGCATCGAAAATGCCGTTCCGCAAGCCATCAGCCAGAGCACCATGAATAAACTGACGCTGTTCATGAGCGCCGGTGAGCAGGAACAGGTCATGAGTGCGTATACGCTCATTGACAGCAACTCGCCTGATTACGAAACCTATCTGGCGCAGTATCCGGCTTTAGCTGATCAGCCGGTTTATGTGCTGAACCTTGTAAGTGCCGAAGAAATCGAAGCACTGAACCCAATTTTGGGCAAAGCCTTCACTTCTGTTTATGGAATCGAGCAGGTGATTGCGGATCCCTCCAAAGCCGCTGAATTAGGCATGGATTCAGGTTTTGACATGTCTTCCCTGCCGGAAGGTTCCGATCCTTTCGCGCTGCTGCAAAGCCTGCCCGCAGCCATGCGCGACTCCGTATTCAGCAGCATCAACGAGCGTTTTGCAGGCATGGATGCGGCGATGATCGTTCAATCTGCCGCCGCACCTATCCGGGCAGAATATACGGCGCTGGGCATGGATGTAAACGCGCTGCAAGCGAATTACATCCTGCGCATTGGCACAATCATGCTGGCGCTTTCGCTGCTTTCCGGCATCAGCGCAATTGTGGTCGGCTTTCTATCTGCTCGCGTGGCGGCTGGCGCTGCCCGCAACCTGCGCCGCAACGTTTTCGTGAAGGTTGAAAGCTTCTCTAACAACGAGTTTGACAAGTTCTCAGTATCTTCGCTAATCACGCGTACCACTAATGACATCACTCAGTTGCAAATGCTGACTGTGATGTTGATTCGCATCGTATTCTATGCGCCTATTCTAGGCATAGGCGGCATTCTCAAAGCAACAGGCACCGATGCTGCGATGTGGTGGATTATCGCGCTGGGCATAGGCGCGCTTATCACGCTGATTATTATCATCTTTACGCTGGCGCTGCCTCGCTTCAAGAAGATCCAAACGCTGGTAGACAGGCTGAATCAGGTCACCCGTGAAAACCTTTCCGGTATGCTGGTGGTTCGCGCATTCAACACGCAGAAGTTTGAAGAGCAGCGTTTTGAAAAAGCCAACCACGATCTGATGAGCACCAACCTTTCAGTCACGCGAATCATGGCGGGCTTGATGCCGGTGATGATGTTGATCATGAATCTGATGACGCTGCTGATCGTTTGGGTCGGCGCACATCAGGTGGCGGCGTCTGCTATGCAGGTGGGTGATATGATCGCCTTCATGCAGTATGCGCTTCAGGTTGCGTTCGCCTTCATCATGCTCGCCGTAGTGTTCATTCTCGTGCCGCGCGCCGCCGTTTCGGCAGACCGCATCGCCGATGTGCTGGAAACCGAGCCGATCATTAACGATCCACAAGCGCCCAAACAATTCGCCAAACCCGTGCGGGGGCTGGTGGAATTTCACAATGTATCCTTCCGCTACCCCGGCGCAGAAGAAGATGTGCTTCACGACATCAGTTTCACGGCGAATCCGGGAGAAATGACCGCCTTCATCGGCTCAACAGGCTCAGGCAAATCCACGTTGATCAACCTGATCCCGCGCTTTTATGATGTGACCAGCGGCGCAATTCTGCTGGACGGCATAGACATCCGCGAAGTGACGCAACACCAACTGCGTGATGAAATCGGCTATGTGCCTCAAAAAGCCAATCTATTTTCCGGCACGATTGAATCTAACTTGCGCTATGCCGATGAAAACGCATCAGCAGAACTGCTGAACGAGGCCGCAGATATCGCGCAGGCCAGCGAGTTTATCGCCGCTAAGGAAGATGGTCTGGCGACGGAAATCGCGCAGGGTGGCGGAAACGTATCCGGCGGCCAGCGCCAGCGCCTCTCAATTGCCCGCGCGCTGGTGAAGCAAGCGCCGGTCTATATTTTCGATGACAGCTTCTCGGCGCTGGATTTTAAGACCGATGCGGCGTTGCGAAAGGCGCTAAAAGAAAAGACCAGCGACAGTACCGTGCTGGTGGTTACACAGCGTGTTTCAACCATCAAAAACGCCGAGCAAATCATCGTGCTTGACGAAGGCAAGATTGTGGGCAAAGGCACCCACGATGAACTGATGGAATCTTCTGAAATTTATCGCGAAATCGCCCAGTCACAGCTAGGCATTGAGGAGTTGGCATCATGATGGGAGGTAGGTCCGGGCATCCGGGCGGCGCGCCGGGTGGCCCCCCTGGCATGAATTTACATGGCGCAAAGGCGCGCGATTTTCGCGGCACAATGGGCAAGCTGATCAATTACCTCAGCGTCTACAAGTGGTCAATCGTCATCGTGCTCATTTTCGCCGTCGCTTCAACCATTTTCACGATTGTCGGCCCGAAAATTCTGGGGCAGGCAACCACAGTCTTGTTTGAAGGCGTCATCGGTCAAATTGCAGGCACCGGCGCCGGCATTGATTTCACCTATATCGGCAACATCATCCTGCTGCTATTGGGGCTGTATCTGCTTTCGGCATTGTTCAGCTATATTCAAGGCTGGGTGATGGCTGGCGTCTCAATGAAAGTAACCTACCGGCTGCGTGATGATATCGCGCAGAAGATCAACCGTTTGCCGCTGAATTACTACGACAAGACCAATCAAGGTGAGGTTCTTTCACGCGTCACCAACGACGTAGATACCATCAGCCAGACGCTGAACCAAAGCCTCACGCAAATTGTGACCTCAGTCACCAGCATGGTCGGCGTATTGATCATGATGATCTCGATCAGCGTGCCGATGACCTTAGTGGCGCTAATCATGATCCCGGTTTCGTTTGGCATCATCGCGCTGGTCGTCGGCAAGTCGCAGAAATACTTCAAGGAACAGCAGGATTATTTAGGCCACGTGAACGGGCATATCGAAGAAATGTACGGCGCGCATAATGTGGTCAAAGCCTTCAACGGCGAAGCACAAAGTGTCGCTAAATTTGATGCCTACAACACGAAGTTGTACGGCTCGGCATGGAAATCACAATTCCTGTCCGGCCTGCTCTTTCCGATCATGGGCTTCGTTGGCAATCTCGGCTATGTGGGCGTAACGATCCTCGGTGGGTATCTGGTTGCGAACGGCGCAATCACCGTTGGCGATGTGCAAGCGTTCATACAATATGTACGCTCATTCACCCAACCGATTAGCCAAATCGCCAATATCTCCAATGTGCTGCAGCAAACGGCTGCCGCAGCCGAGCGCGTCTTTGAATTCCTGGCCGAACCGGAAGAAGCCCCCGATACAGAAAACCCGGTCATGGAAGCTGAAACTGTCGGCGCGGTTGAATTCAAGCATGTGCAGTTCGGCTATAGCCCGGACAAGATCATCATTCACAATTTTTCCACATCAGTTAAACCGGGGCAGAAGATCGCTATCGTCGGCCCTACAGGCGCAGGCAAAACTACGCTGGTGAAGCTGTTGATGCGATTCTACGACGTGAATGAAGGGGCAATCCTGGTTGATGGTCACGACATTCGCGATTTTACCCGCCATGATTTACGCGCAAAGTTCGGCATGGTGCTGCAAGATGCGTGGCTATACAGCGATACGATTATGGAAAACATTCGCTATGGCCGTCTTGACGCCACCGACGAGGAAGTGATCGCCGCCGCGCAGGCCGCACACGTGGATCACTTTGTACGTACCCTGCCGGAAGGCTACAACACCGTTCTAAACGAGGAAGCCTCAAATGTGTCGCAAGGGCAAAAGCAGCTTCTAACCATCGCCCGCGCCATACTGGCTGACCCGACGATGCTTATTCTGGACGAAGCTACCAGTTCGGTAGACACGCGCACTGAAGTGTTGATCCAAAAAGCGATGGACAGCCTGATGCAAAACCGCACCAGCTTCATCATCGCCCACCGGCTCTCAACTATCCGCAATGCCGATCTAATTCTGGTGATGAACGAGGGCGATATTGTGGAACAGGGCACGCATAAGGAACTGCTGGCAAAGGGTGGCTTCTATGCTAACCTGTACAACAGCCAGTTTGAAAATACGGAAGCTGAAGCTGCATAAGCAAGTGGAACCGTAGCAGGGGAAGAGGGGCTGAACATCACTTACAATCCAGCCCCTCTTTTTGATTTGTAGACGGATTTTTGCCTGTTTATGGCGCCGCTGCTGCCGCCTCGTGCCGCAGGTATTGGCCTGTCAGCGAATGTTCAGCGTCCAAAATCTGCGCGGGGGTGCCCTCAAAGATCACTTGCCCGCCTTTAGTGCCGCCCTCTGGCCCCATATCAATGATCCAATCAGCATTCTTGATGATATCCAGATTGTGCTCGATCACGATCACCGTATTTTTAGCATCCACCAACCGGTTCATGATCGCCAGCAAGTGGCCTACATCTGACATATGCAGGCCGGTTGTTGGCTCATCCATCACATAAATCGAGCCTTTCTTATGCAGTTCGCTCGCCAGTTTGATGCGCTGGCACTCGCCACCCGAAAGGGTACTTAATGGCTGTCCCAGTTTCAGATAGCCAATACCAACATCCGTCATGGCTTGCAGTTTGCGTACAATCTCTTTAATCTCAAAGAATTCCAACGCCTGATCAACCGTCATATCCAGCACATCGGAAATTGATTTGCCATTCAGCGTATAAGCTAGCACCTCATCTTTGAAGCGCTTGCCGCCGCAAACCTCGCAAGGCGTTTTCACCCCTTCCAGATAGGCCAGATCGGTGTAAATCACGCCTGTCCCCCCGCAATTTTCGCAAGCTCCTTTGGAATTGAAGCTGAACAGTGAGGCGCTCACGTTATTGGTCTTGGCGAAGGCTTTACGCACATCATCCATCACGCCAGTATAAGTTGCCGGATTCGAGCGTGTAGATGCCCCAACTGCCGATTGATCGATCACAATCGCATCAGGGTGCTGTTCCAGAAAAGCCTGATTGATCAGCGAGCTTTTGCCTGAACCAGCAACGCCCGTCACCACTGTCAACACCCCCGTTGGAATATCAACGCTCACGTTTTGCAAATTGTTGAGGTTGGCATTGTGAACGCTAAGATGCCCGGCAGCCAGACGAACATGATCTTTGATAGGCAGGGAACGCTGCATATATTTACCGGTTATCGTATCCGCATGCAGCAGCCCTTCATAGCTGCCCTCATAAACAATCTCACCGCCGTGCCTGCCAGCCAGCGGCCCAACATCCACCACATAATCCGCAACCTGAATGACTGCCGGATCATGCTCAACAACAATCACCGTGTTGCCTTTATCGCGCAGTTTTTGCAGCAGTTCGTTCATCCGATGCACATCGCGCGGGTGCAAGCCAATACTTGGTTCATCGAAGATGTACAGAACGTCCATCAGGCTGCTGGTTAAGTGTTTGACGATCTTGACGCGCTGCGATTCGCCGCCAGATAGGGTGTCTGTTTCACGGCTCAGGCTCAAGTATTCCAGCCCAATATCAATCAGGTGCTGCAATCGTTCTACCAGCACATTGACCATTGGAACGGCGACCGGGTCTTTGATTTCGCGGATAATCCCGATCAGTTCGTCCACTTCCATCGCGGCTAAATCAGCAATATTTCGCCCGTTAATCTTGCAGCTTAATGCCGCCTGGCTAAGCCGCGCGCCTTTGCATAGCGGGCATGGGCCATAACGAATGTAAGGGGCAACCGCCTTCTGTGTGCGTTCAGACAGCGTTTTCAGATCGCGTTTGATATAACTGCGGGTGAAACGCTCCAATATGCCCTCATAAGTCAGGTTGATCTCGCCGCGCCCCATCGCCACTTTGTACTTACGCGGGCCGCTGTTCATCAGCAAGTCCATTTCTTCAGAGGTGAAATCAGCAAGTTTCTTGTCGTTGTCAAAGAATCCTGATGCCGCGTAGCTTTCAATTTCCCATGATGAAAAGGGGGGCACTTGCACCGCGCCTTCGTTCAGCGATTTCGACAGATCCAGAAAATGATCTGAAATGACGCTCAGCTTACGCCCAAGCCCGCCGCACTCCGGGCACATGCCCTGCGGATCATTGAATGAAAAAGCATTGGAATAACCGGCAAAAGGCTGGCCGATACGCGAAAACAGCAGCCGAAGCACCGAATAAATATCGGTGACCGTGCCCATCGTTGAATGAGAGCCGCCACCTAATCGCTTCTGATCCACCACTACCGCCATATTCAGATTTTCAATAGCATCGGCATCTGGTTGGGCATAGCGGGGCAGAAAATTACGGACGAAGGTACTGAAATTCTCGTAAAGCTGGCGCTGCGCTTCATTAGCGAGCGTGTCGAATACAATTGAAGACTTGCCAGAGCCAGAAACGCCAGTGAAGATGGTGATCTTCCGTTTGGGGATTCGCAAGGACACATTTTTCAGGTTATTTTCCCGCGCCCCGCGAATCTGAATATATTCCTGCGTCAAACCCACCCCCTTTTTAAGCCCTGAATAAATCTGAGTCTCTATATGATCAACGCGGCGCAGTTGTGAAATAGGCCAACAGTATTTTGCGATACCGCCTCAGAAACCTGCACATAAGCAATAGCATTTCCGTTCTCTATTCGCTATTGTATACGCGTGCGAGCCGCATCAGATCACTTGTACCCTTTCGATTCCGCTATATTGGCATGGAGAGATGTGTTATGGATATATCTCTGGTCGTTTGGGGCTTAGTGGCTGTAGTTTGCGGCGGGTTCTTCGCTATTTATGGCTTTTCGCTCTTCCGAATCTCGTTGTTTGCCATCGGCCTGCTGCTCGGCTTCTCCATAGGTATGACCCTGACCCGGGGGCAGAATGATGTCATACGCTTCATCATCAGTCTGGTTGCAGGCGGCATTCTTGGCGTAATCTTCTATACCCTGTTCAAACTCAGCCTGTATATTGCTGGCGGCGTACTCGGCCTCGTCATCGCTTTGCTGGTTGCTTCGCTTCTTTCCATGCAAGATGGCATCCTGCAATCTGCTGCAATCATCATCGGCCTGCTCGTCGGCGGCTTTTTCGGCCGCTTCATGGGTGATCTCGTCATCATCTTAGCCACTTCAATGGTGGGCGCTTACGCCATCGTGTATGGCCTTTCCCTCATATTTCCTGAAACATTAGGCGCCTCATCCTCATCAGGACTAATCCCGATTAACTGGTTCTCAATCGTCCTGCTCGTCACTTTAGGCCTCGTCAGTGGTCTGGCTCAGTATCAAATCTTCAATCTCCGCCGCCGTCTGCGCCGCATCTGATTGAAATTGTAAAGCGGGGGTGTTTAGTAACACCCCCCGCCTTCAATGAACGCTGATCAGCGCTTCCCTTTCATACTACGCCCCGCCCTGCATCAAGATCGCCGCGCGCGCTGGAACGTCACCTATGCCGCGTGGCGCTCAGCCTATGTCAACATTTACACCCCCGAAGAAATTGAAGAGGTTTTCAACGGAACCGCCATCCAAAGCGGATCATGGGTCTCGCGGCGCAAAAAAAGACCTCGGCCATCTGGTCGCCGAAGCCGACGGAAAAATCATCGGTCACAGCGGCATGGCGCTGCTTGATCAACCCCGCGAAGGCGAAGTGACCGCCCTGTATGTGCTGCCCGAATATTATGGTCAGGGCATCGGGCGTACTTTATGGGATGCCGCTGTCGCAAAGCTGCGTGAATACGGATGCGAAGTATTCTGGGTGTGGACGATAGAGCGTGCGCCCGCCGTAGCCTTCTACAAGCATCTTGGCGGGCAAGTTGTGGAAAAAGGCTGGTATCAAACAGGCAGCCGCAGCGAAACCGCGCTGGCATTCATATTCAAGTAACGTCGTTTCCAGCGCCGCATCTGTTTCCGCATATTTATCGTGTCAACTAAAGCGCCAGTAATGCAAATACGGGGCGGTGATCAGAGCCAGCAGCATCGGCAATTACACGCACGCTGACGGCCTGTATCTGCGGCGAATGAAACACGTAATCCAGCCTCAGCCCGCCGAACCATGAACCCCCAAGCGGGCGAACAATCCCGCCAAGATCGGGAAAAGTAGCGCGTGGCCCGCGCCCGGCCGCATAAAATGCGTCGGTATAATGGGCAGTGAGCTGGCGATAATCGGCGGTTCGGTCTGTCAGGTTGAAATCCCCAACCAGTACAACTGGCAGTATCTCCCGCACCGCCCGCGTCAGTATAGCCGTCAACCTCGCCGCGCCGGAGACTTGGCTGAAAG
>LMZS01000121.1 GCA_001567085.1 Chloroflexi bacterium OLB15
ATGACAGTACCGGCGCTGGAAGCTCTGCTTCAGCAATCGCAGCCTGAGCCTGCCGAAATGCTGGTTTCGCCGATGGCGATGCCCGCACTGGCGACCAGCGGCGCGGGGACGCGGGGCGGCGAACTCACATTTGTAGATGCACCCCCCAAACCTCCCCAACGACCCTCCAAGCGCCGCCGGCGCTGGTATGACTACGCGCTGCTGGCAATTGAGGCGGTGGCTGTGCTGGGTATCGTTCTGATCGGGTTTAATTTGCTTACGGCGATTCGCGGTCTGGAGCAGGAAACGGCTTCGGCGCAGGCGCTGGCAGAAGAACAACGGCGCGCAGGCATCCCCACAATTGCGCCAACGCCAAGCCTGCGGATGGAAAACTACGTTTTGCCGGGCGGTCACCAGATTTCAGAAAGCGGGCAGGTTAGCTTCAATTACGATGAAGTGCCCTCAAACCTGCTGCCTTTGGTACAAAGCCAATGGATGCAGCCGGTCATTGCGCGCCCGCCCCAAACCAGCGAAACCGCGCTGGTGCTCACCATTCCACGCCTGAATATCAGCCAGTCTATCGTTCAGGGGGTAGACTGGGAAGCGTTGAAACAGGGCGTCGGCCAACTGGTCAACGGCGCAAACCCCGCCGATGATATGGGCAACGTGGTACTTTCAGCGCACAATGACGTTTACGGGCAGCTTTTCCAATATCTGGATCAACTGATGCCCGGTGACACGTTCCAGATACAAACCCAATCTGCCACTTACACTTATGAAATCACCGGGACTGAAATTGTCGATCCCGACGATGTGCGGGTGCTGGAAACGCGCGAGGGCGCAACCGCTACCTTGATTTCGTGCTATCCATACCGCGTGAACACCCATCGCTATGTCGTTTATGCAAACAGGATTGCCTAACCTTATGCCAAGCCAACCTACCAAGCGGGAATCAGCGACTGAACGCCGCGCAAAAAATAAGACGGCAAATCCTTTCATGACCACTTCGGCCAGCCAGCGCCGCACACAAAAACGCCTGACCGAGGGCAAAAGCCCGGCAGCAAGCGACGGAACGCTGCCAGCGCACATGTCTCATGAACAGGTCGCCTACCTGCTAGAGCACCCAACCCGCGATGTGCCTACAGAAGAAATGCAGAAAGAGTACGGTTTCGTCCTCACAGATATTCGCAATATGTTTCTGGTCGCAGGCGGGCTTATCCTATTGGAGATTATTCTCGCGCTCATACTGCCCAAATGAGCGCATAGATCACGTTTGGCAGGCACGGCGCTAACCGTGCCACAGGTATTTGCACAGGTCTATGAACATCAGCATGCAAAAACTCGATGCAGTTGTTGTTGACTGGGCGGCGCTACCGCTGTTTCAAGGCTTGAACGATGCCGCCATTGACCGCATACAGAGCAGCGCGCGACGGCACGCCTACGCGGCTGGAGAGTTCATTTTTCGTGAGGGCGAAACCAGCGCGGGATATTTTGTCATCGCCAGCGGCATGGTACGGTTGTACCGCACAAACCCTGAAGGCCGCTTGCACACCCTTAGCCTGCTGCGCGCGCCTTCCGCGTTTAACGAAGTGGCGGCAGTGGATGGCGCGGCGAACCCTTTCAACGCGCTTTCAGTTACAGCAGTTGAAGCGTACGTGATCAGCCATACCAACATGATCAATTTAATGGCAAGCGAGCGGGTGTTAATGAGCAACGCGCTGCAAGCCCTTGCCCGCCTAAATCGCGATTATTTGGAACGGCTTGAAGATATGACCTTCCGCACCATCCCTTCGCGGCTGGCAAAACTGTTCTTGCATGAAAGCGCCTACGATCAGATTTGTGAAACGCCCTCAAAATTAACGCAGGAAGAAATGGCGGCTATATTAGGCACGACGCGGGAAGTGGTCGGGCGGGCGCTGCGCGGGCTGATGAACGCGGGACTGCTGAAAAAGCGCGGGCGCTATTTCTATATCGCCGATCCTGAGGGGCTGGAAACGCTGGCAGAAACCAATGAGCTGCCCAAGAATTTAACCTGTGTAAAAACTTAATAAACACGTTGTGAAATTCTGACGATCCTGCATTAAAACTCGTTTTCAAATCCAACAAAAGTTCCAGACACACAAGTTATCAAGTGCTAAACTTAGGTTATTGATCTGAGTAACCGTTCTACGGCGTTTCTATTTACGGCGTGAAATGTTAAGTAAGGAGTGCGTTCGATGACTCATATTATCACCAGCCTATGTTTGCGCGACGGCGCATGCGTGCAAGTATGCCCGGTTGAATGTATCATTCCGGGGCAGCCTGAAAACGAATGGCCCTGGTACTTTATTGATCCGGACACCTGCATTGACTGCGGCGCGTGCATTCCGGAATGCCCGTTTGAAGCAATCTTCATTCAGGAAGAAGTACCCGCTTCCTACACGATGGCGGCCGGGCAGAAGCGCATTCCGTTTGAAAGCAAAGTTGAAGAAACAGCCGCAGGCGGCGAAGTTTACGACTTGACGCAGGATATTCAGCCGAACTACGATTTCTTCGCTAAAGGCCCCGGCTACGACGCGCTGGGCTAAGCGATAAAGGCGATAAAACAAAAACGGATGCGCCTGGCATCCGTTTTTTGATTCCCCTACCCTTACAAATTATTCCAGAAGGCGCAGGCGAATGATGCGATCATCTACGGTAGGCACATGGTGTGTGCTAGTCCACACGTTCCCATTCGCGGGATCAATGAACATATGCCGCATCAGCGCCGAAGAAAATGGCAGCGCATATTCGGTCAAGGTTTCGGTTTCCAAATCAAAACGCACCAGGCTGTTGGAAGCGCCGCAAGCCACCCATACACGCCCATTGGCATCATCCACCTGGGCGATGTACGGCGCACAATCTGGCGTTGGCAGGTCAAATTCGCGCCAGGACTCCGTTTCGGGGTCGAAAACTGCTAGCCGCCCGCCGCTAAATTCCGGAATCCACAGCCGCCCGAATCGATCTTCATCAAACCGGCGCGGGCCACTGGCTGACTGGGGAAGCGTATAGGCCTGTGTCTGGCCGGTTTCAGGATCAAGGCGAACGATACGGTTGCCCACTAACTCGCTCGTCCAAATGATGCCATCAGAAGCGACAATCAAATCATAAGAGATGGGCAGGCCGGGCAGCGCGGTTTCACGCTCAGGAAGATCGTAGAACGTCATCTCGCCCGTGTCTGGGGCAATGCTTACAACCCGCACAGGATCATCATCAAAATGGGCGTTCGCCCAAGCGCGCCCCTGCGCATCCACACCAACGCTGTGCGCGTAGAAGCCGATACGCTGGCGATCTACCGCGCCGGTTTCCGGATCGTAAAGCGCAAGCTGGCGCTGGCTGCCGAATACCAACCACCAGCGACCATCCCCCAACGGCGCCAGCGCGCGCGGTTCCGCCGGACTGGTGAGAGGCAGTTCTACGAACTCGCCGCTTTGCGGGTCAAGCCGCCACATATCGCCGCTGTGCATCCCGGTGATCAACACTGTGCCACTATCTTCCAGCGCCAGATCGTGCGGGCCAATGCCGGGAAATTGATAAGCAGTGATTTCCACCGCAGGATCAGCCGCAGGTTGAACAGGTTCCGGCAACACGGCATCCGCGTTCCAGTAGGTGGTCAGCCATTCCGCCAACGCCGCAGGATCAGCCGTGATTTCGCCATCCGTGATGATCGGGAAACCGGACTGGGCGCCATAAGAGCCGATCATCTGGTGGATTCTGGCTTCCCACTGATCCGCGCTCATCCAGCCATTCCGCAGCGGGTAATCAGGCATATGGCAGCCTGTACAGTTCAGAATAAATTCGCGTTTGTATTCACCGTCAGGCAGCAATTGCAAGAGTTGAGCGCCATTGGCGGCAGACAAATTCTGCGCGACAGCCGCCGTAACCAGCACAACAAGCAGGAAGGGAGTGACAAGCAGCGCAAAAGCCCATCGTCGGAGCCGCATTGATAAGCCTCCGGATTAAGCGATCATTGTTTTCTATACACACATATCCGGGGTTTTGTTCAACGGGGATGGCGCTGTGGAAAGGGCGCACTACAGCGAGCACGCCCTCATGAAATAGTTTTCTCTACCAGCCGAGATACAGATTGCGAAACACGTAACCCTGTTCAGCCAGCGCGGGCAGAATCTGGCGGAGCGCGGCAGCAGTTTGCGAGCGATCACCACCGCCATCATGGAGCAGGACAATCGCGCCGGGCTGCGCCTCAGCCAGAACTTGCGTCACAATCGCTTCCGTGCCGGGCGTATTCCAATCCCAGGGATCAATCGTCCACAGCACCATATCGTAGCCAAGCTCACGCGCCCAGACGGCAGTATTATCGTCAGTATGCCCGTAGGGTGGACGCATCAGGTACATGCGGCCATCCAGTTTGAACATATCGCCAACGGTTTCCTGAACAATTTCAGCCGTCTCAGTCATTTCGGTCATGAATATATCGCGCGCGATACCTTGCAGCGACGGGTGGCTAAAGGTGTGATTGGCAATGTAATGGCCTGCTTCAGCTTCAGCGCGCAACAAATCAGGATGCGCTTTCACCTGCCCGCCAAGCACAAAAAACGTTGCTTTCGCGTTATTCTCGGCTAGCGCGGCCAGCACATCTGGCGTATTTTCCGCCGGGCCATCATCAAACGTGAAGTAAATAATCGGCTGCCCCGCCGGGGTATGCGAGGGGCGTAATTCGACATTCGGATTCTTTGTTTCCACAGGGGGTATCCTCCAAAAGCACGATTCAATAGTTGCATCATTTGCCGAAATTGCAAGATTCTTAGGGGATAGAAAAAAAAGAGGGCAGAGAAGTATCACATTCTCTACCCTGCTCACTGCTTGCGCTAAATACTTACGCCTGAGTAATGCCAAACTGGCCGTACAGGCCGCTGCTATACACATAAACATAAGTCAGCGGCTCGCCATCATCATTGGGCGGGTTGGCGTTAGTCCACTCATACAGATAACGCGCATCGCTGATGCTGAGATTGACGCATCCGTGACTGCGGCGATAGCCAAAGCCATCGTGCCAGTACGTGCCATGCAAGCTGATGCCCCCATCGAAATACATGACCCAGGGCACATCCTGCAACGCATATGCCTGCGGAGAGCCAGCAGCGCCGCTCATAGGGTCACGAACGGCACGCGCCCACACCTCAAACAATCCTTCGCGGGTATCCCAATTGGGCAAGCCAGTGGCGATCAGCGTGGCGAATACCGGGGTATCGCCTTCATAAGCGACCAGCGTTTGCTCATACAGATCAATGGCGATCCAGCGACCCACGACACCTTCAGGGCGTTCGATGGGTTTGGCGATGGCTACCCAGCGCTGCTCTACCCACTGATCAGGGCCGATCATGTACCAGGTAATGCCATCCTGATCCTGAACCGAAGCGAACACATTGAAGCGATCATATTTCAAGAGAAGCGGATTGTTCTCATAATCCTGAGCGCCACCCGGTTCAGACGCAGGATACAGATTGAACATGACCCAACCAAAAGGCTGTTCCAGCGCGTTCAACAACTGCACGCCGCGATACTGCGAAGCGGGGTAATAGCTGATGTCAGATTCATGCATCCAGCCGCCGCCCTGAATTTGCACCCAACCGGGTACGCTGGTGGTATCCGTTGCGATCACGAAATTAAAGCCATGTTCAATTTCGCGGATCACATTCCCATCAGGCGCATCGAAAACCAGCGCGTTGCCTTCAGAGATGACGTGCCAGTAACTATAGGTATAGATAGTTTGCTGATCCAGCGGCACCTGCACCACGCTGGGCTGCGGCTCTGAGCGCATGATACGCGTACACGCAGCATCCGGGTGAAGATCTGTCGCCTGAATCTCTGAACATTCGAGATAACCGACAGTGAAGTTGTTGTCAATTAAAAAGCTGGTTTCCGCAGCAGGTTCAGCATCCTGTGCGCCGGCAATTCCCGTAACAGACAGCAGCAGCAGGCCTGCCAACAAGCCGATACGGATGAGGCGTCGTCTTTGCAACCAGTTCACGCGCGTCTCACTCCCACAACATTGCTATGCTCTAACGATAACGCTCATAACTTCAACGATAATCATTGAAGCTCAAAAGTCTATCATAACGACTGTGTGTTTTTCAGATGTACTTCCGACGATTTGCCTACGGATGAATTCCCCAGAAAAGCAGATTTGAATATTCGCCGTGTACTATATAATTCCGCCATCGTGCATCTATTTCCTTGAAACCCATGCTTCCAACTATTCATTATCTGAGTGAGATCACGCGCTGATGTGCGGCATTTGCGGGGTGATCGATCTTCAGCACAGCGGGCGTATTGATCCCGCATTGCTGCGCGCCATGACTGCGCGCATCGCCCATCGCGGCCCTGATGGGGATGGCTTCTACGCTTCGCCGGATGGCCGGGCGCATTTTGGCATGCGGCGGCTAAGCATCATTGACGTTGCCGGAAGCGACCAACCGCTTTACAACGAAGATCGCTCAATTGCGCTGGTCTTTAACGGCGAAATCTACAATTACCATGAGCTGCGCGCTGAACTAGCGGCGCGCGGGCATCAACTACGCACAGCGGGCGACGGTGAAACGCTGGCTCATCTGTATGAGCAATACGGCTTACCGGGCATGTTTGATGCTTTACGCGGCATGTATGCTTTTGCCTTGTATGACAGCCGCCTCAACCGCAGCGTACTGGCTATTGATCATGTGGGCATGAAGCCGCTGTATTTATGGGAACATGATGGCTTGCTGGCCTTCGGCAGCGAGGTCAAATGCTTTCTCGCTGATCCGCAATTTCGCCCACAATTGAATCTGGAAGCGCTGGATGCTTATCTTTCGTTCGGCTTCATGATTGGCGAGCAAACGCTGTTCGATGGCGTGCGCCGCCTCATGCCCGGCAACTTCGCGGTGATTGAAAATGGCACTGTGCGGATTGAGCAGTACTGGCGCTTTGGTGAGCATGCCCGTCAGGACGTGCCGCATGAGATTGAGCCGCTGCTTGCAGAAACGCGAACGCTGCTTGAGAACACTGTACAGCTGCATTTACGCAGCGATGTGCCGCTGGGGCTTTTTCTAAGCGGCGGCATTGACTCGGCAAGCATACTGGGATTGATGGCAAAAGCCGCAGGCAGCGATACTGGCGAGCGCGTCAAAACTTATACCATCGGCTATGACAGCGAAACGCGGGATAACGAGTTATTGCAAGCCCGACGAATCGCCGGGCATTTCGGGGCAGATCACCATGAACGGGTGATCAATGCCGATGACTGGTGGGCTGGTTTTGAACGCTATATCTACCATCATGATGAACCAAACGCCAACGCTTCGGCGGTATCGCTGATGCTGCTTTCGGAAACGACCGCGCGGGATGTCAAAGTGGTGTTGACGGGGCTAGGCGGGGATGAACTCTTTAGCGGCTACGTGAATCATCATCGCCTGCCGCGTATTCTTGAAAGCCACCCCAACCCACTATCAAAACTGGCGGCGGCGGGCATCGGCAAGCTAGAACCACTTTATCCCGCTTTCAAGCGCTACCGCATCATCGGCGCGCTGCCGACGTATTTGCCGCCTCTGCGCCACCGGTGGATGGGGCGGGAAGAAGGCTTGCTGCGTTCGCAATCGTTCGACGGCATGGTATTTTCGGACACGCTGCGCGGCAAGTTATATGGTCAAGCGCTCAAGCAAGCCACAGAAACAGGTTACAAACACCGCGCATTCGCTGAAATTGTGACGCGCAGCCAACAACCGAACCCCGCCAACACAGCGCAAGCGCTCGTCATCAACACGTGGTTAACGGGCAACGCCCTGCTGAATTGCGACAAGGTGACGATGGCCTATTCGCTGGAAGCCCGCGTTCCCTTTTTTGACCCCGCGCTCATGGATTTCGCGGCGGGGATACCCCCCGAAATTCGTATGATCAGCAATAAATATGTGCTGCGCGAGGCGATGCGCCCACTGCTGCCAACCTTCGCGTTAGAACGCCCGAAGCAGCCCTTTAGCACGCCAATTTTAGAATGGTTTCGCACATCGTTGAGCCAGCGCATCCAGGAACGGCTGTTAGATTCTGGCGCATTCATTCGTGGGCTGTTTGAAGCTGGCGCATTAGAAAAGCTGCTAGGCGATCATTTCGATAACCGGGCGCTGCAAGTAGAAGTGGTATTCCGCCTGTTAACGCTGGAAATATGGGCAAAGGTGTTTTTGCAGCAGGAAACTGCGCCTTAAGCTAAAAATTGCAACGGGCTGCCGAAAGACAGCCCGCCGCATGAGGGGGAGAGATTTGGTTTTTTTGCCGTTTCGGCTTATTAACTTTGATTTTCAGCCAGCAAACTAAAATGCCCTTTAATAGAAGTTTAGCAATTGATAAATAAGCAAGGGCTTGGCGCTGGCACTCTAGCTGTGCTGGAAAATGACTTCAAAGGTCAGTTTTCCCAGTCGCAGCACGTCGCCATGACGCAGCACCCGAATTTCGTTAGGATGCATGCGCACTTCGTTAACGTAACTGCCGTTGGCGCTATCTAAATCGGCAACGGTCAAAATATCCCGCGAAGCCTCATAACGCAGCGCAAGATGCGCTCTGGAGATTCCCATTCCGGCAGCATTATAGGGCGTCAGGTCAATATCTGGGGCGATAATGCTTTCCTCTGAGGCGCGCCCGATGATTAACTCATGATCCATCTCAGCGGGCTGCTTGCGAATTACCTGAAGCGTGTCTTTTAGCAGAAGGAGAAGCGTGTAGTTTGAGCCAAAAAATGATGGGTCTGTCCCCGTCTTTTCAGGATCAAGCAGCACGGTTTTATCAGACTTCTTACTTAACTGCACCGGCCAGCCACATTTCAGGCAGAACATTTCGCTGGCCGGGTTGGTATTGCCGCAATGCGAACACACCGCCTGCGCGCCCGCCCTGGCTGCCGATTTGGGGGCGACCGGCACATTTCCCAGAGGGCGAATCGTTGGTTTTGAGTTCTGCGCCGCTTCCCAATTGCGAATACTTTTGACTAATTTAGAGCGATCTGCCGATGACAGTTTTTCGATAGCTGGCTTCATGAACTCCAGCGCTGCCGCCGCAGTATGCTGTTCACCGCGCAACTTTATGTATTGCCCAGTTAGTGCTTCAATGTCAGACATCATCAGGTTATACACAAGATTCAAGGCCAGCTAACGCAATATTAGTAATAGTGAGCTTATTCAGTGTAGCGTCTTTTCCCGTGACATGCCGTGAAAAGTTTATGAAACTTGTCAAAATTTTGCTGAGCAGGCGCATGAATTACGGGGAAGCCAAAATTTAGATGAAGTATATGAAGCCTTCATACTCGAAACGTTTTGACATTTTCGGATCGTTTACGTTAAACTGCACGCAGTTCCGCGTTGGTGATCCCTCTGCGCGAAATATTTGTCCATTTTTATTTTCTTTATAGGAGCACAGACCAATGAAAAAAATCGTCTCCATTCTGGGAACGGCAGCTATTCTTAGCTTAAGCGCCACCGCTATCATGGCACAGGATGCAACGCCGCTACCGAACCCGCAAGTTGGTGAAGTGACCCAACGCATCCTGGATCGTGGCAGCCTGATTTGCGGCGTGAACCAGGCGCTGCCAGGCTTTGGCGCGCCGAACGATGCCGGTGAATTCGTCGGTTTCGACGTAGATTTCTGCCGCGCCGTTGCCGCAGCCATTCTGGGTGATGCGAATGCTGTCACCTTCCGCCCAATCACTGCGGCTGAACGCCAACCGGTGCTGGCTTCTGGCGAAGTGGACATGATCGCCCGTAACACCACCGCCACCCTCTCCCGCGATACCCTGTGGGGCGCAACTTTTGCTCCGACCACCTTCTACGATGGCCAGGGCATCATGGTGTTCACGGAAAGCGGCATCACCAGCATTGAAGACCTTGAAGGCGGCACCATTTGCACCAACGCCGGCACGACTACTGAACAGAACATCACCGATGCGATGAGCAGCCGTGGTCTGGATTTTGAACTGCAAACCTTCCAGGATTTTGATGGCGTGATGGCAGCCTTCTTTGAAGATCGCTGCGATGCCGTAACCAGCGATGTCAGCGGTTTGGCTTCTCGCCGCGCTGTTTCGCCGGATCCGGGTGCGCTGCAAATTCTGGATATCGTCATCAGCAAGGAACCTCTTGGCCCACTGACTCCGGAAAGCGACACCCAGTTTGCAGACATTGTACGTTGGGTTATCTTCGGTCTGATTGAAGCTGAAGAACAAGGCATCACCAGTGAAAATATTGGCGACTTCCTTGCCAGCGAAAACCCGGTTGTTCAGCGCCTGCTCGGTCTGAATAACACGACCATGGGCGCAACGCTGAACCTGCCCAACGACTTCATGCAGACGGTAATCTCGTCGGTTGGCAATTACGGTGAAATTTTCGACCGTAATCTTGGCCCTGACACGATTTTCGGCCTCAGCCGCGGCGTGAATGCGCTGTGGACGGATGGCGGCCTGCAATACGCCTGGCCTTTCCGTTGATCAACTGATCAACCCCGGTTAGTCTGTTTTGAAATAGGCGTTCCAGAACTGGAGCGCCTATTTTTTTCATCTCACGCCTCATTCAGTTTCTCCAGTGGTTACCAACCGTCACTGTACCCCTAACCAGCGTGCCAGCAGCCATTTCTCAATATTGAAAAACAGGGCGCTGCGCGATGCTTCGCTATTTTTCCCAAGTTTTTTTTTGCAAAGTGCGGCCTTCTTCACTATTCTTTACGGGCTACCTTCTAACATGATTAATTATTCTTCCCTTCGTTGGAGCCAGCCAGTTCAATGAGCAGTGCCACTTCGGCGCAATCCCTTCCTTCTCCTCTAAAACGCCTGCGCGCAATCATCACTGATCTGCGATTTTTACGAATTGTCGGGCAGTTGGTTTTCTTCGCGCTAATTATTTTCGCGCTGGCGCAGTTGTGGAATAACATCACGAGCGCGCTTGCGGCCAATAACCTGACCCCGAATATCACTTTCATGGAAGGCCGCGCAGGTTTTGAGATCGGCGGCGCGCAAGGCTACACGCCAGACGATTCTTACTGGGAAGCGTTCGTTGTAGGGCTGAAGAATACAATTTCGATCATTATATTCGGTCTGGCGGGCGCGACGGTTATCGGTATTTTAGGGGGAATCTTACTGCTCAGCGGAAACTGGCTGATGCGCACCATCACCCGTTTCTTCGTTGAAATTCTGCGCAATACACCGCTGCTGGTACAAATTTTCATCATGTTCTTCGTGGTGGTGCTTTCGCTGCCGCCTTTGCGTGAAAGTATCGCCATTCCACGTGACGGGATCACCTTAATTTCGTATACGGTGATCGCCTACGTCATCGCGGCACTGGTTTTGTGGTTTGTTCTGCGAAAGGCTTCCCCTTCGCGTAAAACTTTTGGCTGGACGGCGCTGGCTACAGCGATTGTATCAATCACGCTGTTGTTCTGGTTGGCAACTGCCCAACCAGCCGCCTGGGGCAGCATTTATGGACTGGGCGACCTTAGCGATATTCGCTTCTGGGTATTCATCGCCCTGTGCGCGGCTGGCGGCGCAGCAGGTTTGTTCATTCCGCCGCGACTCCGGCCTTCATTATGGGGGGCGATTACGGGCTTGCTGATTGGCGGGCTGCTGTTCTATTTCGGGATCGCGCCAACAGGCGGGCTGCGGCTTGAGCTATCGCCCGTGATCTATCTGAACAATCGCGGTCTGGTTTATCCGGAAGTGTACGCAACCAGCCGCTTTGCCGAATGGTTTGCCTTCGTCGCGCTGGGATTTGGGCTAGGGATTGGCCTGTTTCTCTACCTGCGGCGCTTAACTGAAATGACTGGTAAGCCTTACCCACGTATGCGTTATGCGGCACTGGTCTTTCTGGCTTTCACGATCCTTGGTTGGATCGTGGTCACTGGCGAGCCTGCCCCGCAAAATGTGCTGGTTGAGCAGGATGGCGCGCTGGTTAGCGTTCCGGTTGAGCAAGCGATTGATGAGGAATTGATCACCCGCGAACAGTCGCTGCTTTATGCGCCAACGCCCATTGAAATTGTGCTTCCAGAACGTCAGGGGCTTCGTTTCGGCAGCGGGCAAACCATTTCACCTGAGTATTCGGCGCTGCTGCTGGCATTGGTGATCTATACGGCGGCCTTCATCGCTGAAATTGTACGCGCGGGCATTCTCGCGGTGCCACGCGGGCAGTTGGAGGCAGCGCGCGCGCTGGGATTGAGCTACCCACAACTGCTGCGTATGGTCATCCTTCCGCAGGCGCTGCGGGTGATCATCCCGCCGCTGACCAACCAGTATCTAAATCTCGCCAAAAATTCGAGCCTTGCAATCGCTATCTCTTTTGCTGACGTGTATCAGGTGATGAATACCGTCGGCAATCAGAGCGGGCAAAGCGTGACCTCAATTACGATTGTGATGCTGACCTATCTGGTTATCAGCCTGATTATTTCATCAGCGATGAACTGGGTGAATAGTCGTTTCCAACTGGTGACGCGCTAAGGAAAATATGAGATGGCAACCACCAGAGATCCCCGTTCAGTCCCCAACATCCTGTATGACGAACCACCGGTAAAGCCGCCGCCGATTCTGGCAACTGGCCCGCTGGCATGGATGCGCCAGAATCTTTTCAAAAGTACCTTTGACACGATACTGACCATCGTCGCTGCAATTGGGCTGGTGGCCTTGACTGGCGGCTTCCTTACATGGGCAATCACGCAGGCAAACTGGCTGGTGATCACCCGCAATTTCCGGTTATTCATGGTGGGGCTGTTCCCGGTTGAT
Source organism: Chloroflexi bacterium OLB15 (assembly GCA_001567085.1). Taxonomy (GTDB): domain Bacteria; phylum Chloroflexota; class Anaerolineae; order Aggregatilineales; family Phototrophicaceae; genus Flexifilum. The sequence goes on from LMZS01000121.1 coordinate 12,731, forward strand.
GAAGTTTGGCGTGTGAATGCGGGGGTACTGCTCTCTGCGTTCAGCATCGGCTTCACCACCTATGCCTTCATCCGCATCAAGTTCCGCACCATCGGCACGATTGCCGCGATTCTGATCGTCATGGCGCTCATCGTTCCGCTAACATATCTTGTTTTCCCGCCAACCACGTCATACGTGACCGCTGGCGAGACAGCGGTACAAAGTGGCACGTCCACAGAGCAACCACAAACGCGCCTTGCTTTTATGGGGCGCGCGGGTGAGGTGATCCGGGTAGCCTTTGCGCCGCTGGCGGTAAGCGATGAAGCGCTGGTAGGCATGCAAGGCTTCTCAGACCGCGCCACCAACAGCCTGTATAACAGCGCATTGAACCGGTTTGCGACGCAGGCGCGTATTGCCGATCTCAGCGCACAACTCGCGGGCGACCTGCTGACGAGCCAACAACGTACTGATGCACAGGAAACGCTGGACGGGTTGAGCGTGCCTGATCCGGTTAGCGAGACCTACGCACTAAATCAGGAACCTGTAACCGTTTCGATTCTGGATGGCGCTACCCTGGAGCCATTGGCGACTGCCGAGCTTGATCCAGCGCAGTTTGCGGCGGTCGGGGAATTGAATAGTGACGGCAGCGCGATTGCTGCGCCAGCGCTGGAATTCACGCTGCCAGCAGATAGCTGGTACGTATTGGAAAAGCGCCTCCCCGAAGACTCGGAAGGGGTGGCAATCCTGAGCGTTGAGGGCATTTCACCGATCTTTGAGCGCAACCTGACCAACCGCAACGAATATATTCGCCTGAGCGACGAATTTACCATCCAGGATCAGCGGCCTGAATTTGAAGATCGCGAATTACCGTTCGTCTCAATCACAGATAATGCTTATCGCGGCGCGAAGTCGTTCGGTGATTTTATGCGGCTTTACGGCGCGCCAATGCTGGAATTGTTAATGCGCGGGTTGATTCCAGCGGCGATTGCCGCAGGAATCGGCGGTATTGCCGCTTATGGCGTTGTTCGGGCAAGGCCGAAGCCCTCGCGCAATCAATCGCCTGCTGCTGCTGCGCGCGCGCTGGTATTTCCGCTGTGGGCGCTGACGCTAACGCTGTTTTTCATACTGCTTTACGGGGTTAGCGGGCTGTCCCCGCTGGAGCTAGGCTATCTGCTGGCAGGCTTTGTATGGGTCGGCTGGATGTTCTTTGCGGGGGTGAATATTCGTCAGGCGTGGGGTCGCCCGCTGCTGGCGCTGATCGTGGTGCTGGGGCTAGCCCAATTTTCACTGTCGCAAGGGATTACGCCTGAACGCGCCGTCGAATATATCGGCAACCTGAGCGTACACGGAAGCCGCCTGCTTTCAGCGCTGCTGGGAATCGCGATCTGGTTCGCCATCGGCTTCATCGCTGCCCGGCAAGGCGCAGGGCGCAGCGACCGTTTTACCCGCCGCGAAGGCATTCTAGGCATACTCATTACGGCGGGATTGTGGGTTGCGGCACTGGCGCTGCCATCATTGATTATCAACACCATGGTAACCAATGACGCAATTACCACCGCCCATGCCAACAACCTGCTGCCAGTTGTGGACACCCGCCGGTGGGGCGGCTTATTGCTGACTGGTGTGCTAACCGTTGTCGCGATTCTCGCGTCCTTCCCACTGGGCATTTTGCTGGCGCTGGGCAGGCGCAGCAGTTTGCCGCTGGTTAAAGGCGTTTGCACCGTTTATATCGAACTGGTGCGCGGCGTTCCCCTGATCACAGTGTTGTTCATGGCGCAGCTTCTGGTGCCGCTCTTAAATCCGGGGCTGGCAACCGTTGAAAATGTGATCCGCGCGATGGTTGGCCTGACCATGTTCAGCGCCGCTTATCTGGCTGAAAATGTACGCGGCGGCTTGCAGTCAATCCCTCCGGGGCAGGAAGAAGCTGCCCGCGCCTTAGGGCTTGGGGGGATTCAAATTACCCTGCTGATCACGCTTCCGCAGGCGTTACGCGCGGTGATACCGGCGCTGGTGGGGCAATGTATCGCGCTGTTCAAAGATACTTCGCTGGTGGCGCTGGTCGGCCTGCTCGATCTTACCGGTATCGCCAAATCAGTGACCGCACAGCCAGAATTTGTAGGCTTACAATCAGAGGCCTATATCTTCATTTCAGTGGTGTATTTCATATTTAGTTATGTGATGGCGTATATCAGCCGCCGCATTGAAGCCAGCGGGTCAGGCGCCGTACGCAGGTTCGGATGAGCGATGACAGAAGAAACGTTGAGTCCAGCGGGTGTTGGGGCTGGCATTGAGCCAATCATTATTTGTGAGCGGGTGAATAAGTGGTTTGGTGAATACCATGTTTTACGCGATGTTAGCGTAGAAGTTGCCCCGCGCGAAGTGGTGGTGGTGATCGGGCCATCAGGTTCCGGAAAATCCACATTCATCCGCTGTATCAACCGCCTGGAAGAACATCAGGAAGGCGAGATCATCGTTGATGGCATCGCGATGGGGCATGATATTCGTAACATTGCCGCTATCCGCCGCGAAATTGGCATGGTGTTTCAGCAGTTCAACCTGTTTCCGCACCTGACCGTGCTGCAAAATGTAATGCTCGCGCCAACCAACGTGCGCCGCTGGTCAAAAGAAAAAGCTGAAGCCAAAGCGCGCGAACTGTTAGAGCGCGTAGGCATTCCGGAACAGGCGGAGAAATATCCCGGCCAGCTTTCTGGCGGGCAGCAGCAGCGTGTGGCTATTGCCCGCGCGCTGGCGATGGAGCCGAAGATCATGCTGTTTGATGAGCCAACTTCGGCGCTTGACCCCGAAATGATTAAAGAAGTGCTGGACGTGATGCAGGAACTGGCAAAAAGCGGCATGACGATGGTAGTGGTCACCCATGAAATGGGCTTTGCCAGAGAAGTGGCTGACCGCGTGTTGTTCTTCGATCAGGGGCGCATCGTTGAAAGCGGCACCCCCGAAGCGTTGTTTGATAATCCGCAGCATCCCCGCACAAAGATGTTTCTCAGCCAGATTCTATAAATCATCGTGCAAACGGTTGTGCGCCGCTTGCACGATGATCGATCAGAATCCGCCATGCTGCTCAACAAAGGTAGTTACTTCATCTGCAACGGGCATATCGTTGGCGCAGCCTGACGGGTGACGACAATCGCGCCGGTGGCGTTGCCCATACGGGCGGCTCTTGCCCATCCCCAACCGCTTAGATAGCCATAAATAAAGCCGCTGGCAAACGCATCACCCGCGCCAAGCGTGTTTAGCACCTGGATTTTGAACGGCGCGGCATCATAAATTTCGCCTGCCACCGTGTAAACACGGCTGCCTTCCGCGCCTAATTTATAGACGACTGCTTTACGCACGCCTTTCAGCAAACGTTCAACGCCCGCTTCGCCGCTGGATGCACCAGTTGCCGCCATAATTTCTTCTTCAGTGCCGATGGCAATATCGCACAGCGGCAGCGCGGCGCGAATGGTCACGCCAAAAGCGCGCACATCCGGCCATGCGGTCACACGATAATCAATGTCCAGCACAACATCAGCGCCCGCTTCGCCAGCAGTTTCGGCGGCGAATAAGGTTGCAGCGCGGCTGGGGTCTTTTGAAAGCCCGGTGCCGCTGATGAGCAATAAGCGCGTATCTTTGACCGGCGCGGCCAGAACATCATCAATATTGAGTTCAATATCGGCACAATTATCGCGATAAAAAGTAATCGGGAACTTATCCGGCGGCTGAATGCCCAATAAGACGGCGCTGGTGCGATGCCCGTTTTT